>CAMZKN010000161.1 GCA_947311315.1 uncultured Desulfobulbaceae bacterium | reverse complement strand
CAGCTTTGACGTACGAGCAGTTTTAGATCACTTAAAAATGACGAAAAATTCCTGTGCCAATTGAAAGAGTTGGCGGTTAGCATTAATTTACCCTGATCTTGCTATTGCGACCCGCTGCATCTGACCACCGGAGAGCTGGCTTGGATAACATTCGAATTTGTCCGATAGTCCTACCTTGTCGAGATAGGTCATGGCTCTCTCTTCAGCCTCGGCTTTTTTTACATTTAGAACTTGGATGGGGCCTTCCATGATATTTTGGCGGGCGGTCATGTGAGTCCAGAGATTAAAACCCTGAAAAACCATGCCGAGGCGACTTCGGATTCTCTCGATCTGTCTTTTGTCAGCTGCTTTACGTTTGTCACCGACTCCCTTCATCTTGATGAGTTCGTCATTTATATATACATCGCCCTGCTGAGGGATTTCGAGGAGATTGATGCATCTGAGAAGGGTGCTTTTTCCAGAACCACTGCTGCCGAGGATGGAGATAACGTCTCCTTTGTCAGCATGCATACTGGTTCCTTTTAATACCTCAAGGTCTCCAAAACGTTTATGCAGGTTATCGATTGTCAGGGCATGTGACTCGCTATTCATCGCTTTCCTCTGTGGGTGATGTTGATGTTTATCGCACCTTGCTGATTATCTCTTGCTTGTACCCTGTTGTTACCCGGATGTAGCCCCTCAGCATTTGATCAGTTGCCTCGTTCCCGGTATCGACTAACAACGGCTCTCCCCGGAGCCGTAGCAGTTTTTCCTGGGTGGCTGCGACAATGATGTTTTTTTTACCTGCCCGATCCAGAACCCTATGGCTAAGCTGATGATTGCCGCGACCAAAAATGTATCCTTGACCGCCGATTGGGGTGATGATAATTTTGAACAATCTCTTTTCAGTTGCCTTGAGAATAGTCTCCTCTGAAGCGTCTGCGCTGATAAGTTGACGATTCATGACCAGATCAATTCCAAGGAGAGTGCAGGGGAGTCCGAGATTATCCATGATCGGCCTGGTGGTGGAACCTGGACCGATCAGATACACTATGTCCTTTTCCATGTTATTACAGATATCCAGAGCGATGCTGTTCTGGGATGCCTTTTCCGTAAGTGGCGTTCCAGATTTACGATTTTGCATCCGTGTACGTTCGATGGGGACATTCAGATAGCCATAAAGCTTTGTTTTTACCTGGCCATTTCGATATGCCTCTTCATCTATATCGAGGACTTCAGCAAGATTAAACTGGTGAAGCTGGCCTGAGAGAAAGAGTCTGGCCAGCTCCCCACCTCTTTCAGCGGTTTGAGCAAATACCGGCGAGTGAATTTTAACACCAGCGGGAATGCCTACCACCGGAACCGTTTCACCAATTGCCGAATAGATGTCTCTTGCCGTACCATCTCCCCCTGCAAAAAGAATCAGATCAACACCTTTCTGCACCATTTTCCTCGCAGCTGTCTGTGTATCAATGGCGCTGGTTTCTGAGGTGCCGTGTGTGCTAATTACCATCGGGGTAAATCCTTCCCGTCTCGCTTCATTCTCTCCCATCTTGCCTGCAGGTGTTATTATCTGCAGAGCTGAGTTACATTCCCGCAGTTGAGCCAGTCCTTTTTGCGCCTTGCCCATGGCGGTTGGTTGGGCACCTCTTCGTCTGGCCTCTTCGGCTAAGCCATCGGTGCCCTTCAGGCCGACACGACCGCCCATTCCGGCAATGGGATTTACAATAAAGCCTAGTCGCTTCATCTTCGTTACTGATTCGGGGTAGTTTTTTTGAGATAGCTTCTCCAGGTGATGCACCACTGCTCAGGATCATCTACGCCGGAGCCATCCACCATGTGGCAGACGCTATTGTTGGGGGCACTCTTGATAATTGCCGGATTTTCGTACGCTTCTTTAAAAACCTGCGTGAGTGTTGCTATGTATTCGTCCAAATCCTCTTTTGATGCGGTCTCGGTTGGTTCAAGGGTCATCGGTTCTGCAATATGATAAGGGTGATGGCTGGACCAGTAATGCATGCCAAAATCCATCATTCTCCTCTGCACATCACCTGTGGTGATGCCAGTGTCTTTTGTCATTTTTTCGAGGGTGTACCTGACCTGTTCAACCCGCTGTTTGCCTGGGGTATACGGAGCATCAACACACTCTATATCCATCAATTTCCTGAACAGATAGTTGTTGTTGAGAACTGCGACCTTGGCTACTTCGTAGAGTCCTTCGGCGCCCATGCTCATTATCCAGCTATATGCTTTCAAAATAACTGGAGCCACTCCGAGAAACGATCGAACCTTACCTACACTCTTTGGGTCAAAAGTATTGCTGTGGTTGAGTGTAAATGTTTCTCCAACCTGATCTACCAGTGGGCCAGGGAGATATTTTTCAAGTTCCGTGGTAACACCTGTTGCACCGCAGGCGGGGCCACCACAACCGTGTGGTGTCGAAAAGGTTTTGTGGAGGTTGAAAAAGCACATATCAAAGCCTGTGTCTTTTGCTCTGGTTACGCCAAGAAGGCCATTGGCGTTGGCCTGGTCGTAGCCGCAGAGACCACCGTGTTTATGTACTAGCTCTGTAAACTCGACTACCCGTGAATTATAGACTCCAGTGTCTTCAGGGTTTGCCACAAAAAATGCTGCAGTTTTTTCGCTGACGGCTTCTTTGAAGGCTTCAAAGTCAGGATATCCATTTTCATCCGGTTGTATATGGATAATTTTATACCCTTTCACTGCAGGAGCAGCAGAGTCTGAGGGGTGGGAGTAAATTGTGGTAATTATTTCATTTCGTTGTTCACTCTCACCCTTTTCCTCAAAGTATTTTGCAACGACAGAGGCCATTGTTAAAATAGCATGGCTTCCACTTCCGGGCTGGAAGGTGAATCTGTCAAGGCCGGATATCTCCCTCATGAAACAGTCTGTTTTGTGGATAATCTCAAGTATACCCTGGACAGTCTCTTCTGCCTGGAGAGGGTGAAGTGCAGCCATCCCGGGAAGACGACTCAGGGCGTCATTGACCTTTGGACTGTATTTGACAGTACAGGTTCCCTGGCCAATTTCAATGTTGACATCGGCACCTAAAGTTTCTTGTGAAAGACGCATGTAATGGCGCAACACCCTTGGCTGAGAAATCTCTGGAAGAAGTGGCCCTGTTGCTCTTCTCATGGTGGCTGGAATGGCAGAGAATCCATCTCCTACCTGGGTAACAATGTCTTCTTCTGCACGGGGAACCTGAATTCCCCGTTCTCCTTTCTGGCTCAGTTCGAAGATGATCGGTTCGTCCCATTTAGCCTGGTGAAAATTATTTCTGACTTTATCGCTTCTATCTATGCGTTTCATGGTAGCTATCCTGTTTTTTCTGAAATATATTATGCACACACAATCGAACGAAGTGCTTGAACCAGGCTGTCGATCTCTTCTTTGCTGTGTATTTCAGTGACACAGTAAAGAGCACATTGACCAAGCTGTGGGAATTCTTGGGATAAATCCTTGCCCCCAAAGATATTCTTACTAAGCAATGTCGTATTGATTTCAGCTACTGTTTTTCCGGTGTCACTAAAATCGACAACAAATTCTTTAAAACCTGGCGAGTTAAAGCGGGAGCTTTTGATTCCATTAATTTTGTCAATTTCAGCGATTGCGTATAGGTTCTTTTGTAGAATTGCCTGTCCCAGCTCTTTCATCCCCTCAGGGCCCATGGTGGCGAGATATACACCTGCGGTAATGCCCCAAAGTGCTGATTGAGTTCCCACGTATTCCTTGCCGTGTTCCCGGTGATGACCAAAAGAGGTTCTGTCGTAGGCAATATCGTCAAATCCGTATTCACCCTCCACGCTGGTCGGAACGATGCCAAACAATCGGGAAGGAAATTCCATAACAAATTTTTCATCATCATGGGTGGCAATAAACCCTGATTGTCCACCGCCATACTGCATATGGATGCCGAGAGGCTGAAGATCCCCACAGACAATGTCAGCTTTGTAATTGGACGGTGGCGATAAGACACCAAGGGTGCTGGGGTCGACCCCTACGACACTAAGCCCACCAGCCGTGTGAACCATATCGGCGATGTCTTCGCCTTGCTGTTCAATAAATCCCAGATAATTTGGGTTTTCAAAATAGATGCCAGCGGTATTGTCAGAGAGTTTGGATTTTATATCCTCGAGATCCAACTGGCCTGTGGTGTTATCATAGCCAACTTCAATCAGTGTGATATCGGGGCCACAGTAGTTTTTCATGATCAGGAATTTTTCCCTATCGATTAATTCCGATACGAGAAACTCCTTCCGGTTGGTTATTCTTGAAGCCATGCGTAATGAGGTGGCAGCAGCTTGTGCCCAATCCATAGTGGGTACATTTACCACATCCATGTCCAGCAATTCAGCCATCATGGACTGGTACTCAAAAAGAGTCTGGAATCGACCGAAGTCGTTGTACATCTCACCGCCATAAGCCGTTAGGAATTCTCCTCTGGAGTTTATTTCATCACAGACAGCAGGTACATAGTGTTGCCAGCAACCAGCCCCCAGGAAGTTCAGATTGTCCGAGCAATTGCTATTCTTTGCCAATAGTTTTTCAACATGTTTTCTCAACTCAAATTCCGAGAGAAGAGGCTTGGGCAGGTTCATTTTACTTTTCAGCTTGAGTGCTTCAGGGATCTCTGCATGTAATTCTTCAAGACTCTCAAGTCCTAATTCTGAGAGCATCTCCTGCTGAACTTCTGGTACCGAGTTTGGTATATAGGGATGATTTTTAAATCCTTTCATTGCCATGACTACTTCCTCCGTGGTGGTCTCCACGTATTCGACGCATTTTTTGATGCACCATAAAACTGCTGGCTTTGGGGCTGGTGCAGTTTGGTTACCGGGGTTGCCTTCAAACTTCTGATTTACTGTTACAATGAAACTGTCTGCAGAGTTGTCAGGCAATGCCTCCGCCATCAACAACCAGAGCGGTTCCCGTTACCCAGCCAGAAAGGTCACTTGCGAGGTAGAGTACAGCCTGGGCTATATCTACTGGCATTCCTATTCGTTTGAGGGGGCGATCTGTTCCGCACTCCTCCAGATATTTTTCCTCACTGGTTCCATCGTTTACTGCCCCCGTTTGAACGCCTTCGTCCCTGAGCATTGTTGTGTCGGTATCGCCTGGATTGACACTGTTGACACGAATATTCTGCGGTCCATGATCAATTGCCATGGCCCGTGTTAAATTGACAATCCCACCCTTGACAGCACAATAGGCCGCTGCAAGATCGCCTCCCTTGAGTCCCCAGCCGGAACCAGTATTGATAATTGAACCGCTGCCCTGGGCTATCATGATTGGAATAACGTACTTAGAGAGAAGAAAGGTACCCTTTAGGCCAACATCCAGAACAAAATCCCATTCTTTCTCTGTGAGATCAACGACTGTTTTACGTACTGTCACACCAGCATTATTGAAAAGAACATCGATTTGTCCCCATTTCTCCATCACTGCGTCTACAGCCTTCTGTACGTCTTTGGAAGATGTTACATCACAGCGAAAGAATGAAGCATCCCGCCCTTCTTTACAAATTTTCGCAGCCTCTTCCATGCCTTGCCGGTTCACATCTAGAAGAGCAATTTTAGCCCCATGGGCTGAGAGTAGCTGGGCGGTTGCCAGGCCAATTCCGGAAGCACCGCCAGTGATAATCGCTACTTTGCCTTCAAGGGATAATAGGTCTTGCTTCTGTATCATGAGTGACATCCTCCGGTTAATATATTTCCCAGTGAAAGGGTTTGTTTTATGTGTCGTGATAAGTTATGTGATGTTCGGCTACAAGCATGTTTCATGCCATTTTTCTTCTTGTTAATTTTTTAGTCATACTGAATATCTAATATAGACGTAATATCAATGTGATATATAAATAGAAAATTTCCTGTAAAAGTTGAAACAATATTGTTGTATAAAAAACATGTCGGATTTGACAAAAATATATGTCAATATGTCACATGGTTTGTCAGCATGACATGTGTCGGGAAATTCGGGAGCACCAGCCGGTACCATATTCCCATACTATAAATATCCAGGCGGAGATCGGGATGACTTTGTTGCAGAAATACACGACGGAGCTCAATAGAATGACGGAGATTGTCTCCACTGTATTTAATATTGATATTGCTGTATTTGATCTAAAGAGTCGTCTCATTTCCTGTACTGAGACCTATCTTAAAGAGAAAGGACGTACTGTTCATGCGCCATCAATTGAAGAAGTTATGGCTCATGGCAATGTGTTGGTTAATAAGCCTGGTCACATGAAGGCTTGTGCCGGGTGTAGATTCAAAGGGCAGTGTCCAGCCACGATAGAGATCCTGAAAAGCATCAGGATGGGTAATTCTACAATAGGAGCTGTAACCTTCACCTCATTTTCCAAGCAGGGACATGACCGAATTACCAGAGAAACTAACGTGTATGTCAATGCGGTTGGTTTTTTTTCTGAATGGGTTACTGACACTGTACGAACCAAAGAACAAAGCAGGTTGTTTGACATGAATGCCAGGATGTTGCAAGGTACAATAGATCTCTCTCGCTCTTCGGTCTTCACAGTTGATCATGCAGGTGCCATTGTTCAGTGCAATAGTTCCACACTGAAACTCTTTTCATTTTGTGATCTCTACACCAGATCCATCTATCATCTTCTCCCGGAGCCGATTGCTGATAAGATTCTTGAAGGGTGTCCATTGACCGACATCACTGTACGTATTGATAACAGTAAAGCTTTTGTTTCCTCGTTACCAATTGGTGAATCTGAGAGTTTTGATGGGGCTGTCATCTACATTCGTATGGATAAAAACAAGCAAGATTCTGGGATTAAAAAGAAATCGCCGGTTGGTAATATAACTTTGGATAGTATCAAAGGCCAAAGTCGTGGCGTCAGGAGGTTGCGCAAACAGGCGGAAAAAATGGCCAATTCTCTTTCAACAATCCTGATAACCGGGGAAACTGGTACGGGCAAAGGACTGCTGGCCAAGGCCATCCATTCATCGGGCGAGCGGAGCAATGAACCCTTCGTTGCGGTGAATTGTGGTAGTATTCCGGAGACACTGTTTGAGAGTGAGCTTTTTGGTTACGAGGAAGGAGCCTTTAGCGGGGCAAAAAAAGGTGGCAAGCCGGGAAGGTTTGAGCTGGCGGAAGGCGGTACGCTGTTTTTAGACGAAATTGGCGAAATGCCACTTCATCTGCAGGTTAAGCTCCTTAATGTACTCCAGGATTTTTCATTACAAAGAGTTGGTGGAGTGGCTCCAGTACCCATTGATGTTCGTATAATTGCTGCTACAAATCAGGATATAGAGCAACTCGTTAAAAACAGGAAGTTTCGCTCGGATCTCTTCTACAGACTTAATGTCATCCCTATGAACATTCCCCCTCTTTGTACAAGGAAAGAGGATATTGAAATCCTCGCGTACCTGTTTTTGCAGGAATATAATAAAAAATTAAACAGGAATGTCAGTTCTATTTCTGCTGAAACTTTATCTCTTCTTAACGATCATGACTGGCCCGGCAATATAAGGGAACTCCAGAATATAATAGAGTATAGTGTGAATATGACCACTGACAATATTCTCACTCCAGAGAGTTTGCCTGACAGGTTTGTGGACACCCGGATGAACATTAAGGGGTCTCACTCTCCAACTCCACTGAACCTGGGCACCAGTGAACTGGACGTAATAGTCTCAACACTTGACCGTCATGGTTGGTCGGTTAAAGGAAAAACTGCAGCCGCAAGCGAGTTGGGAATTGGTATCCGTACTCTCTACAGAAGACTGCAACAGCTCAATCAACCTGTACTTACCAGGAAAAGAAAGTCATGTTAATGCTACTTTGCGATCATAATATATTGATATTACATTACATAAAAACTGCAAGCGCATTTGTGTAATTTCAAACACAACACAGCAAAACACGATAGAAAATATTGGCAGAACCTAAAAGGTGTATCGCTTCGATGAGCAAGGGAAAAAGAGCGCTATTGGAAGGATTTTTTTTCTAATAGCAATTAGTTCTTTATTTTAGAGGTGTTATGTGTTTTACTGCCTTTTATATGCAGTAGGTCTTTATTATACTTTTATTAGAGGAAAAATTCATGCGACTGATCAAAAGAGGTGGAGCTCTCACTTTTGGTATGTTTCTGGCCCTGACAATCACATCCCCGATATCTGCAATTGGTGCTTCAGGCCCGGCTGTAGTCCCGGCCCCTGTTAAAGCTCCCGGGCCTGTGACAACGAAGACTAACAGCCCCAAATGGTCGATCTCCATAGGTACAGAAATATTGGATGGTGATACCACATACCAGATAGGTTATCCCGTCACAATGGATGGGCAGACAATTGAGGGGTATTTTCCTTTTAGTGAATTGAAATGGCCGCTCGATGTTGTTTTGGCTCGATTTGCGGCATCTGCCTCCTTTAGTGGCAATTGGAAGATCAATACTTCTCTGAAAAAAAATGTGACCGATCCTGATGATAATATGGAAGATTCAGACTGGATCACCGATTCGAATCCAAGTCGGCTTGATATCTTTTCCACTTCTGAGATTTCCGATTTTAATGCCACAATCTTTGATTTTGATGTCGAATATACTTTTGTACAAAATCAGAAATTTGCCTTTTATGGTGGCCTTGGTTATCAGTATCAGAAATTTGACTATGATGCGAAATTGATCCGGCAATACTCCCCTTCTGGACTCTCCGGTTTTGACTATGTTGGAGATGGAAGAGTTGGCATTGCCTACGATATTTCCTATCACATGCCGTATTTGATGGTTGGTGCTGATCTCAATATTACGCAGAATTTCTCCCTTACCGGTTCGGTCTCCTTTGCGCCTTACGTGAAAGCTGATGACAAAGATCAGCATCTATTGCGGGAGAACGGAGGTAAACTGAGTGAGAGTGATATGGATGGGACTGCATTCTGGACAGATATCTCAGGTAAATACCATTTTACTCCTATCTGGTTTCTTGAACTCGGTTTTCATGCTGCCAAAATTGATGTTGATGGCACGATGACGCAATCGTATGTCTGGACCGGCCCAATTGGTACCAATAAGGTTGAATCCGAAAGCACTCAGGTTTCAGGTTATCTGAATCTTGGTGCCAGTTTTTAAAAAGAATTATACCTGTAGCATTTAGCCCCGGTGGATCTGTAGAGATCCACCGGGGCTTTTTTATGCAATCAATGCCAGGAGATCAGGGCCAAGGTACGTTCGTTCATTCTCTCCCAGGATACCAAGGGAGAGGCAGATCAGTGTCCAGAAATGGACAACACCGTAATCACCGCCGTAATGATGGCCGATATCCTCCATCTGGGAGTGGCAGTTATGGCAGGGTGTGAGCACGTAGGCGGCGCCGGTGGTGGCGATCTGGTCGAATTTACGTTTACCGTAAGCCCGCCTCTGCTCTGTCATTCCCGCTTGGAGAAATCCACCGCCACCACCACAGCAGTAGTTGGCGCTGCGATTGGGTTGCATGTCGATAAAGTTCTCCTTGCCGACCAGTGTTCTGGTGACAAAACGCATATCTTCAGCTATTGATTCTCCATATGCCTTGCGGACGATCATGCAGGGATCCTGGACGGTAAATTTGATATTATTCACATTCCAGTCGGAATTGATTGGCAGTTTGCCTTCCCGTATCCATTTGGCGTAATAGGTAATCAGGCTTTCCAACTTAAAATTGGACTCTATGCCAAATCGGCTTAAAGCGTTCCACATTGTGTAGTAGCTGTGGCCGCATTCGGTGTTCAGCCAGACCTGGCAGCCAAGATCATTGACCGCGTCGACCCGTTTTTTCACAACGGAGTACCAGGCATCATCGTCGCCTGTAAACATACAGAAATTCTCGGCGGCCCAACCTTTTGATGAATACGTCCAGTCGGCGCCGACAACATCAAATATTTTCCAGAGTGGAACCATTTCATCCGGTTCACTCATCGGTTCCCGGGAGTTCTGGTTGACAAAGAAAAAAGCACCTTTTTTGTCCATTGGGGCCTGAAGTTTTTCAAAATCAGGTTGGGTATCACGTACCTCTTCAAGTACATCCTGGACGACAAAGACAAAATCTTCAGGAGGCAGCCCCATGGCACTGGTTGAATCAGTGGCCTGAATACCCTGGCACGATCTGACGATACCGGTGGGCTTTAATTCCTGGGGCCAGTTGCCACGGGCGATGTAGACCAGTTGTGAGATATCGATACTCATGGGGCAAACATGCTGGCACCGTTTACATTGGGTACAGCACCAGACCCAAGGCGTGGTCGATAGTTCCTCGTTCATATCGAGCATGGCCATGCGAATGAATTTTCTCGGATCCATGTTTTCAAGGCCGGATGCCGGGCAGCCGGATGAACAGAGACCACAGGTGAGGCATGCCTCAAAACTTGCTCCATGTGGCAGCAGTTCCATCGCTTTTTCTTTAAAATTGATGGTTGGAATTGTTGGTTTCGACATGGCTATTCTTTTGCGCTGGAATGTTCGGATATATAATTGTGGATTGTCTCAACCGCTTTATAGGCGGTAGCAATGGCAATCCCCGCTCCACTACGGGCCCGTATCCAGTCCTGATGGGCAAGGATAATGCCCGCTGCAAAGAGCCTTTTGTTGTATGGTTTACCGTTTTGGCCAAGGGGCCTGAAGAGTTCATCGACTTCGATCCCTGCTTTATGTAGTGCGTGACCACGGCTGTCTGTATATTTGTCCTGGTACCAGTCAGTTCGGTTTTTCGGCTGTGTTACCGGCAAATCGAGTAATGTCTCAGTTATCCCCGTTATATGCGCTTCAAGGCCACCGCTTAAAAATCTCCCGGTAGCAAGGAGCACACTTTTTGCGTGGATAGTGATTGGGCCGTAGTTGTCTTTTAAATAAAGAGTTGCCCCCTTGTCATCAAATGAAAGTGTTTCAACTTTTTGCTGGGGAATTAGGGTTAACCCTTCGTGGGGAAAAACCTGTTCGAACATCTCCCGTAGACGAATTCCGGGAACCGATGGTGGCATGGTTGGAATCTCGAAGATCTTCAGTCCTGTGAGTTTTTCAAGATCCGCCCGAACCAGATCGGGGTTGTGCATGCCAAGAACAGCTGGCAGTCCAATGATAAGTGCGTCTTCTGCACCATTTTTTAAGAGTTTTGCGAGTTTTTCTCTGGTGGCTGGAACCTCAAGTGCACGGGCCATCACTTCCGGATAGACTTCTCCTTTCTCCATCTCAGGAAAATGTATCCTTTTCGTGGTGAGACCAGGCCAGTTCTCCTTGAGGTTTGCTACAACCTGACGGCCGCTGAAACCTTTCAATCCCTTAAAATCAATTATGATGCAAGGGGTTTTGTCACTCAGTGCCCGTATCCCCGGTTCCATTGTGGCCGGGACACAGAGTGTGGGTTTTAGGGTTCCGACAGGGGTAAGAGCTGTGAGATTGTGGTCAAGTGGTGCGCTGTATCCAATCCCGGCCTGATTAAGAAAATCGGTGAACTGGTCAAAACCTGCACGAATATCATCAATCGGGATTCTGCTTAAAGGGTGATCCGGCTGGTTTTTTTGTAATTGTTCAAGCCCCTTCCATGGATCAGTGATAATCTCGGTCGATCCGCCGATTTTTCCCAGCAAATCAAGGTAGCCGGTGGTATAGGCCACTGCTCCTGTATTGCCTATCTGGGCGGTTTTTATCCCTCGTTTTAAGGCAAAAATTGATGCCGCAAATCCCGCAATGCCAGAACCTATTATGGCCAGCTCACTTTCAAAGTGTCGAACTTCCTCTTTCATCTCCATATCTCCAGAGTAAATACCTTACTCGTCCACCAGGTTATCAAGGCCGAGCAGGCCGCAATGCAATGCTTCTGCGAGTTCCATCTGAGCTGCCTGTTGTCCCCAGATGATTGTTCGTGTGCCTTTGAATCGTTCGTTAAAAAAATCGCGCATATGGTACAGCCCGGTTTTATCGTGGTAGTGGCCGCAATCATAAAGATGAGAACAGATGCGAATGCCGCAGAAAGAACCCTGGCAGGGGCCTTTTCCGGCCCGTGATCTGAGAGCAATGGCTTCAAGAGTCATTTCGTCTTCAGCACCGGGTGCTGAGCGTACAATTTCATCAATGGCTGATTGTGGTACCATTTCGCATTCACAGAGTATCATGTCGTCCGGATCATTTGCTGTATACCAGTATTTTGGCGATGCACCGGGTTCTGTCCATTTGCATGCCTCACCGTCTGGCAGGAGTGTGGTTGCTGTTTGGCATGTGTTGGTGTTGCCGAGTCGTTTTGCAATGAGGTCGGATGTTTTTTCTGCCATCAGTCGGTATGTTGTCAGTTTTCCGCCGGTGATGGTACACATATTAGTCAGACCCTGGCCTGTGTGATCCGCAAGAGCAAATCCTCTGGTTGCTTCTCTGTCGTCTTCACCTGAAGTTGATTGTAAAAGAGGACGAACTCTGGAAAAGGCCCTGATGTATCTGGTGGTGGCAAGAATCGGCATCATTGCTGCACCCTCTTTGACATTAAGATCTATCTCTTCCACGGTCGGGTGAACGTTTTCAAGTTCTTCAGTGCGGATGGATGTTGTGCCCAAAACCGAAACTGTCCCTCCGGGAACGAGGATGTCGCCATTGTCAGGTGATCTTAATCTGTTGATGACATGTCCCGCCAGACGGTCATGGCTGACCAGTAGGGTTCCTTTTGAGTAAAGCAGGCTGATATCGCTGCAACCTGCAAGTTTTGCAATGTTCATGGCCCAGGCTCCACCAGCGTTAACGTACTGGTTTGCACGAACACGTGAAATTTCGTTTGTCCGATTGTCGCGGCAGATTGCGGCAGTTATTTCACCACTTTTTATTTCAAAACTGAGTACTTCGGTGTGGGGGCGATAATTGCTCTTACCTGTTACGCGTGCGTGGGCGACATTTTCAAGTGCAAGCCGAAAGGGATCGATGGTGGCATCCGGTACCCGGTAAGCCTTAAAGAGTTTTTCAGAAAGCAAAGGTTCCTGTATCCTTGCCTCCTGGACAGAGAGTTCTTCGCAAGTTATTGAGGCTTTAGCGCAAAGAGCAGGGAATTTTTCGGCAAACTCCGGTGAATCTCCTTCAATGGCCACAAATAAGCCGCCGGTTTTTTCAATACACTGTGATGCTGTTCGCTTTAGAATTTCATTTTCCACTCTGCATTCTATGGCCGAGTGCAGATCGCCCGATACGTAGCGGGCACCGGAGTGCAGAAGGCCGTGGTTGCCGCCGGAAGCTCCTGCGCAGAGGTCGTGTTTATCGATAAGAAGAGTTGATACCCCACGAAGAGAGAGATCGCGCATGATGCCAGCGCCAGTTACACCACCCCCGATGATAAGAACTTCGGTCTCAATGACCTGTTCTCCGGCTTTTGATAGAGTTAAGTTAGAAGGTGGATGCATAGTTATCACTCCTTTTTTCAAGGTACTCACAAGTAATTCTTTCACGCATGTTTAATCCGGCCGGAATAATATTTCAAGTGAAATAGATATAAGGTTCATATGAAATGAAAATATTACTCACTTGAAACACTGAGGGTTCTCCGAATGGCGTCTTGCCAACCGCTGTATTTCCGCTTTCGCACCGTTTCGTCGAGGCTCGGAGTGAAACGTTTATCCCTTTTCCATGAAGTGCTGAATTGTTCCGGTGGCGGGAAAAGTCCGGTAAAAAGCCCGGCCAGATAGGCAGCTCCCAGTGCGGTGGTTTCCGAAATGACAGGTCTATCGACGGGAGCATTGAGGATATCGGCCAGAAACTGCATGGTGTAGTTTGAAGCAACCATACCGCCATCGACCCGTAAAACTGTTTCACCCATCTTTTTCCAATCGCCGCGCATGGCTTCGAGGAGGTCTCTGGTCTGGTAGCAGACCGATTCGAGCGCAGCTTTTGAAAGTTCAGCAGGACCAGTGGCACGGGTAATACCATAAATGGCGCCTCTGGCATCGGCATCCCAATGGGGAGCGCCAAGGCCGGTAAACGCAGGTACCAGATATACATCCTGATTCGTATCGGCCTGGCGGGCAAGTTTGCCGGTTTCAGAAGCGGATTCGATCAGCTCCATGGCATCACGCATCCATTGCACTGCGGCGCCTGCCACAAAAATTGAGCCCTCCAGGGCGTAGGTAGTTGTATTGTTTAATCGGTAGCCGATGGTAGTCAGTAACCTGTTGTTGGATCGAACGGCCTGATTGCCGGTGTTCAGGACGATAAAGCACCCGGTTCCATACGTTGATTTAATCATACCAGGTTCAAAACATGCCTGGCCGATAAGGGCCGCCTGCTGGTCTCCGGCAATACCACCAATTGGAATAGCTGCTCCAAGAAGAGCTGGATCTGAAATGCCAAAATCCGCAGAACAGTCTTTAACCTCGGGCAGCAGCGATGGAGGTATGTTTAAAAGTGAGAGTAAGTCGCTGTCCCAGCAGTTATCGTGGATATTAAAGAGCATGGTGCGAGATGCGTTGGTGGCATCTGTTGCGTGTTCTTTTCCTCCTGTCAGGTGCCAGAGAAGAAAGGTGTCGATCGTGCCAAAGAGTAATTCACCAGCTTCGGCTCTTTCACGTGCACCTGGAATCTGGTCGAGAATCCAGCGGATTTTTGTACCGGAAAAGTACGAGTCGAGCAGAAGTCCTGTTTTGTCTGTGACCATCGTTTCATGGCCTGCTTTTCGCAGCTCAGCGCAGTATTCGGATGTCCTGCGATCCTGCCAGACGATGGCCTTATGCACAGGTTTACCCGTGGCTTTATCCCAGAGGATGGTTGTTTCCCGCTGGTTGGTGATGCCGATTGCTGCGATATTTTCCGGCGCAATTTGAGATTGGCCAAGAGCTTTTTTACAGGTGACAAGTGTTGAGCTCCATATCTCCTCGGGATCATGCTCGACCCAGCCCGATTGTGGGAAAAATTGCTCAAATTCCTGTTGGGCCACTGTAACAATTTCAAGTTGATCGTTGAAAAGTATTGCTCTGCTTGAAGTTGTTCCCTGATCGATTGCGAGTATATATTTTGCCATGGAGTGTCTCCTGTAAAAGAAACTTGGGACGTGTGTATTTGGTGCAAAAAAAAAACAGGCTGTGGCCTGGGCCGACAGCCTGTTCTCTATCCTATGCTGAGACTTTGTCAAAGAACTACAAAATCTTTTTTGGCTAATGCCTACTTCTTGGCAGCAGCCCAGCTTTTAACGAGTTCATCGTAATCAACTGTCATACCCTGTGGTTTCTCGTTGGCAACTTTTGCCTTGGGAGACCCTGGAAGGTTGAGCCAGTAAGATGGATCCTGCTCTTTGTTCAGTTTTGGTCCACATTCACCCTGGATGCCAGCACGTTCAATTCGCTTCATTACTTTGTCCTGCTGTGTAGCGAGAGAATCCATGGCTTGCTGCGGAGTCTTGTCGCCGGTTACCGCATCGGCAACATTTTGCCACCAGAGCTGAGCAAGTTTCGGATAATCAGGTACATTGGTACCGGTTGGTGTCCACTGAACACGGGCAGGGCTGCGGTAGAATTCCACCAGGCCGCCAAGTTTTGGGGCACGCTCGGTAAAAGAAGCATCCCAGATATCGCTTTCCCTGATGGGCGTGAGGCCAACATGGGTTTTCTTCAAGCTGACTGTCTTGGAGATAACAAACTGGGCATAGAGCCATGCGGCTTTACGACGTTTAACGGGTGTGGATTTCATCAGGGTCCAGGAACCGGCATCCTGATAACCAAGTTTCATACCTTCGGACCAGTATGGGCCATGTGGTGAAGGAGCCATGCGCCATTTGGGGTTGCCATTTTCGTCAACAACCGGGGTTCCGGGCTTGGCCATGTCTGCGGTGAACGCAGTGTACCAGAAAATCTGCTGGGCAATTGCACCCTGGGCAGGAACAGGTCCGGCTTCGGAAAAGGTCATGCCGGCAGCTTCAGGTGGCGCATATTTTTTAAGCCAGTCAATATATTTGGTGAGTGCATAGACAGCAGCAGGCCCATTAGTGGCACCACCGCGGCTGACAGAAGAACCAACCGGACGACAACCATCAACACGGATACCCCATTCATCAACGGGAAGGCCGTTTGGAATACCCGCATCGCCAGCACCGGCCATGGAGAGCCATGCATCGGTGAAACGCCAGCCAAGAGAAGGATCTTTTTTACCGTAATCCATATGGCCGTATACTTTTTTGCCGTCAATTTCTTTTACTTTGTCGGTAAAGAATTCAGCAATATCTTCATAGGCGGACCAGTTGACAGGTACACCAAGCTCGTAGCCGTAAATCTTTTTGAATTTGGCTTTGAGGTCAGGGCGTTTAAACCAGTCATAACGGAACCAGTAGAGGTTGGCGAATTGCTGATCCGGGATTTGATAAATTTTACCGTCCGGGCCGGTGGTAAAAGATATGCCGATGAAGTCATTGACATCAAGCATCGGATCCGTCACATCTTTTCCTTCACCTTTCATCCAGTCGCTGAGTGGAACGGCTTGCTGGTAACGAAAATGGGTGCCGATAAGATCAGAGTCATTGATGTATGCATCATAGATATTTTTATTGGACTGCATCTGGGTCTGCAGTTTTTCAATGACATCGCCTTCGCCAATGAGATCGTGGGTAACTTTGATGCCGGTAATTTCGGTAAAGGCCTTGGCTAAAGTCTTTGATTCATATTCGTGGGTGGCGATGGTTTCAGAAACTACCTTAATTTCCATTCCCTTAAATGGTTCTGCAGCTTTTACAAACCATTCCATCTCTTTCATCTGTTCCGTCTGGGAAAGAGTGGAGGGCTGGAATTCACTGTCGACCCATTTCTTTGCCTCATCCATTCCGGCTTGTGCTCCGACCGGCCCTGCGAGCAGGGCAGCGAGAGCTGATGCGGTTACAAGTCTTTTGATCATCGATCTTCTCCTCTATTGTTTTGCGATTTTCCTGTCACTTAGGTGACACTGTGACAGAACGAAACAACTCGATTACAGACTACGGCACTACACCCATCTGAATACGCATAGCGCATATACACAGGCAATTGCAAATGCCCACCAGAGGGATAAACTGGCAAAAAGTGCCAGCCAGATAATATGAATGTAGGCTGAGCCCAGCAGGGAGACAAAGAGTCTGTCACCCCTGGTGGTTTCAAAATGAAGAATACTTTGGCGTGGAGCACCGCCGGGACATTTTATTTCCCATATGGTCATACCGACTAGCATACAGAAAATGACAATAAAAAAGGTCGCGGTAGGTGTGGTCCAGGCCATCCAGTTGAAAGTCATAATAGTGTGCTCCTCTATACGCGACCAAGAGCAAAACCCTTGGCGATATGGTTACGGACAAACCAGATAACGAGTGCTCCCGGTACAATAGTGAGAACTCCTGCAGCAGCAAGTACTCCCCAGTCGAGACCGGAGGCAGAAACTGTACGGGTCATAATTGCGGAGATCGGTTTGGCGTTTACTGCGGTGAGTGTTCTTGCCAGAAGCAGTTCAACCCAGGAAAACATAAAACAGAAAAATG
This sequence comes from uncultured Desulfobulbaceae bacterium, assembly GCA_947311315.1. Lineage (GTDB taxonomy): Bacteria > Desulfobacterota > Desulfobulbia > Desulfobulbales > Desulfocapsaceae > Desulforhopalus_A. The sequence continues at coordinate 8,288 of CAMZKN010000161.1, read as the reverse complement.
CGGTGACGCCGATTCCGGATGCGATATTTGGGATGAATATTTTCACAAAAAATCTCGGCCAGGAATAACCGTCGACAAAGGCGGTTTCATCTATCTCTTTTGGGATACCCGACATAAAACCCTCGAGAATCCAGACTGCAAGTGGCAGGTTAAAGAGGCAGTGGGCAAGGGCCACTGCGATATGCGTATCGAAGAGACCAATGGACGAATAGAGCTGGAAGAACGGCAGGGCGAAAACCGCTGGCGGAGCCATGCGATTGGTGAGCAGCCAGAAAAAAAGGTGCTTGTCACCGACAAAGGTATACCTTGAGAAGGCATAGGCTGCAGGCAGGGCAAAAGTTACGGAAATCACAACGTTCATGGAGACGTATATCATTGAATTGATATAGCCCGAATACCAGGATGCGTCGGTAAAAATCACCTTGTAATTGTCAAATGTCAGGTTCTGCGGCCAGAGGCTGAAAATGGACAGGATTTCCTGGTTGGTTTTCAGACTCATATTGACAAGCCAGTATATCGGTAGCAAAAGAAAAATAATATAGAGTGTGGGGACTAACCATTTCCAGCGCATATCAGACACCTCCGTTCGAGCTTTCTTCGCCCACGTTGCTCATTATCGTGTAGAAGATCCAGCAGAGCAGGAGGATAACGAGAAAATAGATAAGAGACATGGCCGCAGCCGGGCCGAGATCAAATTGACCGATGGCCATTTTCACAAGGTCGATGGACATGAATGTAGTGGAGTTACCGGGGCCGCCACCAGTGATAACAAAGGGTTCTGTGTAGATCATAAAACTATCCATAAAACGAAGCAGTACGGCAATGAGTAACACCCGCTGCATCTTGGGCAGTTGAATGTATCGGAAAACCGATAAACGGGAGGCGCCATCAATCTTTGCCGCCTGGTAATAGGCATCGGGGATGGAACAGAGTCCGGCGTAGGAGAGCAGGACAACCAGGCTGGTCCAGTGCCAGACATCCATGGCTATAATGGTAAGCCATGCCGCAATCGGTTCCTGGGTGTAATTGTAATCGATTCCGAGAGCCGCAAGACTATGGCCAAGCAGGCCAATATCAACCCGGCCGAATATCTGCCAGATAGTCCCTACAACGTTCCAGGGGATCAGCAGGGGCAGGGCCATGGAAATCAGACAGACGGGAACGCCCCAGCCCTCCTTTGGCATGGCAAGAGCAATGACAATCCCCAGTGGAATCTCTATTGAGAGGATAATACCCGAAAACATAATCTGTCTGAGGAAGGCGTCGTGGAATCGTTCCGAGTGGATGAGTTCTCTAAACCAGTCCATACCAACCCAAAAAAACTGGTTGTTGCCAAATGTGTCCTGAACCGAATAGTTAACCACTGTCATCAGCGGAATAATCGCGCTAAAAGCCACCAGAAGAAAAACAGGCAGAACCATGAACCATGCCTTCTGGTTAATCTGTTTTTCTATCATGCTTTTTCTCCTGTTATCAGATGGTCGTTTGCGTAGATATTGGCGTGGGCGGTATCGATAATAAGTGTTGCCTTGTCTTTTGTCATGCCTTCAAAGTCAGAGGTAACGACGTTGAACTCCCGATTATTCAGCGCAACTCGAATGACCATGTGTCGTCCGACATCGCTTGCCTTGATGATTTTTACAGGGAGCCCCGGTTCGCCAGGTTGTGCAAGGCTCAAGTATTCCGGGCGTATACCGAGTTCGATTTTGCTGTTTGATTGCTGGGGCGGATAGGTACGATCGAGAACAATCTCGTGCCCCTCAACGGTTATTCTGTCACCTCGTAATTCGCAGGGGCATATGTTCATTCCAGGTGAGCCGATAAAATAACCGACAAAGGTGTGTTCCGGTCGTTCAAAGAGTGCTTCAGGTGTACCCACCTGCACAATTTCACCTTCATACATGACGATGACTTCGTTGGCAAATGTCAGGGCCTCGGTCTGATCATGGGTGACGTAGATCATGGTAAAGCCAAACTGTTTATGCAGATATTTGAGCTGGGAGCGCAGTTCCCATTTGAGTTGCGGGTCGATTACCGTGAGGGGTTCGTCAAATAAAATAGCGTTGACGCTCTGTCGTATCAGACCGCGACCAAGGGATATTTTCTGTTTGGCGTCGGCTGTCAGGTGTTGTGCTTTGGTATGGAGATCTTTTTCCAGCCCCAGCATTTTGGCAAGCTCAATAACCCTGGGCTCTATCTCTTCTTTCGTTCTGCCCCTGTTTTTTAGTGGAAAGGCAAGGTTTTGGAACACTGTCATGGTGTCGTAGATAACCGGAAACTGGAATATCTGTGCAATATTACGGTGTTCGGTGGGAAGCTTGGTTACATCCTCGTCATCGAAGAGTACCTGGCCTTTTGTTGGAACCAGCAGGCCGGAGATGATATTGAGTAGAGTTGTTTTGCCGCAACCGGATGGGCCGAGAAGTGCATAAGCCCCACCATCGCGCCAGGTAAGGTTTAATTTTTTCAGGGCATAATCGTCAGGGTTATCCGAAACGCCAGTGTAAGAATGGGCGATATCTTTTAAGGTTATGTTGGCCATTACTTTGTCCCTCCAGCGGCAGCAGCGCTTTCCGGTGTAACGACAAGAAGGTCATTTCTGTCGAACACATAAAATTGATCGGGATCCATGAAAATTTCTATTGTTTCGTGTACGTCCAGGTTGTGGATACCTGGAGCGAGAAGAACCCATCGAACGCCTGCCACATCGATATGTATGTAGCTCTCCGAACCGGTGATTTCCGTTACTACGACTTTTGCTTTAACACCGATTGCTTTTTCAGACATTCGTTCCAGATAGAGATGATGTGGTCTGAAACCGATGGTGTAGTCATCATCGGGGAGTTGTGGCAACTGGCCAAGAAGTGGAATTTCAACGTGGCTTTTATAGAGCATGCGGTTGTTGAGTTTAGTGACCGGCAGGATGTTCAGTGGCGGGTCTGAGAGGATCTGCGCTGTGATCAGGTTTTGTGGCCTGGAAAAGACATCAATGGTTGAACCGAATTGTGTCACTTTGCCTTCATGCAGAGACGCTGTGCTGCCGCCAAGGAGTAGAGCCTCGGAAGGTTCAGTTGTTGCGTAGACAAAGATTGAGCCGGTTTCTGCAAAGATACGCGGCAGTTCCTCCCGTAATTCTTCCCGCAATTTATAATCGAGGTTGGCAAGGGGCTCATCCAGAAGAACAAGATCCGCTTCTTTTGCCAGGGCACGGGCGAGCGCCGTTCGTTGTTGCTGTCCTCCTGAGAGTTCCTGGGGGGATCTGCTGAGCATATTTTCCAGTTTAAGCAAACTGGCGACTTTGGCTACTCTTTCTTTGATCTCATCTGCGGGAATTTTTGCTATGCGTAAAGGGGATGCAATATTTTCAAATACGCTCAAATTGGGGTAATTGATGAATTGCTGGTAGACCATTGCCACATTGCGTTTTTGCACTTTAACACCGGTGACATCCTGACCGCCGAAATGGACAGTACCAGAGCTTGGCTGATCCAGCCCTGCCATCAGCCGCATCAGCGAAGTTTTGCCGGCAAGGGTGGGACCGAGAAGAATATTCAAGGTTCCTGGCTCAAAAATGAGCGATACGTCGGAGATATGGAAATCATTACCGACTTTTTTACATACATTGCGAAGCTCAAGCTGCATTATTGTTCCTCATCTCTTACTGGTAAAAGGTGTGCTTAGCCCTCTGTCTTTTGTTTTATGTACTTGTCGAGTGTTTGCGTTTGGTCGGTTGTCAGGAAAAGGCCGAGTTTTGTCCGCCTCCATAGAATGTCTTCGGCGCACTGTGCCCATTCGTGGTCGATGAGATAGTCAACTTCAAAGCGGTGGAGATCGTGGCCGAATGGTGTGCCAAGGTCATTTTTGTCCTGGATTTTTCTGCTCATTTCATAGACACAGGTGCCGTAGGTTCTAAATAACCTGGTGGCCAGTTTATGTGTGAGAAATGGTAAGCGATCTCTGAACTCCTGTACTTCGTCTTCAAAGTTATCCGGAGAAAAATTACCCCCCGGAAAAGTGCTCTGTTCGGTCCATTCACTATCCGTCTCAGGCAGGAAACGTGCAACCTTCTCGAGTACAGATTCTGCAAGTTTACGATAGGTTGTAATTTTGCCACCGTAGATGGACAGGAGCGGGGCCTTTTTTCCCTCTGCATCAAGCTTGAGTACGTAATCACGGGTGGCCGCCTTGGCCTCACTTTTACCATCGTCAAAAAGTGGGCGAATGCCAGAAAAACTTCCAACGACGTCGCCTTTTGTGATCTCGGTCACAAAGTATTCGGATGCAGCTTTGCAGAGGTAATCCGTCTCCTCTTCGGAAATGGACACCTCGTCGGGATTGCCGTGAAAATCCTGATCTGTGGTGCCGATCAGGGTAAATGCGTCTTCATAGGGAATTGCAAAAATAATGCGGCCATCTTCATTTTGAAAGATGTAAGCCCGTTCATGATCAAACAATTTATTGACAATGATATGGCTTCCTTTGACCATTCGGATATGTTCTCTGGTTGCGCTGTGGGTGATATGGGTTAAAAGTTCGTCAAGCCAGGGGCCGGATGCGTTGATCAGGACTTTTGATTCGATGTAAAATTGTTTGCCACTCTTTTTATCAAGGAGTTTTAATTTCCATAGTCCATCTCTTCGTGTTGCTGTGAGCAGTTGTGTTCGGGTACATATTTTTGCACCTTTGCTGGCTGCATCCATGGCGTTCAGGGTGACCAGACGACTGTCCATGACCCAGCAGTCAGAGTATTCAAACCCTTTGCGGAATTGTTTTTTGAGTGGCTGGCCGGCAATGTCGGTGAGAAGGTCGACATGGCTTGTACCGGGTAAGAGTTTTCTGCCGCCAATATGGTCATAGAGGAAGAGGCCAAGGCGGATCAGCCAGGCTGGTCGCAGACCTTTATGGTGGGGGAGAATAAAACGCAGAGGCCAGATAATATGTGGAGCAGCATTCAGTAGAACTTCACGTTCGTGCAGAGCTTCCCGTACCAGGCGGAATTCATAATACTCAAGATACCTGAGGCCGCCGTGGATGAGCTTGGTTGAGGCAGAAGAAGTACCACTTGCCAGATCGTTCTGTTCTGCAAGAAATACCGATACCCCACGCCCGGCGGCGTCACGGGCAATACCGCAGCCGTTAATGCCGCCGCCAATAATTGCCATATCGTAAAGAGCAGTTTTCATAACCACCACCTGGTTGTCCGGAAGTCCCGTTGGAAAGATAAATTCGAACAAGACCCTGATAACAGTTTCTCCTTTTTCAGGAGTTGGTTTCAGCTTATGACATAATAACTTTCGAATGCAAGTTTAATTGATAATTAACCGAAAACAAATGTTGAGGCAAGCGAAAACGATAGTAAAGAATCAAATTATAGACACTAACCTTTTTCGGTGCTATCACTGTTTGGCAACAATGACCTGGACGAGGTGTTCTTTGCAGATATTTTGCAGCTTTTTAGGCAGTGTTTCTTCGACGACGATGGTATTGATCATAGAAATATGGCCAATTCGAATAGGTGCATTACGTTTAAGTTTCATCGTATCGGCCACTAAAATAACGTGTCTGGCATTTTTTATTATTGCCTGAGCCACCCGTACTTCCCGGAAATCGTAATCAAGAAGAGCGCCATCTTCATCAATTGCTGAAACGCCTATGACTGCGTAGTCAACCTTAAACTGGCTGATAAAATCCACCGCTGCGCCTCCGATAATACCGCCATCTGAACGGCGCACCTGGCCGCCGGCAATAATGAGTTCAATGCCGAGGAAATGTTTCATAATTTCAACGGCATTGATATTGTTTGTGATAACAAGGAGACCACGGTGGGTGGACAGGGAGTGGGCAACCTGCTCCGTTGTGGTGCCGATATTGATCAGCAGCGAACTGTTGTCGGGGATGAGTTCTGCTGCCTTTTTGCCAATGGCTTTTTTAGGGCCGGGTGCAAGAAGGCGACGTGCATCGTAGCTGACATTTTCAATGCCGGAGCCGACGATTGCTCCACCGTGAATTCTCTGCAGCAGTTGTTTGTCGCAAAGCTCGTTGAGATCTTTTCGGATGGTTTGAGGAGATACATCAAAGGTGTGGGAAAGCTCATCAACTTCGACTTTGCCATTTTCCTTTGCAAGATCGAGTATTTTGTGTTGTCGTTGGGACAGAATATCCATGGGACATGCCCTCGTATCTGTTGGTGTAGTCGTATCACACTCTTTATGACAGTTTCATTAACAGTAATTTGTATTTCAAATGAAAGCAATAGTGATGATAATGAAAAGTAGCATTTATGAGGCCATCACTATTGATAAATCGTACTTTCTCATTATACTGCCGCGCCAGACAACGAACTTTTGCGGGTGAATTGGCGTGTATGCACCTGCATGAAAATTAATATGGTGAACAATGACAAGAATACAGGCAAATTTGCTGCTGGCTCTTGCCGCAATGATCTGGGGCAGCAGTTTTGTCGTCCAGCAGATCGGTACCGGGGATTTAGGTACCATAACCTTCACCGGTGCGCGGTTTTTAGTCGGTGCAATGATTATTCTTCCCTTTGGCATCAGGCAACTGATTCGAGTGGAGCGTGAGGATCGAACATTTGAGTTGAAAGATTGGTTCGGTATTGTCCTCACAGGTTTTGTTTTGCTCATTGCTGCAACTCTGCAACAACACGGTATCCTCCGCACAACTGTAACAAACGCCGGTTTTTTGACGGCACTTTATGTCCCTCTTGTCCCTGTTTTAGGTCTATTTCTTTTAAAACGTAAGGTTCATTTCATCATCTGGCCCGCTTCAATCTGCTGTTTTATAGGCACCTATATTTTAAGTGGTGCCGACGGATTTGATTTTGCCATCGGCGATCTGTGGGTGATTTCAAGTACTGTTTTCTGGGCCTGCCATGTCATTCTGATTGGAATACTTGCTTCCAGAACCAGAGCACCACTTGTTGTTGCTGCAACACAGTTTCTGGTTTGTGGTTTCGGTGGGCTTGTTCTCGGTTTTTTCCTTGAGTCGCCTGATTTTGAACAGATTCGGGGCGCGGCCTTTGGCATCTGTTACGTGGGTTTTTTTTCCGTGGCAATGGCTTTTACGCTCCAGGTGATTGGCCAGCGCTTTACACCCGCCGCCGATGCAGCCATCATTCTCAGCTCGGAAACTGTGTTTGCTGCACTTGGCGGCATTCTTTTTCTTGGAGAACATCTGACGCTGATACAGCTTTCCGGTGGTGTACTTATCCTTTTCAGCATATTGGGGGTAGAACTTCTGCCGCTGACACGATTTGGTAAACCACGGTCACTGTAATTTTACCTTAAAGAGGTCGGGGTTTTAAAAAAGCCAAAGCAGGCATCAAGGTCGCATATGCTTAGCGTTTCTCTTCCATAAATACTCAAAAGTAACTCAATCATCTTGTTGCAAATGTTGCGGCAAGTTAGCTCAACGTTATCTCCAGGCAAGACGAATAACAATGTTGCAATATGCTATGTTATGCTTTATTGTGCTAACATAATATTGTAAAATTTGGGGGGTGCAAAACATGGCTACAGCAGTGAGAGTTTCTGAGGATTTAGTAAAGGAAGCACGGAAGTATAGTAGAGTTGATCACAGGTCAATTACCGGCCAAATTGAACATTGGGCAAGAATCGGGAAATGTGCCGAAGAAAATCCTGACTTAACTTACGATTTAATAAAAGAGATCCTAATTGGAATGGAAGAACTTGAGCAAGGAGAAATGACTGAGTACAATTTGGGGTGATTACAGTGAAAATTTTACAATCGAGATCATTCCAAAACAAAGTAAAAAAGCTGCGTAAAAAAGAAAAATTAGCACTTGATGCTGAAATTAACACAATCGTTGGTAATCCATCTCTCGGAGTCGAAAAAAAAGGTGATCTCCGAGGGATCTTTATTCACAAATTTAAAATTAAGGCAATCCTATATCTCGTCTCATACAGATTGAAAGATGAAAATCTTGAACTAATCATGCTTGGCCCACACGAAAATTATTACAGAGATTTGAAAAATTATCTTAAAAACTCATAAGACCAGAAGATAATCGGGTAGCCGGGGGATTTTCTCCCCCAAGCCCCCACAACACCCCTTGTAGATTCTTACTCTCCACTACCTGAGAATCAGTTAAAAATCTCACAAACAAGTACCAGTCGCGAGAAAACGCTTACCAACAAAAATGAGACAACCTGAAGTGTTTTTTTTGCAAAGATGGCACTGTAGCTTGCAGGAACCGCCCATGCCTTAGATTCTCCTCCCCCCATCGGGGGGATAAGAGGGGGGCTTGT
>CAMZKN010000160.1 GCA_947311315.1 uncultured Desulfobulbaceae bacterium | reverse complement strand
CCCGATCTCTTCGTTATATGGAAAATTTTATCCTCGGAATATCAACTATATGCCTGTGGTAAAATTTTCCATATGCCTCGATATCAGACAAAAATCCTATTAAATCAACTGACTCATTAATACGACCCAGGTTACCTTGCAAAATTACAGTTTTGCAAAGGAGCCCACAAATATACATGGAGGTTTGAGACATTCCCAAGAGAGTCGCGACTCTTTAATCTTGAATTTTCCACAAAACTACTCTAAACTCTCAACCCTTTGTTTACAACTTTGGCAAATACTTCGATTTCCCAAGGTATTCATCATAAATTTAATTACTTATTTAGTGAAAATGCAAAATCGTAGAATTGTCATAACCGGTGTTGGCCTTACTGCTCCAAATGCGTCAAATATTGGAGAGTTTCGAGAAAAACTAATCAATGGGGTCAGCGAAATTCAAGAAGTTGATTTGAGATATTTTGGAAAAGCACCTGCAGGAATTTGTTCCTTTCCCGAGACCCTTTACAGAAAAAAGAAAGAAAACAAGAAGGGAACCCGGGCAGGATGTATAAGTGTCTATTGTGCCAACGAAGCTTTAAAAAACGGCAATCTTCAAATCACTGATTACAATCCTTCTAAGATTGGCGTTTACATAGGATTAACAGAGCATGGTACCGTAGAAACTGAAAACGAAGTATATAATATCAGCAACTACGATTACAATGTGGATTACTGGACACATCACCACAATCCCAGAACAGTTTTAAATAATCCAGCAGGTGAAATTACCCTCAACCTTGGAATAACCGGCCCACATTATGTAATAGGCGCTGCATGTGCTGCTGGTAATGCATCACTTATTCAGGCCGTCCAGATGATGCGACTTGGTGAAGTAGATATGGCTCTCGCGGGAGGAATTTCCGAATCTGTTGGTTCATTTGGTATCTTTGCAAGCTTTAAAGCCCAGGGCGCGTTGGGGAGTGCTGATGATCCCAGAAAAGCGTCACGCCCTTTCGATTCATCCCGAAACGGCATAGTCATATCCGAAGGAGGATGTGTTTATACCCTCGAGTTTTTGGAGAAAGCTCTTGAAAGAAAAGCACATATCTATGGAGAAATAGTTGGTTACGCAATGAATTCTGACGCAAGGGATCCCGTACTTCCCTATGGCAAGCGCCAGGCTGAATGTATGCGACTTGCACTTGAAAGGGCAAACCTCCAACCTGAAGATATTGACATTATCAATGCACATGCTACAGGTACCAAGCAGGGCGACACTGAAGAATGCAAAGCAATACGCACAGTTTTTGACAAGAGCAACACAACATATATCAATAACACCAAAAGCATTATCGGCCATGCCATGGGTGCAGCCGGTGTTCTTGAACTTGCAGGCAACCTCCCTGCATTCGACGACAGCATAGTACACCCGACCATCAACATCGAAAACCTGGATCCGGCGTGTGATATGAAAAATCTCATTATCAACGAATCGAAAAAAATTGATTCAATCTCAACAATTCTCAACAATTCATTTGGTATGCTTGGTATCAATTCAACTGTTATTATAAAAAAGTTTTCCTGAAAAAATTTATTCTCTGTTTACTTAAAATAATTATAACCAAGATTGCTCAGGTATGTTATAGGAAGTGTTTTGCTGTTAATGAACAGAAACTTTCATTACATCAAAGTTATTTAGCTTTTCTTTTACTGCAGCACCTGAAACTCCCTTAAGAGAAATACCCTGAATGTCTTTTTTTGAAGTGAAATAGAGAATATTTTTACACCACACACGTCGAATGCGGAGAGAATTACATGACAAGTGAAGAAATTAAAGATCTGGTACTTGAAATCATTGAAGATATTGACGATGAAGCTGATTTCGACAACCTTGACCCTGATAAACCCCTAAGAGATCAACTTGATCTCGACTCCATGGACTTTCTTGATATCGTCATGGAACTGCGAAAGCGACATAAATTACAAATTCCGGAAGAAGACTATCCACACCTGGCTTCTTTAAACAGCTGTGTTACTTACCTGGAACCACTGTTAAAAAACGCCTGATGTTGTGAAAACCCCTTTTCTCGTTATTGGTGGCGGGCTTTCTGGTATAGCCGCTGCCATAAGAGCCGCACGCTTTACTTCTGACGTTCTTCTAGTAGAAAAACACTCTCGTATTGGTGGACTGAATTCTTATTTTTATAGAAATTCTGTGCTATACGAGACAGGGCTGCACGCTATAACGAATTACGCAGAACCAAAAGAAAAAAGAGCTCCACTAAACAGGTTACTCAGACAGTTAAAAATTCGTCGAAGAAATTTATCTTTCTGCCAGCAGTATCAGAGTGAGGTAGTTTTTACTGGCGGAGAAACCATTCAATTCTCTAATGATTTCACTCTGTTTGAATCTGATGTTTGCAATACGTTCCCCAAAAGTGCAGACAAATTTTGCTCCCTTGTCACTTTCTTAGAAGATTTTGACCCATTCCTGCCTTCCCCTTTTCGCTCGGCCAGGAAATTTCTCAATGGATTCTTAGGTGATACAGTTCTGACGGATATGATACTCTGCCCGCTGATGTTTTATGGCTCAAGTCACGAACAGGACATGGATCTCAACCAGTTTGCAATCATGTTCAGAGCAATTTTTCTCGAAGGAATGTTTCGTCCAGAGGGCACGATAAAAGATTTTCTTGACCTCCTCCTCACTCACTACGAACAGCTTGGTGGAACTCTGAGAAAGTCATGTGGAGTACGAAAAATCCTGCATAATAATGGAGACGTCAAAGGAGTAGAACTACACAACGGTGAATTCATAGAATGCGACAACATATTATCAACTGTTGGACACCTTGAAACATTGAAACTATTGTCTCCAGAATCCCAGGTAATTCCCCACGAAAAAACCCGTCTTGGCTTCGTTGAAACTATCTACCGACTAAAAAACACTAAAGAACTCAACATTCAACAAAATAAAACAATTATTTTTTATAGTCAGGGTAATGCATTTAACTATCAAAAACCCGTCGATTATGTTGATTTTTCAAGTGGTGTTATATGTTTCCCCTCTCATTTTCAAGGATTGGCCCCTCAGGACCATATTGAAATCCGCTCCACACACCTTGCTAACTACGACAAATGGGCGTCTCTCTATCAAAAACCCGATAAATATACACAACAAAAAGAGACCACATCACAACTATCGTCACAACAGCTTACGAATTTGATTGGCAGTTTTCGTGCAAATATTGTATATGAAAACACCTTCACGCCAATCACCATAGAAAGGTACACATCTAAAATTGAAGGTGCTATTTATGGTAGCCCTGCAAAAATTCCAGATGGCGATATCGGTTTTTCCAATCTCTTCCTTGCTGGAACTGATCAGGGCTTTCTTGGTATTATTGGCTCAATGCTCAGTGGGGTGTCAATTGTCAATCAACATGTACTGCCCAAGCTGTAAAGCTAACTTAGCAGCCATTTATGTTTGATTAAATTGTGCTACCTCATACCTATTAACTTCTTTTTCAAATTGTAGTCTATGCCTGTCACATTCTCCTCTTTAGATGATTCATATGATGTTGTCGTTATCGGTTCCGGCCTTGGCGGTCTTACAACAGCCAATCGCCTCGCCTATTGCGGCCATAAAATCCTTCTCCTCGAACACCACCATAGACTCGGTGGACTTGCTACCTGGTTCAAGCGAAAGGGGCACATTTTCGATATTTCCTTACACGGTTTTCCTTATGGGATGGTAAAAACCTGTAAAAAATATTGGAACAGAGCGATAATGAACTCCATTGTGCAGTTAAAGGATATTGTTTTCGATAACCCACAGTTTTCATTGCGAACTACTTTTGACAAACAGGATTTTACCCGCTTGCTGCAAACGCATTTCAAAATTTCTCCTAAAACGATTGACAGTTTTTTTGAAACAATAGCGGCCATGAATTTCTACGACGATCAAACAATCACAACCAGAGAACTATTCGAACGTTTTTTTCCGGGAAGATCTGATGTTCATCGACTCCTCATGGAACCGATAACCTACGCCAATGGATCCACTCTCGACGATCCGGCAATCACCTACGGTATAGTTTTTTCCAATTTCATGAACAAAGGTGTGTTCACTTTTGAAGGAGGTACAGATAAGCTCATTGGTATGATGAGCGACGAACTGGAAAAAAACGGTGTCACCATCTGTACAAACGCCAAGGTTGATAAAATAGTTGTTGAGAAAGGAAAGGTCTGTGGCGTCCACGTACTTGGAAAAACTATCAAAGCAAAAGCGGTCGTATCAAACAGCGGGATAACCAACACCATACACAACCTCACTGACCGTGAAATATATTCAGATGATTTTCTGGAACTCGCAGACAAGATCAGGGTGAATAATTCCAGCTGCCAGGTATATCTCGGCATAAAAGATGGTGAACAAATTGAAAATGTTGGAGATCTCCTCTTCACCTCTTCTTCACCTGAATTCAATTCATCTGAACTTCTCGATATGAAAACCAGGTCGAAGACTTTTTCCATTTATTACCCTAAAACACGCCCAGGGTTAAATCGTTACACTATCGTTACCTCCATGAATAGTCGATATGAAGATTGGGCTCATCTTGACGAACCCACATACAAACAGGAAAAGGAAAATCTTATCACGCGCTCTGTAAACGATCTTGAAAAATACCTTCCCGGGGTAAAAGAAAAGATTGACTGGATGGAAGCTTCCACGCCTAAGACGTTCAATGACTATACCCTGCACACCCACGGAACCTCTTTTGGAACCAAATTTGAGGGCCTTGATATCTCCAGATCCATATTCAAAGAAGTTGGAGGACTTTTTCATGTCGGCTCAGTTGGTATTATCATGTCAGGTTGGCTTGGAGCAATTAACTATGGCGTCATTGTCTCAAACGATGTTGACTGTTACCTCCGTGCCTGATGGTGAAGACAATGGATGATTTTCAAGGACAGATTGCGGTTGTCACTGGAGCAACAAGAGGTATTGGTAAAAGTATCGCCGAGGCTTTTCTTCAAAATGGTGCAAGGGTCATTGGCCTCTACTCCGGCGCTGTTGACTCTACAGAACAGTTTATCCAGGACAATAAGTCCAATAGAGACAATTTTGAACTCTTTCGGTGCGATGTTTCAAATGAATCTGCTGTAACTGATCTTTTCAGGACAATTGAAGGAAAATACAACTCCATTGAGATACTCATCAATAATGCCGGAATTCGAAACGACAGCCTGCTTGCACTCATGAAAGCAGAACAATGGCAACGCGTCATTGATGTTAATCTCACGGGAACATTTCTTATGACAAAACAGGCTGTTTTGCTCATGATGAAGAATAAATACGGGAGGATTGTCAATATTACCTCTCCTGTTGCACGACTCGGTTTTACTGGACAGGCCAATTACAGTGCTTCAAAGGCGGGACAGATTGCCCTGACCAAGACTCTGGCAAGAGAAACGGCAAGAAAGAAAATTACAGTTAATGCTCTTTCTCCCGGGTTTATTTCTACTGATTTTATCCAGGATCTTGATAAGGAGCAATTAAGCTCATATAAAAAGATGGTTCCAATGCGTAGATTTGGAACACCAGAGGAAGTTGCTGACGCTGTACTGTTTCTAGCCAGTAAAAAAGCTGGCTATATTACCGGCTCAGTACTCGAAATTACTGGTGGACTCTAAATATGAGCGATTTAAGGGAAATCCAAAAACTCATCCCCCACAGACCTCCGTTTCTCTGGGTTGATAGAATTGTGTCATGCGAAAACGGATCTATTTTCACAGAAAAGACCATCCCGGCAAACCTTGATATTTTCAAAGGTCATTATCCGGACAACCCACTGATGCCAGGAGTACTCCTCTGCGAAGCTATTTTTCAAAGTGGTGCTCTTCTCATGGCTAAAACAGATTTCGCTAATGTCACTCAGTCTGACACTGTTCCGGTATTGACACGTATTGGTAATGCAAAATTTAAAAGAACTGTTCTTCCTGGAGACATTCTGCAAATAAAAGTAGACATCAAGGAGATTATCTCTAACGTCTGTTTTTTAAAAGGCTCCATACGTGTAAACCAGAAGGTCGCGGTACAGGTGGAGTTTGCATGCTCTTTTATCAGCAACACGAAACAAAGCAATTCATAGCATTAACAGTCTCATTGTATCGTAAAATGAGGTTTTCAGAGTAGTTAAGTAAAAACTGATCATTGCCAGTTGAATTTTTACAAAAAGCAGGTAAGATATTCAAAGTTCAACTCACCAAAATAATTTCATTTTTTATCTTTCAAATAACCGGGTTATCCGGGTCATGCCGTGGAAGAATTTCTCTTTCGCTGCAGACTGATAGAGGTTTTTTTGTGCAGCTATCCATTACTGATATGATTTTTCATGCTGGCCCTGTTGGACAGCTTGTCATGCTCACACTTCTGATTTTTTCACTTGTCTCCTGGACTATTGTTGTTATGAAAGCAAGACTCTTTAGAAAAGTACGCCTCGATTCAGAAGATTTTCTCGAAACGTTCTGGTCTTCATCAAATTTAAATGATGCCCACGAAGCTGCTCAGGAGTTTGAGTATAGCCCACAGGCCGCGCTTTTTGTCGCTGGGTTTGGAGAGTTACAAAAAATTAATAAACTTCGCACCAGAAGAGAAGATACCAATAGGCCTGAAACACTCGATATGCAGCTTGCAACAATGGATAATCTTAAGCGTTCCATCAGAAAATCTGCTTCCCAAAAACTAGGCGAACTTGGCAGCAGTCTTCCTTTTTTAGCCACCACCGGCAGTGCAACTCCATTTATTGGCCTTTTTGGCACAGTTTGGGGTATCATGGCCTCATTTCACGATATTGGCCAAAGAGGATCTGCCTCTCTAGCTGTCGTCGCTCCTGGTATTTCGGAGGCACTCGTTGCAACTGCAGCCGGCCTGGCAGTAGCCATACCTGCCGTAATTTTTTATAATTATTTTGCCAATAAACTGATTGAAATTGAAGATGAGATTTCACACTTTTCAACCGATTTCCTCAACCTCGTTGAAAGAGATCTTTTAAGCAGGGTGTAAAAAACCATGGGACCAATAAGAGGAAATGGCAGAAGAGGGCTGGTTTCTGAAATCAATGTAACACCGCTCGTGGATGTGATGCTGGTTCTTTTAATCATTTTCATGATTACCGCACCAATGATGACCCAGGGTCTGAACATTGACCTGCCAGAAACAACTTCAAAATCTTTACGGCAGGAAGAAAAGCCCATCGTAGTCACAATAGACAAAGAAGGGGAAATCAGCATAAACAACATCCCTCAGGTGCGAGCTCTTATGGTACAGGAGCTAAAAAAAAGCTACGCCGCCAATAAAGATCAACCTATCTTTCTCCGGGCTGATAAAAATGTTCCCTACGGACATGTTATTACTGTCATGGCAGACATCAAAGCTGTTGGCTTTGATAAAATTGGGATGATTACAAAACCACCGGAGAAAAATTAGACAGTGTCTGTCCATGGATGAGCAATTTCGAAGTCTACGCTATCTACACTAAATCGAGGCGCTTGATGAATTTAACCACAGGCATATATGTGATATTCCGAGGATTAAATTTTGAAAGCAACGAAGGGTTAGGGAAAAATGGCCATTTATGGACAGACACTAGATAGCGTGATTCAACAGATTCGGACGATGAATATGGTTGCTGGTGAATGGAAACTCCCATTAAATATTGCAATAGGTCTACATACTCTTGTTGTTATTGGAGCGCTCTATCTGCCTGGTTTATTTGAGGCCAAACCTAAATTTGCAGATATTTATACAGTTAGTCTCATTACCGTTGCTGAACCTGTAGCAACTCCTCCTCCAATTAAATCTGAAGAATTATCTAAACCATTACCTGTTGCTAAAAAGATTATAAAGCCAAAAAAGATTGCGCCAATTGCAGAAGTGACAGAAAAAATAGCACCGGTTCCCACCAAAGCAATTTCTCTTAAACCTTATAAAAGAAAAAAGATTAAAAAAAAGAAACGTGTTGATAATAATTTGCGACGAAAAGAGCTTGAACGAAGAAAACGACGACAGCTTGCAGCTGCCCTCAAAGAAGAGGAACTTCTTGCAGAAAATGCCAGACGAGCCAAGGAAGCTCTCGAAAATGAACGAAACCTGCTGAAACCTGTAAAGCGTCAAAGTACAAAAACTGTGGCAACATCTTCTCCAGCTACAACGAGTTCAGCGTCATCCGGAATTACCGGCAGCTCAAGCTTAATTTCAAGCCGTTATAATTCTGCGATTGCAAGTAGATTACTACAGTTCTGGTCTCTGCCTGAATTTATGCAAAAAGACACTACGTTAAATGCAGTAGTTGTAATTACTATTAAAAAGAACGGCGAAATTGCAAATATGTTTTTTGAAAGTAAATCCGGAAACAGAGTTTTCGACCAATTTGTCAACAAGGCTATCAAAGCAGCAACCCCACTTCCTCCTATCCCACCGGCGATGAAAAAACAGAGATACGAAATTGGGTTGCGATTCAGACCTGGTAGTATAAAGTAGTTAAACGATCATGAAAACTCATACCATAATTATGAAAAACTCTATCAAATACATATTTTTTTCCTGGGGCTTACCTTGTCTCCTCCTTTTGTGCGCTGTACAGAGTGTTAACGGGGCAGGAAGAGTATATCTCGACATTGAAACTCCTGAAATCCGCAAGATTTCTATCGCAGTTCCCTGGTTCCTCAATAAAGGCCTCGATCAAAAGCAGCAGCGCATTGGTCGCAATATGGCTGCCACCTTAGGTTCAGCGCTCAAGTTTCACGGTATCATTGAGATAGTTTCACAAAAACAATATGGTGGTAATCAGTCGATTAACTGGAAAAAACTTGGTGCGGACTACACAGTCATCGGGCAATATACTATGTCAGATAAATCCATTAAGCTTGAACTCCGGCTCCTGGATGTTGCAGCCAATCAGGTGATTATGGGAAAAACCTTCACCGGAAAAGTTTCACAGAAAGAGGAAATACTCTTCAAATACTGTGACAGCGTAATTGAAACGTTAACTGGTACTCCAGGTATTGCGACCAGTAAAATTGCATTTGTCAATCGCCAAAAAAACATCAAAGAAGTTTACATGACCGATATTTTAGGAAAAAAAATCAGACAGATAACAAGACATAAACATCTTACAGTCTCACCTCGGTTTGTACCTGGTACGAACTCGTTAAGCTATACATCATATCACAGCGGGAACCAGAATCTCTATATTACTGATCTTAGACAAAACCAGACAACCCGCGCCCTCTCAAGACGAAAAGGACTTAATCTTGCACCAGCCTGGTTCTCCAACGGTAAATTTATGATTCTCACTCTTTCGAAAAGTGGGAACCCTGACCTTTACCTCCTCAATAAAAAAGGTATTATTGTCGAGCAACTCACCAGTAGATCAGGAATAAACGTTTCACCCACATTGTCACCCGACAACAAGCACCTCGTTTTTGTTTCGGATAGAAGTGGTAAGCCGCAGTTGTACTATATGAATATGACAACTCGAAAAATTAAACGCTTAACTTTTGAAGGCTCTGAAAATGCTGAACCGAACTGGTCACCAACTAACAACCTCATTGTGTATTCCAGTCTAAGAAACGGTGTCTATCAAATTTTCACGTTGGATCCGTTCAATGATGAATCCCCACAGCAGATCACAAGAGATTTGAGCCACCATGAATCCCCTTGCTGGTCCCCCGACGGTAACCAGATTATTTTTGCAAAACGTGATGGCACAATGAACCGGATCTACGGTATAATGAAAAATGGCTCATATCAGAGAAGGCTTTTTAATTTCCCTGGTAGCCAGACGTATCCACAGTGGTCAAAATAACACACTCACATTCAATATTAATTAATTGCACACTATGAAAAAATCATCGTATACTTTCTTTCTTATAGCCCTGCTGGTTCCTTTTCTCGTTCAATGTGCTTCTCAGACTGATGTGGAAGATATTCGCTACCAGTTGCGTATTGTCAACAAAAAGCTTGAGGACATGAAATCCAACCAGGTCAGTAAACTTCAAAAGCGTCAGGCTGCCGCTTCCGGCCAAAGAGACCAACTGGAAAATGAAATTCTTGCCATCAAAAGTCAACTTGAAGAAACATACTATCTCAACCAGAAGTTAAGAGAACAGAACAAAGAACTTGGGAACTCCATTTCCAATATAGCACAGAATGAAGCCGTAAAACGGGAAGAAACCCAACGACAGTTTGAACAGATGCAAAGGGAAAAAGAAGCCAGATTAAACGAACTCAACGAAAAAATCAGGCTGCAACAGGAAAGTGTACAAGCCATTCAGAATGCCCGTATTAAGGATGCGGAACGCAAAGCGAGAGAAGCAGCTTTAGCAGCTGAACTTGCTAAAAATAAAGCAAGGGCTGTTTCCAGTTCCGTGCGCACTGCTGGGACGAAAAAACACATCCGCGTTAGCAAGGTGAAGGTCAAAAGAAGTGTTGTCAGCCCACCAATTAGAAAGAGTGCTTCCACAAATGTTCAGCCCAAAACTCCAGTAAAACCGACGATACTCCCTGCTACTGCACCAGCCAACGAACCCGTCAACAACATGGAAAAAGGTTTGAAGTTTTTTGACAAAAAACAGTATGCCAAAGCGCTGCCTCTCTTTGAGCAGGTTGCAGGGAATCCCGTTGCAAGTAATGGTGTGGATGCCCGTTATATGATGGGAGAATGCCTTTTTAACCAAAAAGAATATGATAAAGCAATTATGCAATATCAGAAAATCATTTCCCAGCATGCAAAACATGCAAAGGCACCTGCAGCGATGCTTCAACAGGGGATGGCTTTTGAAAAACTTGCCGACAAAGATACTGCTAAAGTCCTCTATAAAAAGCTGTTGAAAAAACATGGTTCTTCATCTGAAGCTGCAATAGCAAAAGAAAGACTGGGAAAACTCTGATTCATTATTCTGGAGGAAACCCATAGTGAAAGTTCGGCTCGACAGACTTTTGCTCGACAGAAACATTGTTTCCACCATAGAAGCTGCACAGGCAGTAATTGGTGCAGGTGAAGTGTATGTTAACGACGCCGTGGCAGATAAATCCGGCAGCGTGTTTGATGCAAATGTGACAATTCGCATGAAGAAGAAGTGTCCTTTTGTATCGCGAGGTGGTTTGAAACTTGACAAGGGGCTCACCCATTTTAACATATCACCTGAGAACCTTACCTGTATAGACATCGGAGCATCCTCCGGTGGCTTCACAGATTGCCTTCTGCAACGCCATGCCAAAAAAGTGTTTGCAGTAGACGTCGCATATGGACAACTCGCCTGGAAAATACGCCAGGACTCAAAAGTTACAGTGCTGGAACGCTTTAACGCCAGGAATATTTCGCTCAAGGATATCGACAATAGTCCCATCGATCTTGCGGTCATAGACGTGTCTTTTATTTCACTGACAAAGCTTCTTCCTCATGTAACTACACTTTTCCACCAGAAAGTCGCAATACTCGCGCTTATTAAGCCACAGTTTGAACTGATTAAATCTGACATTGGCCCCAAAGGTGTTGTTAAAGATCCGTCTCTGCATGAAAAAGCAATTCACAAAATAGAAACATTTGTAAAGACCCTTGGCCTTATCAGCGAAGCGACAATTGCTTCCCCACTGCTTGGCCCCCAGGGTAATCGTGAATTTTTGATCTATATTCATTCCCGCTGACTACAAACAAGAGATAAACATATTCTGACCAAATTTTTCATGTTTTTTTAACCACCCCCGTATTGCCAGAGGAGATTTCTCAATGTTTCAATATATCTTAAGCAGTTTCATCTTTACCCTTTATCTACTCGGCTTTTCTCAGGCATTTGCTGATGAGAACACAGTAGAACCTTCATCATTTTCTCTGCTATACACCAACAACGGTAATGGCGAAATTGATCCATGTGGTTGAAGCCGAAATCAACTGGGCGGTCTGTCCAGTAGATATCATCTTTTGCAGGCGGTTAGCAAACAAGACAAGGCCCCGTTCCTTCTTGTCGAATCCGGTAATTTTTTATTCAAACAGGCAATCAATGATCAAAACAGACAAAAATCCATCCTGACTGCCACGGGAATTACCCAGGCATATATAGCAATGTCTTATGATGCCGTCGGCGTGAGTAGCAGCGATCTTGATGCAGGTCTTGAGTTTTTTAGAAATCAGCCAAAAGATTTTCCCTGGGTATCAGCAAATATTTATACAAGTGGTAATAAACCGCTTTTTCCGCCCTATATCATAAAAACAATCAACAGCCTCACAGTTGGGATTATTGGTCTTACTGGACAAACTACACATACAATTAAAGGTATAACAGTTGGTGACTGGAGGAAAGTATTGGCAACACATCTCAAACAACTCAAAAAAAACTGTGATATTGTAGTTACTCTTTCAAGTTTGACTGACAGCGAAAATCGCGAACTGGCAAACCACTTCCAGGACGTTGATTTTATCTTTAGTTCAGTAAAATATCGTGGAAATATGGTACCACGTTTAATTAAAAACACGATGTCGACCCAATGCGCACCCCAGGGGAAATATCTCGGTAAGTTACGCCTCAAATGGTACCCTCACGGAACATGGCGCACTGTCTCTGCAATACCGTCTAAAAAAGTACTCAACCAGAAGATTCGCGGAATAGACTGGGAAATTGAACAGCTTAACAAGCATAACGACAACACTGCGGCTGGTATTTCTTATAAAATTAATGCATTACAAAAAAAGAAGACACACACATTACAACTCCTCAGTGAGTATGAAAAGGAAAAAACATTGGAGAAAAAACCACAACACATCAACAAATACACTTCCTCTTTTCTTCCTGTCAGGCCTATAAAAGCCCCAAGCCCGGTGAGTGATATTGTCGATCAGATAAAAAAAGATATCCTTTAACAGTGATTACCTTCCATGCCACAATACATCAAAAATTTCTAGAGAACTCACCCGGAAGAAATACTACTTTTGATGTAACTGCTCTCAGGTAATAAAAAAAGGAGGTCGTATACAACCGACCTCCCCTCTTCCTTCACCTGATCACTTAATCAGGTATATTTCAATATACTTTCATTAACACCCGAAGGCTTTTTGCAAGTTAGGTACAGTCTGCTTCTTGCGGCTCATCATTCCCTGAATCCACATGCAGTTTCCTTCAAGTTTGCCATCAAAAGCTTTTTCCACGAGAGCAGGATCATCTGAGACAACAACAAGGTCAGTCCCTTCTTTTACAACGTCGGTCAACATAAGCAGCACAGTGTGACGACCATCGGCCTTGACCTCTTCCATTGCTTTCATGAGGTCAGCTCGAATATCGGCAACCTGATCAAGAGTAGCAAGCTCCAATTGACCAACACCAACTTTTTTGCCTTTCATATCGAAATCTTTATAATCACGGAACAACAGATCTTTGGCAGGAACACCATCAACTGCTGATTTTGCTTTCAACATTGCCATAAACAGCTCTTCGGTATCATCAACGCCAGCAACTGCTTTCAAATCATTAACAGCAGCTTTATCGTCTTCTGTGCACGTAGGAGATTTAAAGTTGACAGTATCACTTAAAATAGCAGAAAGCATACCACCTGCTACATCTTTTGGAATAGCAACACCTGCATCTTTAAACATTTTATTTAAAACAGTACCTGTACAACCAACTGGTTCTGCTCTGAAAAGAATAGGACTGTTGGTCGTAACATCACCAATCTTATGATGATCTACTACCGCAACAACATTGGCTGAATCAAGATTAGCAGGCCCCTGCGCCAAGTCACTGAAATCAACAAGTGCAATATCTTTTCCTGCGGCATCTTCGAGCAATTCAGGAGCTGCAAGGCCAAAACGTTTCAAAACAGTTGTTGATTCTGGATTCAAGTCAGCTGCAGCAATCTGCATACATGCTTTTGCTTCGGTGCCTTGAGCATTAAAAAGTGCAGAAAGAGCAATTGCTGCGGTTACCGAATCGGTATCAGGATTTGAATGTCCGACAACAGAAATAGTCATTTGTGTTCCTCCAATAAAATTAATAAAAAAATAACCCGTAAAACGGGAAATAAACTATGAATGTATTTAGTTAAAAACGATTTTTTACTCGCCCCATTAAGCTACTAAAGTTCCAGCTTAAATAGCTTATCTGGTAATTTTGAAACAAATCAAAATAGTTCGTTCAACGATATCAGTCAAGCATTAAAAAAATACGATTGACTTTGAAGAAACACACCTTCCCAATTCTTGCAAGTCACTGACAAAAATACAAATCATGAATTTGCTCTATTCCCCCCGTGACTTTCATGGCTTTATGAAGTATTATTCTCAAGTTATAATGTAATATTCCAATAATATATCCCACTATTGCAGGCAGATACCATAATGGACGAACACAGTGAAAAGAAACAGCCACGGTCAAGAGTGAAAAAAGGAAAGAACCGATTCGCATATTTGATTCCAATTCTTATTGTCGCATCATTAGCTGGTCTTTATCTCTACAAAAAAGCACAAGCCCCTGAAACTTTACCGTATTCACAGGAAGCAATTGCAAGTGATATCTCTTTAAACCAACACGACGAGCCATCTCGACAAAAAAACTCCTTAACACAACCTGCAAAGCAGGAACCACCACTTGTCGTTACACAACAAAGTGGTTCAAGTGGTGCAAATCAAACCCCACAATCAATTGAAAAAAAGACTACACCTGCGGCTTCTGAATCGCCAGATTCCCCATCACTCTCTGACGAGTCTCCACACGCCTTCATTGCTAGTACGGACACTTTAAATCCGGTAATACCAGCCCAAAGTGAGCAATGCCTTCCTCTTATAAATAAAATCAACACGTTCTATGCCCGGCTCGATCGTCAACCGTACATGAAAACGTTTCATCTCAACGAGCCAAGCAAAGAATATTTTTCCAAACTCATACAAAAGCTTATAGATAATCCACCAATTGTTACTAGAGAAACGGATGATCTTTTTACTCTATTAAAAAACACTGCTCATTTTTTCAGGATACTCGGCAAAAAAAATATTCTCGTACTAAAAGGTATACTCGACCGTGAAAAGGGTTCTCTCGAAGAGATTCTCTCAACATTTTATGCTTTAAGCATTTACCCGGAGTGTCTCGAAAAAGAATACTTCCTCAAGCTTCCTTTAGATTCACTATATGACTACGCAGGTTTTTTTCTGGACACCATGGGCGGCCGCCTCTATCTTTTCAGAAGAGATTCAACATCAAGAATGATAGTAAGTTATTACGCTATCTTGATTATTAACAGAGCCAACGTGGAAGGAAGTGATAAACATGGAATTGATCTTCTGCCTTCTGTAAATGCTCTAATTGAAGAAATTGAAACTGGTGGCAAACGTATACAAAAACGGGAAATATTTCTTGATAACCTCTATGATCTCAAAGAAAAATACGACCGATAACATTACATAAAATCAGATGTACCTATCGCTAAAACACATCTGCAGGGATAGAGACACTTCACAAAATTCTTTCTTTATAAAAAAAAATACATTTCTCAGTTACAAAATGGAGAATGAAAAATGAGTACATGGTATGTAGCAAATAATGGTAACCAGGAAGGCCCTTACACACTTGACAACATACAAACACAGCTAAAAAAAGGCATTTATTCACAGCAGACCCTCGTCTGGACTGAAGGCTTTGCCGACTGGATAGAGATTTCACAATGCCCTGAGCTTCAGAATAACACAACGCTTTCCTCATCGCCTCCGCTTCCTCCGGGACAAGTACACGCAGATGTTATTGATTATACTATCTGTGGAGAAGAAATGCAGTACGTCGAAATAGAACTTGACCCACAGGAAAGTGCCGTAGCAGAGGCGGGTTCCATGATGTATATGTCCAGCAGTATTCAGATGGAAACTATTTTTGGCGATGGTAGTGGATCTCCTTCAACTGGCCTTCTCGACAAAATGATTGGAGCCGGGAAAAGACTCATAACAGGTGAAGGGCTTTTTACAACTCTTTTTACTCATCAAGGTTCCGGTAAGGGAAGAGTGGCTTTTGCCTCACCCTATCCTGGAAAGATCATTGCTCTTGACCTAAACGATTACAAAGGCAAACTTGTCTGTCAAAAGGACGCTTTTCTCTGTGCTGCCAAAGGCGTATCCATTGGGGTTGAATTTCAAAAGAAAATTGGCACCGCCCTGTTTGGTGGAGAAGGGTTCATTATGCAAAAGCTTGAGGGAGATGGGAGGATTTTTGTCCACGCCGGTGGCACAATCCTACAAAAAGATCTTGCGGCAGGTGAAACCTGGAAAGTGGATACCGGTTGCCTTGTAGCCATGACCAAAGACGTTAATTATGACGTTGAATTCGTCGGAGGAGTAAAATCCGCTCTATTTGGTGGAGAGGGTTTCTTTTTCGCCACTCTCACCGGCCCGGGTCACATCTGGCTTCAATCACTTCCATTTTCAAGACTGGCTGGCCGTATTCATAAAGCTGCACCACAGAATAACGCCGGATTTTCAACTGCTGGCGAAGGATCTGTTCTTGGTGGCCTTGGCAACCTGTTTCAACGCTAATTACAACTTTTCCTTATATCATGATTTGCCATTGGTCGGGATCTGTTATATAAATAACTGAGGGATGTACTGTAAGAATTGCTGTTTAGGAACAAGATATGATAGTTGCAACAACCACAATCAATAGAGACAATAGTCAAGCTGTCAGCAGAGCGGGCTTATTGCGTGATTCTCTTGAACGACCTTCATCATCAAGTTCTTCCGCAAATGAAAAAGATACCGTTTCAATTTCTCAATATGGCAGGGAGCAGGCCGAGAAAAACGGTGAAACCACAACAGCAAAACCTGCAAATTCTACCAGTCCGGCAAATGACATGAAGCTTGATTCCCAGGAACTGCTACAGATTAGCTCACTCAAACAGAGAGACAGAGAGGTCAGAACCCACGAGCAGGCACATTTGTCTGCAGCCGGCCAATACGCAAGAGGAGGTGCATCCTTTACTTTCCAGAAAGGGCCGGATGGTCACTCCTATGCTGTAGGCGGAGAAGTGGGTATTGATGTTGGCAAAGAACGAACCCCGGAAGCCACCATCACAAAAATGCAAACCATTAAACGTGCAGCTCTGGCTCCTGCCAACCCTTCACAAGCTGACCGAAGAATTGCAGCACAAGCTGCTGTAAAAGAGGCTGAAGCCAATAAAGAAATCCTCCAGCAAACACAGGAAGAGCTTTTACAATCCGAATCAAAAACATTTCCAACTTCAGCGGATAAGGAAACTGCCCCCAGAGTAGAAACAGAAGGGCAGGTCTCATCTCCATCACACTCCAGTCTCAAAACCGTTATCGCTGCATATAAGAATGCGGCTGCAATGTGATTAAAGTGAATTACGACACAAAGCCTGTAACTACTCACGGAGTTCATAACTCTATGTTTTTATTAGCTCTGCACTGTAACTGCTCACAGGTGCTCCATATTCGTGCAGGCACATTTGCCAGTTATAGCCCCTCTATACCGGCAAATGTGACCGTGCGAAGATGGGGGCCTGTGAGCAGTTACCAAAGCCTTTGATCTTTTCTACGTCTCCAACTCCCGCTCACTTTTAAATAAAGTAACAACAATGAATATTGATCGTTATAACAAAACTCTTTTCTCTTTTCTGCACTCCTCGCCCACACCTTTTCACGCAGTGGACAATATCGAAAAATACCTTCTTGCAAAAGGATTTAACCAGTTACAGGAAAAGGAACAGTGGCAGCTCGAAAACGCTCAATCATATTTTGTTTCAAGGGAAAACGGTGCAATAATTGCGTTCACTAAAGGCGAAAAAGAACACCCCGAAGATGGCTACAGAATGGTTGCAGCTCACACAGACAGCCCCTGCTTGCTAGTAAAACCAAGAGCTGGAATCCAAACCGATTCCTATCTTCAATTAGGAGTTGAAGTCTATGGAGGATGCCTGCTTCATCCCTGGTTTGACAGGGATCTCTCCCTTGCTGGCCGAGTCTGTTGTGAAATGAAAGATAAAAGCCTGAAAATATTTCTTATTAATTTTCAGAGACCTCTTCTCACACTGCCAAGCATTGCCATTCATTTCAACCGTGAGGCAAACACCGGTAGCACAATAAACAAACAAAAGCATCTTGCACCTATACTTGCACAATCTGTCAACGAACAACTTCCTGAATTCGAGGCCCTACTTTCCCGCCAGGTTACACAAGAACACCCCAACGTGACCATTCGGAAAATCCTAGCCTTTGACATCTTCTGTTTTGATTCACAAAAACCGTGCTATACTGGTGTCCAAAAGGAAATTATCAGCTCGGCACGTCTCGACAATCTTCTAAGCTGCCATGTGGGTATGACCGCTATAGGCAAAGCAGACAAAAAATTAAACACTCTTCTCTTTTGTGCCAATCATGAGGAAAATGGGTCTTCTTCGGCAACAGGAGCAGGTGGGTCATTCCTTGACTCCGTTCTTGAACGAATTATACCTGATCCGGAAACAAGAAGAAGATCTCTTGCACAATCATTTCTTATTTCCATGGACAATGCCCATGCCACGCATCCTAATTTTCTGGAGAAACAAGAACCTGAACATAAAATATACCTCAATAAAGGACCTGTAATCAAAATTAATGCAAACCAGCGTTATGCAACCAATAGTCTCAGTTCAGCTCTTTTTAAGAAAATCTGCAAAAAAGCAAAAATCAGCTCACAGGAATTTGTTATGCGCAGCGATATGCCATGCGGCAGTACAATTGGCCCTATGACTGCCGCACGGCTAGGCATTAAAACTGTAGATGTTGGCGCTGCCAGTCTTGCAATGCACTCCATAAGAGAACATACCGGATTCTCGGATCCATTCCTCCTCTACCAGGCCATTGAACAATTTTTTACAAGCAGTTTTCATCATCGGCTTCCATGAAACCCATAAAGTACTTCCTCTTTATTTTTATCAGTATAGGTTTTTGCTGCCTCACCTTCCTCCAAAGCGAAAGCAAAGGCAGTTTATATGGCTCTGTTCGTAAATATAAAAATCATACTGTAAATCAGCAGGCAATTAACAGGCTCTCGGAATATAATGTTTTTATCCGCTATTTTACAGACTTTTCATATTTTGAGCCTCGACACAAAGTAAATCCAGACTTTATTCGTGCACTCATCCTGGCAGAATCCGGAGCCAATCCCAAAGCTGTTTCTAACAAGAATGCCCTCGGGCTTGGACAAATTCTGTTAACAACTGCCAGAGAGGCTGGAAAAGAGCTTGCAAAATCCACAACCACCTTCCGGTATGTTTCCAGAAACACTCTTGCGAACCTGAAAAAAAATGATTTGTTTAATCCAGCTGTAAACATTCTCCTGACCTGCTACCTCATAGCTAAATACAACCACAGATTTGATGGCAAACTCCATCTTGTTCTGACAGCGTGGAATGCAGGAGAAAATACAAAATCACTGAACGCAGGACGTCATGCCCCCTATAAAGAAACTGAGGATCTCATAGGCAAAGTCAATGGATATTATGTGTACCTGTTACGCAATAAAGTGTTTCAATAACATACTAAACGCAACCTTCCCCCCTCAAAGATTAAGCTTTTAATTTATTTATTACATTGTTTTTCGACCTTAACTCCACATCTTCCGTAACTTCTCCAAAAGTGTTGGTAAAGTCCATTCTAACCGTCGCATAGCATCTTACGAAAATCTTTAACCAGTGGAAGGCCATACATAGCTTTTATTGAAGTGAGTTGTTTTTGTGTTTTGTTGTAT
>CAMZKN010000159.1 GCA_947311315.1 uncultured Desulfobulbaceae bacterium | reverse complement strand
CAACAAAACACAAAAACAACTCACTTCAATAAAAGCTATGTATGGCCTTCCACTGGTTAAAGATTTTCGTAAGATGCTATGCGACGGTTAGAATGGACTTTACCAACACTTTTGGAGAAGTTACGATAATTCCACTCAATGGGGTTCGAATTTCATGGCTCATTACCGCAAGAAATGTTAACTTTGCTTCATTTGCTGCCTCAGATTCCTCAAGAGCCACCGTCAGCCGCCCGAGAAGAGATGCCACATAAAGCGGTAATATAATCAATCCGATAAGAAGGCCCAGAGTCATATATGGTGTTGTCGTCCAGTGGTGGGAAAAAAGAACAACCAGACAATATCCACAGATACTCAAAGCCATGGAAAAAAAGAGATACAATCGGCCAAATCTGAAACCATTGCCGAAAATAACCCATAGGTACAGTACAAAGAGAGGGGCGGCCAGATTGCCATGCAAATAGAGACCTGCAGAAATACCCAAAGCATCGGTGACTGCTCCTGCTAATCGACGCGTAACCGACATGCCGGGCCTGATAATCAACCAGACAATTATGCCGCCGGCCATCAAACTGAACAAAGCGATGCAGTACAGTGTATAAATTACTGCTGAAAATATTTGATCACTAAGCAGATATGCCAGAAAAAGATATATGATTCCGACCACGCCCACTAAAAGACGCAGAGCCGCCTGTTCATGCTCGGAATCGGGGCGGGCGCGCCAGCGGGGAACAAATGCCTCCAAGAGAAACGCCAACTTACCCTTACTGGAGAGATAATATTTCTTTGAGGTCATCGGCACCCGCTAACAATATATTCGGCATCCCACGAAAAAACAGTCGTTACAACTGCAGTTAATACGGTTTGTACACCCTTTATTCAGCTTAGGCGTATTGACATGTCATTGGCAAGAGAAAAAGAGTGCGCAGGATTATTTATCCTTTCGGATTCGTACTGTCATTTCACATTTTTCACAGTCAAACTCCAGTGTATACTCCCCAGTATTGTCAGCAAGTGTTAAAGGTTCTCTTAGAACACCGTGCTGCTTTTTTATTTTATGGCACAAACCCAACTGCGCTTTGATGCAATATCTGGTGGTCATCAATGCACAATCCCCGGTATGGGTTACCTGCAAAGAAGACCTGTCAATGCGTGATACTCCATGCCGAAGATAAAACTTTTCAGCCTTTTTATTTGCAATATTATCCCGATAATCCACTTCTTTTGCCGGCCATGGAAAAGTATTTGTTTTAATTTTAACACGCTCAGGTTGATAACGTTGCACGCGCATCTGCAGGTGATGCTCCAGACCTTTGCGTCTCAGTTCATTGAAAAGTGCAGCAGAAAAAAACAGCTCAGGGCTCAGCTGCACTCCCACACTTTCAATTGCAAAAAGAGTTCCCCCACTTTTTTTCAGCTGCTTCTCTGCAAGAATTAAAGAGGCCCCAACCTGCCTGGCTTGCATTTTCTCTGTTTTTAAAATTATTTCAGATCTCATTGAATCTTCATCGATCACCACCAGCTGCAATCCTTCATCTCTTTCACTCACCTCCAATTGCACAGTGAGCAGGCGGCACAGTTCACTTCGAGCAAGAGATTTGATGAAGGCAGTATCATTGTTGCGATACACCAGTGTGTGAATGGCAAAGTCAGGTAGCTCTCTGGGATATATCTTCTCACCCTCTACGCGGTTGACCTGTATTCCCCGTAAACCACCACCCGAGGTGTAAAAGCAGAGGCCATCTCCATTATGAACGGCCTCTCCGGTCTCAAGAGTAAAGAATTTTTGTTTGTAGTCAATATGAAGAACCCTGCCTAATTCCTGCCCAATTGACTGAGTGGAATCAATCGCTCCAACACGGTTTCTTTTACCTGTGAGGAAATAATTCGTTTTACCACGATTAAACGATCGACTCGCATCAGGGGTAAAATCAAATGTGCAACGTCCAGCAGAAGAACGTTTCAAGTGTGGCTTTTCTGCAATAATCCTATCGAGAGCCAACCTGTAAAAAGCCGTAATATTTTTGACATAATTGATATCTTTAAGGCGTCCTTCAATCTTAAAAGAGCTGATCCCCGCATCAATAAGCGCTTCGAGATGCGCTGAAAGGTTGAGGTCTTTTAAACTCAGCAGATGGCGATCCTTTTCAAGGATCTGTCCGAGACCGTCTTTGAGTGTATATTTATGTCTGCAGAACTGAGCACATTGGCCCCTGTTAGCACTTCGCCCCGCGACAAGTTCACTTATATAACACTGGCCACTATAGGAAACACAGAGGGCACCATGGATAAAAAATTCCAGAGGGATCTCTGTGGTCAAACGGATTTTTTTGATTGTGCCAAGATCCAGTTCTCTTGCCAGCACGACCTGCTGAAAACCGACATTTTCGAGGAACTGTACCTTTTCGACTGTCCTGTTATTGAGCTGGGTGGAGGCATGGAGCGGAATGGGTGGCAGGTCACATTCAAGAAGTCCCATGTCCTGAACAATAAGAGCATCAACCCCAATTTGATGCAGCCGGTGGACCAACTTTACAACACGGTCAATCTCATGATCTGTAAAGATAGTGTTGAGTGCAACATAGACCCTGGAACCAAACTGATGGGCATAGGTAATCAGTTTTTCAATATCACCCAGGCTGTTCGCAGCGGCGGCCCGTGCACTGAACTCAGGGCCGCCGATATACACCGCATCTGCGCCATGATTAATGGCTGCAAGACCACAGGAAAGATCTCTGGCTGGCGCCAGTAATTCAAGTTTTTGAGTCACAAAAGGCAACTTTGCAAGGGAGCCTAAAACGAAAGAACCTGAAATCCATCATTAATATACTGCTCAATAGAAGGATGTCCCTGCATATCTCCAACGATATTCAGCCCCTGCCTTTCAGCCTCTTCCAGAGTCCCCATCTTCTGGGAACAGGCCTTGCAGATACAGGTCAAAAGATCTTTTTCCCGAATTTTAGCATAGAGATTGGCAAAAGGTTTGCCGTCTTCTGCCAACTCGGTAATCAGGCTGGTAGCAGCTCCTTCAATTATCAGCTTCACATCATGCCCTTTTTCGTTTAAATCAAGGGCGTACAACATAACATGGGCAAAACAGGTCAACTCTCCATTATATGCCAACAGTGCAATTTTTTTCATTTTTAGTCCTCTTTAATTAAATCTATACCACAACGCCCTGCCCTTGATGGGGCACGACAACATCAAACCCTTCACCACGAAGATATTCTGCAAAACTCAGGCTCTGCTCTTCTTCGCCATGTACCAGAGCTATTTTTTTAATGTTCAGATTGGATTCTTTTAATACCTTTGTCAATTCGTTTCGATCACCATGGGCGCTGAAACCACCAAGGGTCTTTACTCGCGCTTTTAAAGGGTAATCCTTATTATAAAAACGAACAACTGGCGGGGCTCCCTGGCGACCACCTGCGGCAAATTTTTCACCCTTTTCCTGCAGATGTCTACCAAAAGTATTTTGCCCCATATACCCCACAATCAGCACAGTATTTCTTTCGTCATGAATTTTATGCCTGAGATGATGGAGAATACGTCCGCCCTCACACATGCCCGAACCGGCTAGAACTATATGAGATTTGGTATCACGGTTCAACGCCATTGACTCTTCCACACTCTGAACAAACTTCAACTGGGCAAAATCAAATGGGTTGAGGCCTTTGCGCAAGAATGCTGCATGGGTCTCTTCATCGTATGTCTCGGGATGCTCTCCAAAAACGTGGGTGATTTTCGTGGCCAGAGGGCTGTCGACCCAGACCGGCATGGGCGGAATATCGCCCTCGAGATATAATTCATGCAGGAAATAAATCAACTCCTGGGTACGACCGTAGGAAAACGATGGAATAATAACGGATCCTCCCCGTTCAAACGTCTCAAACAGCACATCTTTTAACAGTGGTTTCATATCGACTACCGGATCATGGAATCTGTTACCATAGGTACTTTCCATTATGAAGAGATCTATTTCCCTGTGTTCCTTCGCAAAATCAAGAGTAGGATCCTGGATAATCGGTTTATTAAACCTGCCGAGATCTCCTGAATAAAGTACTGTTTGGGTTCGGCCAGCCCCTTTATATTGCAGAACAGACATGGCCGACCCCAGAATATGACCGGCGTCATAAAATGTACAGCTGAGGTTATCGCCAATATCGACAGTCTCTTTATAAGGTACACCATTAAAAAAGGTGAGTCCCTCTTCCACATCCGTCATTGAGTAGAGAGGTGTAATCACCTGCAGGTTATGCTCATGCAGTAACTTTTCCGTGGTTTCTGTCCTCAGATCATGATCCCCCGATTTCAGCAGAGCTTTTATCTCACGCATATCTTTTTTAGAGATCTTGTCTTTGCTGTTTCCACTCCGAACTTTGGCCAGAAATGATTTTGCCGTTTTATAGTTCAGATACGATGCATCACCTTCCTGGATCTTTGCAGAATCCTTCAAAAGATATTCACAGGCATGGGCAGTGGCCCTGGAACAAAAGACCCGACCATGGAAATCACCGCTTGTTATCATGGGAATACGCCCGGAATGATCAATGTGGGCATGGGAAAGTACCATATTGGTGAAAAGTTTTGGAGCTACAGGTAACACACGGTTCTTCGCCTCCGCCTCTTTTCTTCTTCCCTGGAAAAGACCACAATCGAGTAATATATTATCGTTGTCAGTTGTCAATGTGTGAAACGAACCGGTTACTTCCCGGGTGGCACCATAAAATGAAACGCGCATTACTTACTCCTCTTAGAACCCTTAAAAATTAGGCTGCTGGAACAGTTCGAGACCTCTGTACTTCCCCTCGTAATTCATAACAAAATCGACTGCAAACCACAACCGCTATAACTTTCCTTCACCATCGTGTAATTCAACAAATCCGTGCATCAACACAGACCCTGAACGTTTGCGGAGCACAATGACCACACCTGGTTATCATTGAATAATCCAGTTTCCTGTTTTCAAAAACACATATTTTTTCTATTTTTTGAACAGTCTGAGCACAATGATCAACATGTTGCATATCGTAAAAATGGTAACTTCTCCAAAAGTGTTGGTAAAGTCCATTCTAACCGTCGCATAGCATCTTACGAAAATCTTTAACCAGTGGAAGGCCATACATAGCTTTTATTGAAGTGAGTTGTTTTT
>CAMZKN010000158.1 GCA_947311315.1 uncultured Desulfobulbaceae bacterium | reverse complement strand
TTTTAAAATATTATTTCACATAGATGGGAGGCTTATATGAAATATCCAGTTTTGAGTCGTTTGAGCTTGCTTTTTTTTCAATATTTTTTAAAACAAGGGAGCGTGTAATTTTTGTAATGTTGTAACTGTTCAGCAGCACCTCACCTGCCTACGATCACTCCGCCCAGCATACAGCTGTATAGCAGATCGGAGTGCTTATGGACATGTAAGGCACCCGGAGTCTCCTGAGGTCGCTTACCTCTGAACAACAGCGAAGCGGTGTCATAAATCTCGTGCTTTTACGGTATTTTTTGCCGTATACTGAATAGTTACGTAATGTTAGCCCCATCAGGGGGGTACTAACTCACCAATCGATTTTTCAATTATCTTCAGGAGATTTTTATGACCGTACATGTCGCGGATCATCCACTAATTAAGCATAAACTTGGCCTTATGCGTAAACACGATATCTCAACCAAAGATTTTCGTGATCTTTCTTCGGAGGTTGCACGGTTGCTTACCTACGAAGCAGCCAAAGATTTGCCGACCCAGAAAAAGACAATTCAGGGATGGGCCGGTGATGTTGAAGTTGAAGAGTTAAAAGGCAAAAAAATTACCATAGTGCCAATCTTAAGAGCAGGTCTTGGCATGATGAATGGAGTGATTGATCTTATTCCTTCTGCCAAGGTGAGCGTTGTCGGGTATTACCGCAATGAGGAAACACTTCAGCCTGTGGAATATTATGTTAAAACTGCAAATGATATCGAAGAAAGAGTAGCGTTGATTTTAGACCCGATGCTGGCAACGGGTGGAACGTTGATGGCCACCATTGAAACATTGAAAAAAGCGGGTTGTCGCAGAATTAAAGGGCTCTTTCTCGTTGCGGCCCCGGAAGGGCTTAAACGCATTACTGAAGCACACCCCGACGTTGAGATATATGTTGCGGCGGTCGACGACAGATTGAATGAAGTGGGGTATATTTTGCCTGGCCTGGGCGATGCCGGGGATAAAATCTTCGGCACTAAATAAGTGTAAAAGTCATTACAGTTTCTGTAATGACTTTTTTTTTGAGTTTAAATCAGCAGGGAAATGTATAAGCAAGACTTTAAAGGAGGTTTTTACCAATGTCCGATGTGATGAATACAGATTATCAATTCCGATTGCGTGACGGTCTGCTGGGGGCACAGATGTTGTTTGTTGCCTTTGGGGCACTGGTGTTAGTGCCAATCCTTACCGGCCTTGATCCCAACGTTGCTCTTTTTACGGCAGGTCTTGGTACGCTGGTTTTCCAGGTAATTACCAAAGGAAAAGTTCCGGTCTTTCTCGCCTCATCTTTTGCCTTTATTGCACCAATAATTTACGGTGTTCAGACATGGGGTATTCCCGCGACTCTCTGTGGTCTGGCTGCAGCAGGAGTGATGTATATCATTTTAAGTTTTGTTATCCGTATATTTGGCTCTGATATACTGCATAAATATCTGCCACCGATTGTCACCGGGCCTGTCATTATGGTGATTGGTCTTGTTCTTGCACCTGTCGCGGTACATATGGCAATGGGGCGTACGGGCGATGGTTCAGCGTGGCTGGTTCCTGAGACCACAGCAATGATTATAGCCGGTGTTTCCCTTGTCACCACTGCGCTTGTGGCTCTGCTTGGTAAGGGCTGGCTCAAGCTTATCCCAATCCTTTCTGGAATATGTGCCGGTTATGTGACGTCGATTGTTCTTGATGTAACAGGGCTAACCGCGGCTCTACAGCTTGCTTTTGATCCAGGCACTTTGCAGAACTGGACAAAGCCAGTGTTGATTTCCCTTACACCTATTGCAGGTAAAGCGTGGCTGGCGATGCCCGCCTTTGTTATGCCCGAATGGAAATGGGAAGCTGTTTTGTTTATTGTTCCGGTTGCCATTGCCCCTGCTATTGAGCACGTGGGCGATGTTCTGGCGGTTGGATCGATTACCGGCAAGGATTACGTGAAAGATCCCGGTATTGAAAACACCATGCTTGGTGACGGTATTGCCACCTCCATTGCATCGATGCTGGGTGGCCCTCCAAACACGACCTATTCCGAGGTCAGTGGTGCGGTGGCTCTTACTAAAGCGTACAACCCTGCCATTATGACCTGGGCTGCTCTTACCGCTATTGCACTCTCTTTTGTCGGGAAAATTGGTGCTTTACTCGCAACTATTCCCTCTCCGGTCATGGGAGGAATTATGATATTGCTTTTTGGTATGATTACTGTAATTGGTATGAATACTCTTGTACGATCTGGTAAAGATTTGACAACCCCGAGGAACCTTATAATTGTTGCGGTAATTCTGGTGTGTGGTATTGGTGGAATGAAATTTACCGCAGGTTCTTTTGCTATTGAAAAGATAGGGTTGGCAGGTATTTTGGGACTGGTTCTTAATATAATATTACCTCAAGAAAAAGAAGACCAGAAATAGACGTAAACGTTTCTGGATTACAATAGTTTTTATGTGGAGAAGATGATGAAATTCCCAGTAGATTTGAGTGGGTATACACCGTTGAAATTTGATTTGAATCAGGAAAACCTCTCGGTGGAGCAGCGTGAAACACTGGTCAATAATATTCAGATTGTGCGCGACAGCCTGGTGTTTTTTACAGCACTTGCCAATGTCAAAGCACTTGGTGGCCATACCGGTGGGGCTTTTGATATTGTACCGGAATTGCTGATTGTCGACGGTTTTATGAAAGGGTCAGATGCTATTCATCCTGTCTATTTTGACGAGGCGGGACACAGGGTGGCTATTCAGTATATGATGGCAGTGCTCAATGGCTATAAAGAACCGGAAGCACTTTTGCATTACCGTGAGTACGACAAAGGTTTTTACGGTCATCCTGAACGTGATGAAGCCAATGGTGTCTTTTTTTCTTCGGGGCGGCTGGGACACCTGTGGAGTTATGTGAATGGTGTGGCGGAGGCAGATGGTTCGAAAACTGTTGTTATGTTCGGCAGTGATGGTTCCCAAATGGAAGGTGATAATGCCGAGGCTGCACGGTACGCAGTTGCTAGAAACCTTAAAGTGAAACTGTTTATAGACGATAATGATGTAACAATTGCCGGTCACCCAAGCACTTATATGCAAGGGTATGATGTTGCCAAAACCCTCGAGGGTCACGGTGTAAAGAGTAATGTTGGGGATGGCGAGGATATTGATGCCTTGTTTGGTCGTATTCGTCAGGCATTTGTTGACGATGGGCCGGTTGCTCTTATTAATAAGCGGCCAATGGCAGTTGGTGTTGCAGGTATTGAAGGAACTCCAAAGGGCCATGATGTAATTGCTGTGGATCTGGCCATTGCCTACCTGAATGATCGTGGACAGAGTGCTGCGGTTGACATGTTGCAGAATTCTGCGACGGAAAAAACAAAAGTCACCTATCTTGGCAGTAGCCCGGAGATGGGCAAAGTCAGAGATGACTTTGGTAAGGTTGTCTGTGAGCTTCTCGATAAAATGGATGATGCAGCAGATAAGGTACTGGTTGTTGATTCGGATCTTGAGGGGTCTTGCGGATTGCATCATATCCGAAAGAATCACCCGGAAGTGTATGTCCATGGCGGTATTATGGAGCGGAACAACTATTCTGTTGCCGCAGGTTTTGGTTCAGAGAAAGGTCGGCAGGGCATTTTTGGAACATTTGCCGCTTTTCTTGAAATGGTGGTCTCTGAAATCACCATGGCTCGCCTTAACGATGCCAATGTCCTGGCACATTTTTCCCATTCGGGCATTGATGATATGGCAGATAATACCTGTCATTTCGGTCTCAATAATTTCTTTGCCGATAATGCCGTTGCTGAAGCGGATCTGACTCGTCTCTATTTTCCGGCAGATCCCCTGCAGCTTGAGGCGATGCTGAAGAAGCTATTTTTTGATGCGGGTCTGCGTTTTGTCTTTTCGACCCGTTCGGCAACACCGTTTATTCTTACAGAAAGCGGCCAGAAATATTTTGGTGATACGTATACTTTTGAACCGGGTAAAGACGAAGTTATCAGAGAAGGTGCAGATGGCTATATTGTCACCTATGGTGAAATGCTTTATCGCTGCCTTGATGCTGTAGAGCAACTGAAAACAGAGGGTATGCATGTTGGTTTGATCAATAAACCAACATTGAATGTGATTGATGAAGAGATGCTTGAAAAGGTCGGCAAAAGTTCGTTTTCCTTGGTCGTTGAGAGTCAGAACAGTAAAACGGGACTTGGTATTCGGTATGGTACCTGGCTTTTAGAAAGAGGCCTGAGCCCCAAATACTCACTCATGGGTACCAGTAAACTGGGGCACGGTGGCATTGTCGAGCAATTACCACACCAGGGTCTTGAAGTCGAAGATATTAAAAATAAAATCCGTGAAATGTGTAAATAAGAAAATAGTCACACATACGAAAGGCCCTCATCTTCCAGGATGCAGGGCTTTTCGCATAGAGGCTATTGTTGGTTTGAAGCTAGGTGAAAGCATTAAGTGGTGTGTCTGGCAAAAGGGATAATTTTTCTGTAGTTATTCAAAAAAGTTGCAAGGTAAGGCGGGTTTAGGTTAGTCTGGGGATGTTATGGAATGTTCCTGACGTACAAATAGTGTAAGCCCTGGAGGGAAAATTCACCACCGGGGATAGCAACAGAAATTATGGAGACGTAATGGACGGAAAAAAGAAAGAATCTGGAGTGAAAAAAGGTTTGTTCTCAAAACTTACCGGGCGGATGACGATTCGCGGTAAATTATTGTGGGCATTTATGACACTGATTTCATTTACGCTTATTGTCATTGCAATCACTCTTGTTTCACAGAAATATGCTCAGAAAACGATAGATGACCTCGTGCATGTCCATGGGAAAATTGCCCGGCTCAGCCTTGAAACGGAAAAGACACTTCGTATTATGCAGGGAACGGAAAAGGATTTTCTCCTCAATTACGAAAAAATTGGTATTCGCAAGGCAAAGGATGAGTATCTCAACGCATTTATTCAGCAGGGTGGCCAGGCATACCAGACCTTGTACCAGATTCAACAGTTGGCTGTGATTCCTCAGGATATAGATGCGGCGCAGTCTGCTATGGACTCAATCAATGAATACCTCAGTGCTTTTGTCGGCACGGTGAATATTCTTGAACTTCGTGTTGATAAGGAGTTCGGTGAGCTGGTTAAGCTGCAGGAAACCCTTGCTAAAATTGGTTCTACGGCTGTCAGTCTTGAGTCCTCTTCGGTCCAGAATGCATTTTATCTTCTCCAGGCAGCTTTGCAGGATTATTTGTCGGTTCCGGGTAATGAAAAAAATGTCAAAGTGAAGCAGGCAAAAAGCCATCTGGCCGAGCTTGTGGACAGTGCTCCGATTTTAGAGACCAGTAGAATTCAACTGCAAAAAGAAATTGCTGCGTTTGATAAGTGGTTCAAGGAGGTTACCAATACAGATGGTGTTATTGCCGCCCGGATTAACTCTTACCAGAATGCTGCGAAACGTGCAGAACCGATCATTAAATCATTTCTTGATTATGCTGTTTCCAATGAAGCTGCTGCAACGAAGCAAATGGAAGAAACGGCATCTCTGGTTATGAAGGTGGTTCTGGCCGTTGGTGCTCTCTCCGTACTTCTGGCCCTTCTGATTGCTGTGCGTTTGTCCCGTGGCTTAACCACTCAAGTGAATCATATCACAGGGCTACTCGACGAAATTGGTATGGGTAACTTTGAGGCACGTACTGCGGTTGTCAGTAATGATGAACTCGGGGTAATGGCAACAACTCTAAATGCTATGCTTGATAATATTACCGTTCTCATTCAGAGCCAGGAAGAGCGTGATTCCATTCAGGAATCAATTATGACACTTCTTGAAGACATCAGTGCTCTGACGGAAGGTGATTTTACCGGGCGTGCTGCAGTTACAGAAGATATGACTGGTGCCATTGCCGATTCATTTAATGCCATGGCTGATCAGTTTACTGAGATCATCAGTAAGGTTAAAACTGCGACGGAATCGGTGGACGTAACCTCTGAGGATGTTTCGCGTCAAACGATGATTCTTGCCGAGAAAAACATTGAACAGGTGCAGGGTGTAACCGGGGCCGTTGAGTCTATCGAGCAGATGGTGGATTCGATTCGTGAGGTGGCCGCCAACGCCAAAAAATCTGCAGAGGTTTCCAGGCAGTCTCGACGCAACGCACAGGAAGGAGCTGAAGCGGTTGATCAAACCAGTAGCGCAATGGTTGAAATACGTGAGCAGATTAACGAAACAGCACGTTCCATCAAGAGGCTCGGTGAGAGTTCCCTTGAGATTGGTAATATTGTACAGATCATTGATGATATAGCTGATCGAACATCTATTCTTGCTCTCAATGCTTCCATTCAAGCCGCGATGGCAGGTGATGCGGGGCATGGTTTTGCCGTTGTTGCTGATGAGGTTCAGCGTCTTGCAGATAGTTCCGGTAACTCGACTAAACAGATTGATCTGCTGGTTAAAAGTATTCAGTCTGAGGTTAAAGATGTTAGTAGTCGTATCGATGAGAGTATCAGTACAGTGGTTGATGGAACAAAACTGGCTGATGGTGCCCATGAGAAATTGCAGGAAATTGAACAGGTTTCCGGGCAACTCGCCGAGTTGATCGAAAATATCACGGATGCTACAACCGGTCAGGTTAAGGTTTCAGATACTATTTCCGAGGCAATGAAAGAGGTCGGTGCAATTAGTAAAGAATCTTCTATATCTGCTCAGGATACAGCTGCTTCGATGAATGTACTGAGTCGAACTGCCCGAGACTTGCGCTCTGCGGTTGATGTGTTCAAGATAGCAGAAGACGAGGTGTAGTCAAAGCGGAGTGTCCGGAAAAGAGCTGCAGCAAGTCATTTTGTAAATACAGGTTGTTTGCGGATGTAATCCATGTACTGTTCAGAGGCTGGTTATGATTGATTCTCGTGGGAGTTCAACTGTGATGGAGAAGAATGTCCTGGTTTATTTGAAGTCCCAGCAATTGCTTGCAGGGAACCTCGATCTGAAGGTGGAAAGTGAGCGGAATGCCGGTGTTCTCTGGGTGAGAAAAGGGAGGGTGGTCGGAGCGTCCTGGGGGGATCTTTCAGGTAATGGGGCACTATTGAATCTCTGTTTGATCAGAGATGGCAAGATAGAGAGTAGTCGTTCTGAAGAAACCGCTGAACATAATGTAAGCTTAAGTTTGCAGCAGGTGGAACGGATTCTTGCTAAATTGCCCGATTCTGAAAAGAGTGGGGCCGGTTTTGACGAGAGAGACAAACTGGATCAGGTTATCCGTCTTTTTTATCAGTTCAGGCGTAAAGAGGCGGGGGCAAAGCTTGTTGAGATTTTGCGATATAATCGTTTTTACTATCCGGCGTGGCTCTGGTATTCCCGATTGATGACTCGTGAAGAGTACATCAAAAAGGCCTTGGGTGAAGCAGGAAAATGGGGTAATTCTGATCCCAGGGTAAAAAGTGAAACTGAAAAAGT
The DNA here is from genome assembly GCA_947311315.1 of uncultured Desulfobulbaceae bacterium. Lineage (GTDB taxonomy): Bacteria > Desulfobacterota > Desulfobulbia > Desulfobulbales > Desulfocapsaceae > Desulforhopalus_A. The sequence continues at coordinate 7,554 of CAMZKN010000158.1, read as the reverse complement.
CGAACCGCAACTGACTGGTTCGGGAAAAGGTGTGAAGCGATGTTTTTTCTGCTGGTCTCTGGTCGGAGTGAAGGAAGAGAAATGTAGTTTTTGTAAGGGCCTTTTACGCATTCCAAGAAAAAGAAGTGATGATGGAGTGAAGACTGAGCTTCTTGAAAAATCTCTATTGCACTACGAGGAGGAGCTGCAGAAAAGCCCGACAAATACTCGAATTGCTTACTGTCTCTGTCTTGGTTTTTTCTCTCTTGGTCAGAATACCAAAGCCCGTGATTTTATCCGCATTGCATTAAAAATATCTCCCCGCGAACCGCTTTTTATTAAAACGGCAGCTCTTTTGACGGTGGCTAAAGACCGTCGCGAAAAAATACAACAGCAGAAAGTCGCTATGCAGACGGGAGCGGGAGTAAAACCTCCAGAGTCTCGTCCGGTTTCGACAGAGCAAAAAGATAAACAAAAAACGGTTCTTGTTGTTGAAGATAGTCAGACCTCGCGAAAGGTCATTTCCATGTTGCTTGCTCGTAAAGGGTATAATATCCTTGAGGCGACAAAAGGTATTGAAGCATTCAGGCAGACGGAAAAGGTTGTTCCAGATCTCGTTCTGCTGGATGTAATGTTGCCGGATATGACCGGCTATGAAGTGTTGACCCAATTTAAAAAAGACAGTCGCTTTGAAAAAATTCCTGTGGTTATGCTGACGGGAAAAAACAGCCCCACCGATAGATTGAGAGGCATGAAGGGTGGCGCGGATGAATATCTGACCAAACCATTTGATCCGGCACGATTACTCGAGGTTATTGAAAAATACTGCGAGATTTCGGTGCAGCCGGAACCCGTTGCCGTTGCCGAAAAACAACCATCTGTAGTTCTTCGTACTCCTCCTGAAAAGAAACCTTCCCCATCTTTTCCGACTCCTGTTGTACATGTACCTGTTGCAAAGGAGAAAGGTAAAAATATTCTTGTGGTGGAAGACAGTCCTACCTCAAGAAAAGTAATTTCAATGATACTCACCAGGAAAGGATACAGTGTAACAGAAGCCGTTGTCGGGGCAGAAGCGTTACAAATAGTGGAAGAAAAAGCAGTTGATCTGGTGTTGCTCGATATAATGTTACCTGATATGTCCGGCTTTGATATTCTCATCTCACTGAAAAAAGATCGAAAATTAAAAAAGATACCTGTTGTCATGCTGACCGGAAAGAAAGGTGCGGCAGATAGAGAAAAGGGTATTCGTGCCGGTGCGGTGGAATATTTAACCAAGCCGTTTGATCCAGGTAAGCTCGTTTCTGTAATTGACGAGTATGCGTGATGGCGCAGTGGAAAACCTGGTCTGTTGTGCACGGGTTGGATTTTTTCAATTTTTTAAGGTACTAACAACAACTAGAGAAGGTATGCATGTCAAGTTCGCCCGATTTACATGATCTTATACAGAGTATTGATGAACAGCTTGTCCAGGCGAGCGATGGTTCTGAAGCCATATCCTCCCTTCTGGAGACCAAACAGGAGGAAATGATCCGGTATATTCTGGTTGGCATCGGCGCACTGCACCTGGCAATATCCATTGATAACCTTGCTGAGGTAAGTCCACTTCCTCCACTTACTTTTTTACCAAATCTCCCTTTCTGGATTCAAGGCATTGTGAATATCAGGAGTGAGGTCGTCTCCGTGGTTGATTTTGGAGGTTTTCTTAATTTGGATAAGGGAACTACCTGTAACGGGAACCGTCTGGCAGTTTTACGATATAAAAAACGCAAAGTCGGGCTACGGCTTGATCGTATTATAGGAACAGTTCACAGGGGAGCTTCCGAACAAACTCCGCTTGACAATGTGGAAGTTGGTACTGTGGATACATCTCTTTTTGGTTCGGGTCTGCGTATCGAAAAAAACTTTTTCTATATTCTCAATGTTCAAAGATTTCTTACCGCACCGCGTCTCATTGATTACAACAGGGTGGGTTGACAAAAGGAGCAGTCATGTTGCGTATTTGTGCTGAACAATGCGATGCACGCGAGGGAAAAACCCTTCGCATAAAGAGGTAAGAAAGATGTCAATTACATCCAGACAGGAGCTTAGAGGGCTCTTTTTTCAAGAAGTTGAATCGTATATCCCGGAAATTCGGAGTCAGCTGGCAGCTCTGGGCCTGGACGGGGCAGATCTTTCAGCAGCTCAGGAACTTCACAGGCTTTTTCATAATATACGGGGTGCATCGTCCCAGGTACAGTTGCTGCTGTTGAGCAAGGGTGCTCGAAATGTGGAAGATATTCTTTCCGGTTTCCTGGAGAAAGATTTGCCGTTGCCCAAGAGTGTTATCGAGGAAATACATAGTGTTACAGGTCATATTTTTGAATTCATCACCCAGGGTGAGCAGGGTGATGAAAGTGAACAACTTCTCTATGAGCAGATAACCCAACTCTGCGAAAAAGTTCTACCTGAAGCCGATATGAGTGCAACTGATTCCGTTCGTTCAGTACTTCCCCTTTTGCTGGAGTTGGGGGCGTGTCTTTCTCCCGATGAGCAGGATGAAGATTACAACAGACTGGTCTACGGTAAGATTTCCCATGCGGTTTCCATTCTCGTTGCATGCAGCGGGGCTTCGGGGATGTCGCAGCAGTATCAATTGATGGAGAATCTGTATCAGCTGGTGCAACGCCTTTCTTCAAAATCGGTTTCGCATCACCAGGAGTTGGTGGGACTAGTACAGGATTTTCTGCAGTTTCTTGAAGTCGTTTTTTCACATCCCGATCCGGAAAATAGCAGGATTACGGAGCGAATAAAAAAACAATTACAGATATTCGATCTCTTACTCTCCGACAGGCAGATCATATCCGAAAGTTCAGATACTGAAGAAAGTATTTCAGAGCGTGAGATGGATCTTTTTGATGATTCGCTTGTCGACGATGACGCCATAGATTTTCTGGAACATCTCGATGGCGCTGATCTGTCCGTTGAAACCGGGATGGAAACTGAGGCACACGAGGAGGAATCCCAGAGCCCGGTTGTACCGGTTGACAGCCCGGAAGAAGAGATTGATGAAGACCAGCTGATCCTCATGGAGATATTTCGATCAGAATGTGAGGAGCATCTCATTGTGATCAACCAATCTCTGAACAATCTTGAAAGCGGAGTTGCCGAGACACAACCGTTTTCTCCACAGTTGCTGGAGACTGTCAATAACATGCGTCGTGCTGTCCATACTTTAAAAGGGGCTGCTGCGATGACAGGTGTGAATCTTCTGGCTCAGGGTGCGCATAAACTCGAAGATATGCTGGACTATCTCTATGATGATTCAGAAAAAATTTCGCCGGAAGATGTTTCGATTCTGGCGTCCGGCATTGATGTTATTGAACTGTTGTCTCAGACACCTCAAGCGCAGGAATCAGAACATCTTGACGGGCTGGTGGCAACCATCAGTGAGTACTTTGATAAGCGATCAGCGACTCCTGTCGAAGTTGCGGAAGAGGAAGGAGACCTGGAGGACGCTGGTGAGCAGGAGCAGATACAGACAGAGGTTATACCATTTACAGACGATGATCTGGAGGCCGAAGAAGAGAGTGAGTTGGATGTGCCGGGATTATCAGGCACACTTCGGGTAAAACTTGAGGATCTGGATGAACTGGTCTCCATTGAGGGAGAGCTTGTTGTCGCCCGTGGAGCAATGGAAAAAGTGGTTGATGAATTTGGCAATAGTCTTGCCGAACTGGATACAGTAAAAGAAAATCTGCGTAGAAAATCCCAGGAACTCGAAGCGGGTTTTGAGGTGCAGTCACTGTATGGACTTAATCCGGCCATGGGTGGTGGAGATGGCCAGATAGACGGAGAATTGGCGGAGTTTGATCCCATTGAACTTGATCGCTACTCACAACTGAATCTAATCATCAGATCACTCAATGAAATCTCAGTCGATGTGAACGCTATATCGGCCACCATGACCTCACTGGCCAGCGAAATCCGGGGCCAGGTAACGAAACAGCAGCTTACCATGCGGCTGATGCAGGATAAGCTCATGCGCATACGCATGACGCCAATGTCGTCGATATCGCGAATATTGTTTCGTACCGTGCGTGAGACTGCTAGGGAACTCGGGAAAAATGTCAACCTCTCCGTTTCGGGAGAGGATGTCTATATGGATCGATTTGTCTGGGCGAAAATAACGGATCCGCTTATGCATGTCCTGCGAAATGCGGTAGATCACGGTATTGAACCGGCAGGAGAACGAACATCAACAGGGAAATCGGCTGTTGGTACAATCCATCTTGAGGCCGAGCAGCGTAGTAGATATGTGGTGTTGCGGGTTTCAGATGATGGTGGTGGTGTTCAGCTGTCGATAGTCAAAGAAAAACTGAAAAAACAGGGCCTGATAGAAGATCCTGATAGTTTACCGGAAAGTGAACTGGTTGATTATCTTTTTCATCCAAGTTTTTCAACGAAAAAAGATGTCAGTACTGTTTCAGGACGAGGTGTTGGTCTTGATGTCGTTAAAAAGAATGTTCAGGAGCTGAAAGGTTCTGTTGAGTTGATAAATAAACCCGGTCTGGGTGTTACTTTTGAATTTCATATTCCTTTTACCCTTTCGGTGAACCGGGCAATTCTCGTCTCTGTTGCAGGCAAACAGTTTGCAGTTCCCTTGCAGGATATTCATCATGTGGGTCACTTCACAAAAGATCAGATTTCTTCGCAGGATGGTCTCAGTTTGTCGTACGAAGATAAAACTGTTGTTGTCGTAAATATGGGCTATTACCTGCAATTGGAGGGTAAGGCAGATGCAGTGGCGGAAGATCGGGATGGAATGCTGGTTATTCTCTTTAATGTGGGAGATGATCTCGTCGGAGTAGCTGTTGATGCGGTTGTTGAACAGAGGGAGATTATAGTAAAAGATCTCGGTAGCCATCTGACCCATGTTCATGGAGTCAGTGGTGTTACCGTGACGGGAACGGGTGCATTGATACCAATTCTTAACCTGAGAGAATTAGTTGAGCTGCCGGAATCAGCTGCTGATACTGACGTGGCTGCGGCGTCTGGAATGATTTTGGATGAACCCCTGAAGGTACTCATTGTTGATGATTCCATCAGTGTTCGGCACAGTGTTGCCAGGCTGATAGAGAGCCAATCCTGGGTGCAGCAGCAGGCGGTGGATGGCATGGATGCTTTGGCAAAGCTCGAGGTTTTTGTTCCCGATGTTATTATTCTGGATATCGAAATGCCAAGAATGAACGGCTATGAATTTAAAGCTCATATTAATAATAATCCTATATGGGTGGATATTCCAATTATCATGCTGACATCACGGGCCTCTGAAAAGCATCAACAGAAAGCCAGGGAACTTGGCATTGATCTCTATATGACAAAACCGTATCAGGATACTGCGTTTATACAGATGCTTGAAGATATTAGAACCAGTTGATGTAGCTGATTTTGTAAGGTGACTTGGAATGGAAAAACAGCATGAAATTGCAATGATTAGAGCTCGTTGTCTTCCTGTGGAGAAGCATGATGTGTATTGGCTTTTTGGGAGGAGTCAACTGGAATTTGTACTCAAAGACGTTGAATTGTTTGCGTCTCCCTCCCGTGTTCCAACTGCAAGATATCGCGACACGATGCTCCCTGTGGTCAGTCTCGAAAAATATTTTGGAATTGCGATGAATTATGAAAACATTGATACAAAATATCTTGTTGTCAGGTCTGTCAACGGGAAAAATGAGATGATCAAGCTTATTGTTAAAACTGTTCACACGCTGAAAGTGCATAAAATCGAAACAGATTTCTCAACAGCAACCTCTGTGCATTTACCACAAAACGGTGAGAGTGTTCTCGGCATCTATTCTTTGTCGGGTAACAGAATTGCAGTTGTGCCGAATATAGCAAAAATTGCACAGTCGGTTCAGTGGCAGGGCTAAGCGCTGTATGGAGTAGAGAATTTTTACGAACAGGAGTTGAACATGGTAATGGCTGCAGCGGTTAAAAAAAACTGGATTGCAATTCAGAAAAAGCATACTGTTCCTGTGAATGCAATTGGTGTTAAAATTAAAAAAAATGATGAGAAAACCTTGAAGATTTGGCACGAGGAGGGTATAGACCAATACCTCAAAAAATAGGATATGATTATGGCAAAAAAATGTGTAATGATAGTTGAAGACAGTCCGACTGATCTCCGTATCGCGGAGAGTGTCTGTCTGGATAATGGGTATGAAGTGGTGACTGTTGGAGAGGGAGACAAGGTACTTGCGGCAGCAATTGAAAGCAAGCCGGATCTTGTTCTTCTCGATGTGATTCTGCCCAATAAAAATGGTTTTCAGGTGTGCAGGCAACTTAAGCAGGATGCAGCAACAAAGAATATTACGGTTATTATCGTCAGCAGTAAAGATCAGGCGAGTGACAAGTTCTGGGGCATGAAGCAGGGTGCTGATGGCTACATTACTAAACCTTACGAAGAGGCCGATCTTCTTGAGGCTATTGAGAAAAATATCTGATACCTTACAAGTGTGTTAAAGTGATTTCCAACCAATGCTGAATAGATTTTTTAAGGTAAAATACTATTAGGGAACTGGATTTTAAGGAAGAATTAGATAAACAGCAGGTTGCTTTGCAAAAAAAAAATTACAGCGTTGCCCCCAGTGCAACTGAAATTTGCTGCGCAGTTTCAGTAACTTTTTCCCCGTAGCTTTTGATTTGCGATCGGGGGAATGTGCCAAGTAGAACTACCGCACCATAAACCCGACCACGAGCGTTAAAGACGGGGGCGGCTACTGCATTTAGCCCGTGATTGGTTTCTCCAGGATCCTGTGCATAGCCGCGTTTTTTGCAAAGGTTTAGTTCCTCTTTCAAATATGCTATGTCTACAGGTTCACCATCCCCGTAAAAGCAAAGTGTTTCACCGGCGAGAACCTTACTTTGCTCTTCCTCTTCCATAAACGCAACTATCGCTTTGCCGTGAGCGCCGTGGGTAAAATGCAAGTGGCCGAATTGGCGTAGGGTAAACCCGAGAGCTCCTTTAACATCGCTGCGAGCAATGATATAGAAACGGTCTCCGCTGACAATTCCCATATGGGCTGTGCAGTGGGTCTGCTCCACCAGAGTGGCAAGATAGGGGGAGCAGAGGTCACGGACGTCAAGGTTTTCTAAAACATTTCGGCCCATTCTGACGATACCAAGCCAGAGAGAATAGGTTTTTGTTCGATCGTCCTTTCTTATAAAATCATGTTGTTTCAGTGTGTTGAGCAGAGTGTATGCCTTACTTTTAGAAATGTGTTGTTGCTCACATATTTCAGTAAGCGTCATGTTGGAACGTGAGTTTTCCGCAAGGCATGCCAGCAGTTTTAGCGCTTGATCAAGTGCTGGCACAATTGGTTTATAGGTTGACTTCTTTTTTGTTTTTTGAAGTATCTTTTCTTTTTGCACTCTCTGTCCCATGGTTTGAAGATTATTGAATAATCGTAACTACTCACGAAGTTCATAACTCTATGTTTTTATTACCTCTGAACTGTAACTGCTCACAGGTAATAAAAACATAGAGTTATGAACTTCGTGAGTAGTTACGATTATTCAATAATCTTCAAACCATGG
>CAMZKN010000157.1 GCA_947311315.1 uncultured Desulfobulbaceae bacterium | reverse complement strand
TGGATTTTCTTTGTCTTCTTTGGGAATGTTTTTGGTGAGTTGATCGAATGTGCTTTTCATGCTTCCCATCATACAAGGGCAGGGGTTCGAACGTACGCTTTATTTTACCAACACTTTTGGAGAAGTTACCCATTTACTATATAATATAGTGCATTATTAGCAGTTTTTTTGAAAGAGGAGAGTGTATGAATCGTTCTGCGTATTTGACAACGGGATTGACGATTAAAATCATGTCCCGTCTCTCTAAGGCCGATATTGTTGTTCATGGTAAAGAGAATATCCCAACCGGCCCCATCATTTTCGTGATGAACCATTTCACTCGGATCGAAACGCTTCTGCTCCCGTATTATATATATAATTTAACCGATGTGCCTGTCTGGTCACTGGCTGATGCTTCCCTTTTCAACGGAGGTCTTGAAAAGTTTTTTGACATGGTGGGAGTGGTTTCCACCCGTGACCCCAAGCGTGATGAGCTTATTGTGAAAAGTCTGCTTACCGGGGAGGCCAACTGGATTATTTTCCCTGAAGGCAGCATGATCAAAACCAAAAAGATCATGAAGCGCGGCAAATATATGGTCGCTGATTCCGATGGCGTACACGAACCACATACAGGGGCGGCAGCCCTTGCGCTCAGGGCGGAACTCTTTCGTCTTCATTTACTGGCAACTGCAAACAGATCCCCGGCCAATGCCCGATCTATGCTTGATAGTCTTGGTGTGGAAGAACTTGAGGAAGTACGGACAGAACCAATAACCATAGTGCCGGTAAATCTCACCTATTATCCCATAAGGGCGGACGAGAATGTCGCATCCAGTATTGCGTCAAAGCTGATGAAAGATATCCCTGAGCGAATGGTGGAAGAGCTTATGGCTGAAGGGACTATGCTCTTGTCTGGTGTGGATCTTGATGTTCGCTTTGGCGCGCCTATCCAAATGGAGAGTTATCTTGATAAGCAATGGTTGCAGGAGGATATGGCCAGGGATGGCATAACGGGTTTTTCTGTCTCTTCCAGCCTGACCAAAAAAATGAAGAAGACGGCTCATGATATGATGCAGCGCTATATGCACGATATTTACGCTATGACGACTGTGAATCATGAGCATATTTTTGCCTCCTCTTTACGGATGTATCCATTTAACCGTATTGGAATCGAAGATTTTAAACGGCGACTGTTTTACGCTGCCTCTCTTGCCGGGGATCGGGAAGGGGAGGGGACATTTTTCCTGCACAAGTCTCTTCAGGAAAATCAGAGCCATCTGCTTACCGATGACAGATATGGCAAGTATGCTAATTTTATTGAGCTTGCAGAGGAGAAGGGAATTGTGGAGACATATGGAGAGTATCTGATAAGGGATCGCTCCAAGCTTTCAGCGCCGCTGAGTTTCCATAGAGGACGGATAGACAATCCCATAGAAATAATTGCCAATGAGGTGGAACCGCTGCAAAAGTTGCAATCCATCTTCTGGTCACTGGCCTGGCGACCATCCTTTCTTCTGAGGGTATCTCTTGGCAGGTATCTTCTTAAAAAAGCGATTACTGCATATAAAGATTCCTGTAAGTCGTTTCGTACCGATAAAGAAAAAGTATGTATAGGTAAACCCTTTCTTTTCCCAGGTTGGCGGCGAAAAACCGGAGTTGTACTGATACATAGTTATCTGGCTGTCCCGGAAGAGGTGCGCGAACTTGCAACATATCTGCGCAAACGTGGTGTATGGGTCTACGCGCTCAGATTGCCTGGGCATGGGACTTCTGCAGAGGATCTGTCCCAGAGGAAATATCGAGAATGGGTTGAAGCGGTGGAACAGGCTTATGTGTTGATGTCCGCTTTTTGTGACAGGGTGGTGGTTGGGGGTATGGCTGTGGGGGGGAGTCTTGCTCTTGATCTAGCAGGTCGCGTGGATAAGGTTGCGGGAGTTTTTGCCGTGTGTCCGCCTTTTTCGCTTGGTGATTATTCGACGCGGTTTATGCCGGTGGTTGATGTATGGAACCGAATGTTGAATGCGATGAAAAAAGAAAAAGATGTCCCGCAATTTCTTGATTTCAGCCACGGGAATCTCCATGTGAACTATCCTCAAAACCCAGTGGCGGGTGTGCATGAAATTGGCGAGTATCTCAAGTCTATTGACAGTACTTATGGTAGCATAACGCAACCGACTCTGATTATACAGGCGAGTAATAATCCGGTTGTTGATCCGGAGGGCTCTGAAAAATTATACAGACGTATTGGTTCAGAAAATAAAGAGTATTGTCTGCTTAGTTATGATTGCCATGTGCTTATTAACGGAGAGGGCGCTGGACGAGTGCATAGAAAAATTGGTGATTTTGTAACTGTAGTTGCAGAGTCATAAAGGGCAGGCCTGTGATGAATACGACAATTGATACAAGAAGTACCGGTACATGGCCGGAATACTATCAGGCATTTCCTGAATTTTCTGTAGACAGCGTTCGTGCAGGGTGTGAACCGAGAAGGTTGTTGCATTCAACTGCACCAGGTAAAGCAATTGTCCTCGTTCATGGGCTGACCGATTCGCCATTTTTTATGTCCGCCCTCGGCGACTATTTTTTCAGGGTTCTGGGTTATGATGTGTATATGCCCCTGCTCCAGTGCCATGGCCTAAAAGAACCCAATGGTATGTTTGGTGTATCTCTTGGTGAATGGAAAAAAAATGTCCATTTTGCTCTGGATGAAGCTTTTGAGAGGAGTAGGAAGGTGTCCATTGGTGGTCTGTCGACCGGTGGGGCGCTAGGTTTTTATATGGCCTGTACAGTTCCTCAGGTAAATGGTGATCTCTATCTGTTTTCTGCAGCTTTGGGCCTTGCCGGTGTTCTGTCGATAGTGCCTGGCTGGCTGCAGGAATGGCTGCTTCGCACGCCTTTTATTACCGTGTTTGATAACGGGAAACCTCTTATCGGTGATAATCCGTATCGCTATGAGCGGGTAAGTTTCAACTGTGCAAAGGAGCTGTCTTTTTTGATAAAAGAAAACAACGTATTGCGTCGCCGTTACTCTTCTGCAAAGCATCTTGAAACACGTATCTTTGCCGTCACAACAGAATATGACAGTGTGGTAAGCCTACCGGCGGTCAACAGTTTGAAGGAGATAGTTGCTGAAAAGGATTTTGTGGCGTTTAATATTGATAAAAAAGCCCGGGTTGAGCATGCCTGCGTTGTGTTAAAAGAGCCGGTGTATGCTTATGGTGCGCAACCTTCCGATTCTCCTCTGGAAAAGGAAAACCCATATTTTGCTGATATGGTGGAGCAGCTCCGGCTCTTTGAACAGTGTTAGTTTGTGTACATATGTTCTATCTCTTTTTCCATATGACGGCCGATTGCAGCCCGTTTGAGTTTAAGCGTCGGTGTCAGTAAACCATCCTCTACCGTCCATGGAGTCAGACTGAGGGTGACATGTTTAACAAAGACAAAACCGGGGAAATGAGCGAGAAGTTTTTCGATTTTCCCGAGAACGGCGTCTTGAACCTGCTGCAGTCCAAGTGATTCAGCCTCTGGAGAGACTCCAATCTCTGTTGCAAATTCCTGCCAGAGTCCAGCGTTTAGTACGGTGAGCAGAGTGAGATAGGGCTTTCCTTCACCGATAATAAGATTATGTTCAAAAAGAGGATCCATGGCGATTGCCATTTCCAGATCCGCCGGGGCTACTTTTTCTCCGTTACTCAGTACTACTATTTCCTTGAGTCTGCCGGTAATGCGTATGTGGCCATCCTCGATAACGGCCCTGTCTCCGGTATACAGCCAACCGTTACTATCAATGGTCTCGGCGGTTGCCTTTTCGTTTTTCCAGTAACCCTGCATGACACAACTGCCTCGAACAAGAAGCTCATCATGTTCACCGATTGTAACTTCTGTACCCGGAAGAGGAGTGCCTACGCCATCAGGTCTGTTGTCATCATGTCTGTTAACACTTATGATCGGGCTTGTTTCGGTAAGGCCGTATCCCTGGTAAAGAGGGAGCTTTAGGCCGATAAATAGCCGTGCTATATCAGCAGACAGCGGTGCCCCACCTGTGATAATTATGCGCAGTTTGCCGCCTAGTTTCTGGCGTACCTTTCGGCCAAAAAGAGAATCGAGCAGAGGACGGGTGAGAAGTGCTGCTGTCCAGGGAGACCGGCCCTGGTCGTGGAGGAAGCCCTGCCAGCCGATTTCAACTGCTTTGTGAAACAGATTCCCAATGAGTTTTGGTTTGGCGTTAATTTTAGTCATCAATCCATTATAAATACGTTCGAAAATTCGCGGAACAGCCACCATGATTGTCGGTTGTACGTTGAGCAGATCTTCTGCTAATTCGGGAATTGATCTGGCATAGGCAACGGTTGCTCCCGCCATCATAGGCAGATAATAGCCTGCTGTCCGTTCGAGCATGTGGGAGAGCGGTAGAAAAGACAAAAATGAATCACTGGGGAAAATGTCCATACACTGCAAACCCGCATAAGCGTTTTCCAGAATGTTTTTATGGCTGAGCATCACTCCTTTAGGCGGGCCGGTTGTGCCCGACGTGTAGACAATGGAGGCAATTTCATGGGTGGTTGGTGAGTATTCGGTTTTCGTTTTCCCCTTGGCTGGCAGCCAGTCTGTGAGACTGGTTAAGCGTGGATCTTCATTCTCTGACTGCCAGGGATTTACGGTGATGCTACGCTGCAGGCCGTTAAGCTGGCCCATAACCGCAGACATACTGTGCCAGTATGTGATGCCGGGGCAGAGTAAAAGTTTGGATTCAGTATGTTCCAGGATGTAGGCAATATTTTCCGGTCGGTCATTGGCATAGAGAGGCACGACAATGAGGCCCAGAGAGAGTGCCGCCTGTTCAAAAGCAATCCATTCCGGGCAATTATTGAGCAAAAGGGCAACTCTGTCGCCGGGTTGAAGCGCTTCGTGTTCCATGGAAGAGCGCAAGCGGCAAACAGTTTGTGCCATCTCCTGCCAGGTAAGATCATGCCAGGTTCCTGTGCTCTTGTCGCAATATCGATAGGCGATGTTATTGGGGCTTTGCTTTACCCGGAGAAGAAAAAGAGTGGCCAGGGAATCGCAAGAATCAGCTGAGATATAATTTTTTATGTTTTTCATAGAACCCCACCTGTGTACATCAATCCGTTGAGCAACGTGTCGCAGCCTTGTGATGAAAAGCAGCGGGCTTATGTTCACTTCAAGAAAGCTGATAAGGTGACTTCTTCTTTTAATTATATGTCATTTGGCACCAGTGTGAAGGTGTAACTCGCATTCTGTTATTTTTTTTGATATATTTTTGCTTAGCGTGCTTTTGCGGCATGTTTATATTACCGTGAAAAAAATTATAATTATTTTATGGGGATTTTATGGCAAAAACACTCTTAATAACTGGTGCAACATCAGGCTTTGGCAAGGCCAGCGCCGAACTTTTTGCCGAAAATGGCTGGCAGCTAATTATTACTGGCAGGCGATGTGGCCGCCTGGATGAATTGCAGGACAAGCTTGGTAAATCGTCCGTACATATTGCTCCTCTCGATATAAGAGATCGAGCCCAGGTTGAGGAATTGGTAGACAACATCCCGGAAAAATTCCGTAATATTGATATTCTCCTCAATAATGCCGGGTTGGCTCTTGGTCTTGGAGCAACCCATGAAACGGATCTTGATGAATGGGATACCATGGTGGACACCAATATCAAGGGTTTGCTCTATATGACACGTCTGATAGTGCCGGAGATGGTTTCAAAATCGAGAGGACATATCATTAATATTGGCTCCATTGCCGGTTCGTGGCCTTATCCAGGTGGGAATACTTATGGGGCAAGTAAGGCTTTTGTTCAGCAGTTTTCAAGGAATCTACGTTCAGATCTGCATGGAACCGGCATCCGGGTAACAAATATTGAACCCGGTCTTGCTGAAAGTGAGTTTTCTGTTGTCCGTTTTGGTGGAGATCAGGAGAAAGCCGATAAGGTATATGAAGGCACTCAGCCGCTGACACCCGTCGATATTGCAGAAATAGTATACTGGGTGGCCAGTCGACCACCACATGTCAATATAAACAGTGTTGAGGTGATGCCTGTTTGTCAAAGCTGGGGCAATCTTGTAATCAGCCGTGAGAAGTAAATGGGGTAGGGGATAGCGTGATGAAGAATATTTTTTTCTGTTGTGTGTTTGTTCTATTGTTATCGGGTTGCGGGGCTGTCAATGTTACAACAGAAGTTGATACAACTGTTGATTTTTCAGGTTTGACATCTTTTGCATGGCTACAGACTGATACCCCACCTGGCGATAATGTCAGGGTGAATAATCCTGAGGTCATAACCATTGTTCGGGCAGCCGTAGAAAAAAAGCTGCTTGCAATGGGATATGAAAAACAGGACGGTGAGGGTGCCGATTTTTTTGTAACATGGTTTGGAGCAATTGAGAAAAAAGTAAAAGTACAGTCAATTGATCATTTTTATACCAGCTACGGATATGGTGCTGTAGCATCGTCTATGCCACTGGAATCAAGAAAAGATAAAAAAACGATAGAATATGAAGAAGGTACTATTATTATAGATGCTTTGATTCCCGGCAGCCACAAGGTCTACTGGCGCGGGGTTGGTACTGGCAGACTATTGAAAGGTATGGATAGTGTCGAGGCGAAACTGTATATTGATCGCATCGTTGGACAGATTTTGAAAAATTTCCCGTCCCGAAAGCATTAAACTGTATTGTAGCGAAATAATAGTAGAAAATGTAACTGTCACTTTAAACGAAAAAGGTATGGGGAAAAAGAAAATGATACGGCAGAAAAAATCTGTTGACACCTTTTTTCTGCCGGTTTATATTGCCCGCCTACGTCGTGTCAGTGGAAATATTATGTCGTTGATACAACGGAGAACCAATCCTCGGTAGCTCAGTTGGTAGAGCAGGTGGCTGTTAACCACCTTGTCGGCGGTTCGAGTCCGTCCCGGGGAGCCAGTTTTTTCAGGCTCGATTTCCACAATCGAGCCTTTTTCAATAGAGTCGGGGCGTAGCGCAGCCTGGTTAGCGCGCCTGCCTTGGGAGCAGGAGGTCGGAGGTTCGAATCCTCCCGCCCCGACCACTGAATTTGTAAGGGTTTACGAGTTTTTCTCGTAAACCCTTTTTGCGTTTGGTGGCGATCCCATTTTTTGTTATTTTTTTGCGAGATGTTCTAATCGCTTCATGTTTTAATACTGGTGGTTACCCTTTCATATAATGTATGATCAGCGACAATTATAATTACCGCCTGACGACAATTATTTTCACCGGATAATTGTGAATAGATTATTCATGTTGCTCTAAGGAGGAACATGAATGA
>CAMZKN010000156.1 GCA_947311315.1 uncultured Desulfobulbaceae bacterium | reverse complement strand
GATAAACTTGACGCCTCAGACAATGTACGTTTGATTTGGTTTTGAATATTCATGCATCAAGTATGCACGATTCAGACTTAAATGTCCAGACTAATATTATGGGTAATAGGCAGATCTAGGTCTTGATGCCGTCCGGGTTACAAATGGGGCTGATGCCATTGTAGAGTATAAAAAGAGATACAGCGCTGGAGCCGCATTTGATGCTGTCATCATGGATCTCACTATTCCTGGAGGCATGGGTGGTAGGGAAACCGTCACTGAGGTCCTGGCCATTGATAAAGAAGCGAATGTCTTTGTTTCAAGTGGTTACTCGAATGATCCGATCATGGTAAATTACAGGGATTATGGTTTTGTCGGCGTGATTGCAAAACCATTTGATATGACGGCTATCCAGAAAACCCTCGCTATGCTTCTGTAACCGTTGTGCAGCCAGCTGGTAAATATTCCGGCACGATAGGACAGCTTCCAGGATCTCTGTGACTGATTCATCTCTTAAATTCATCTATTTTGCAACTGTAATAACATTTTGTTCCCTCTATGCCGCTCAACCTATCCAGCCATATTTTCAGACTGAATTTCATCTGACTGATTTCCAGGCCATTCTTTTTACAACCTTGATGATGGCTCCACTCGGCATCGCTCCCCTTGTCTACGGCTACCTGCTTGAGTCTTTCTCCGCCAGACTGATGGTGCGCTGGGCGCTGTTTTTTCTTGGTACTCTGGAGATTGTTTTTGCTATGGCGGAGAGTTATTCATCGCTTCTTGCTATTCGTGCCCTGCAAGGGCTGATGATTCCTGCGATATTAACCTCTCTTATGAGCTATATCAGCTACAGCTCGAAAGAAGAAAAGGTACAACATGCAATTGCCGCATACATAGCGGCGACGATCCTTGGTGGTTTTCTGGGCCGGTTCCTCTCCGGGCTTTTTACAGATCTTTTTGGTTGGAGGTTCTTCTTTGTCCTCCTTGGCTTACTGCTTTTTCTCAATTGCTATTTATTAAAAGGAATGACCCGGGATGTAAAAATGAAATATACCAGGCCAAAGCCTGGAGAAATAATAGCCTTGCTTAAGCAAAAAGAATTCTTCTGGCTCTATGCCACGATTTTCTGTCTGTTCTTTGTGTTTGCGGCAATGATGAATTTTTTGCCGTTCGAGCTTAAAAAACTTGATCCCACATCCGGTGAGGCGGGGATAGGCTTGCTCTATCTTGGTTATAGTATGGGGATAATCGTTTCCCTCAACAGCAGGAAAATCATCCAACGCTTTGGTCATGAAACAGACGCGATAGCTGCCGGTATCGTACTGTTTTTTCTGGGCCTGATGTTTTTTATGGTTGGCTTATATTCTGTTATGTTTGTGGGCATGTTCGTTTTTTGTGCCGGACTTTTCACCGCCCATTCTCTGTTGTCCGGGTTTGTGAATACGCTTGCAAAAGATACAAAGGCAATCGCCAACGGTCTCTATATCTGTTTTTATTACATGGGTGGTACTCTTGGTTCTGTGTTGCCTGGCGCCGTTTTTCAGCGATACGGTTGGCGGATGTTTCTCGTTCAGCTTATGTTGATGCTTGTTCTGGCTTTTGTTTTTACCCGTTTTTTGAAAAAGGCCACTCACGACTGATCTGAATTTTCTATGACGAGCATCTTTTTCCAGGCTCCCCACCAGTATCGTGTTGCGGAAAGAGCAAATAGAGAAAAGATAAAGAAGAGTATCCACAGCCATGCAGTTATAACGGGTATGTGGAAATAAATAACGCCAATATACACAGGAAGAATAAGACATGTCAGGGAGGCAGAGCCAATGGCAAACATCATGAATCTGGTATCTCCAGCCCCCCGGAGTGCGCCGCTGAAAACCATATAAAAGGCATCAAAAAACAGGTAGGCGGCAACTATTTTCAGGAGTGATTTACCCATGTTGAGTACTGTCAAATACTCTGCTGTGCCATGCTCAGCCATAAGAAAAGGCGCAAGGATCTGTACTGGTGCAAAGATAAAAATGAGATCCATAAGTACGATGTAACCAATGAGTAAATGGCTGGCGCTGAAAACATATGCGCTGGCCTCTTCCGGCTTTCCCCTGCCAAGAGCTTGACCAACGAGAATACTCAAGCCCTGGGAGACACCCATGGATGGCATAAAGGCCAGAGCATTAATCGAAATTACGATATTGGTAGCTGCGAGTTCGGTTGTGCCAATACGCCCGACGAGCAGGATAAAGAATGTAAATGCCAGAATATCGAGGGTAAACTGAAGTGAGCCTGGGATGCCAAATCGCATAAGTCGAACAAAGATGTCTTTGTTGAAGCGCAAATGTGAAAAAACACCGAAGCGCTGATTATTTTTAGCGGTGAATATGAGAAGAGTGAGAAAAAGAACATTTACCGCCCAGGAAACTACTGTGGCTATTGCTGCTCCGGTAATGCCGAGCTGAGGAAATCCCCATTGGCCAAAAATCAGGGCATAGTCCAGAGGAATATTGATAAAAACGCCAATAAAAGTGATGATCATTACCGGTCTTGTGATACCACGTCCGGTAAAAAACGTTGCCAGGGTCGCCATCGCTACATGGAGAACAGCACCTTTACAGAGAATGGAAAAATAGATTTTTTCAAGTCGTTGCACTTCAAGGGAATGGCCCACCAGGCTAAAGAGTGGCTCTGTTGCGAAGATGGCAAGCAGCCAGAAAATGAGACCGGATGCCAGAGTAAAATAGATGCCCTGCCAGAGTA
This sequence comes from uncultured Desulfobulbaceae bacterium, assembly GCA_947311315.1. Taxonomy (GTDB): domain Bacteria; phylum Desulfobacterota; class Desulfobulbia; order Desulfobulbales; family Desulfocapsaceae; genus Desulforhopalus_A. The sequence goes on along the minus strand of CAMZKN010000156.1, from coordinate 2,671 downwards.
CTGTACCAATGCGTTTATGATTGCCTCTACCGGAATACTGGGCGATAAAAACTCCGGCATATCCACCGACACCGCCAAAAAATGCCATAAAGAGATAGGATGAGATACCCGCCGGGAGGGCAGCAGAAATGGCATTAATAGAATAGTTGGCCAGAAACACCCGATCGGTGAACTCCATAACAGTGGTAGCGGAGAGGCTGAGTACCAGAGGTAGGCAAACCCGCAGGACTTCACGATATCGGGTGTTTTTTCGCCATTTTGTATAGTCGTGTAACATTTTTTCTCTGACTCTTTGCCCCATGATCATGCTATAAAAGTTGGAAGAGATCTACGGTACTAGAAAAGGGACGTGATTGAAACTGGAGAAATATGAAACGGGTCATAATTGACAAAAAAAAATGTACCGGATGCGGGATTTGTGTACAAATCTGTCCGTACCGGGCGATTAGAATGACTGAAAAAAAGGCAGAATATATTCTGGATGAATGTTTTCTCTGTGGTCACTGTCAGGCAGTTTGTGTCGTTGACGCAGTGAGGATTGAAGTATTGGAATCGACACTGGGCCTGGCAACTGTGCGGGAAATGACGGAAGTTGTGCAGCCCGGACAATATGATACAGTTTGCCTTGTGAACCTTATGCGTTCGAGGAGATCCTGCAGGAAATATAGCGGTACAACAGTTGCTCTCAGTCTCCTTGAAGATCTTGTGAAAATAGGTACGACGGCACCTTCTGGTACCAATAGTCAGGGCTGGAATTTCACTATTCTGTCGACAAGAGACGACGTGCTCTCTTTGGGGGAAATGACTGCAGAATATTTCCGAAAACTGAATAAACAGGCAAAATCCCGTGTTTTACGTGGTTTGATGAAGATATTTGGTCACGATAAACTTGGCCATTATTTTAGGAATTATCATGATTCTGTTGCAGAAGCTTTGAAAGAATGGGATGAAGAGGGGAGAGATAGACTTTTTCACGGCGCAACGGCCTGTATTCTGGTTACAGGAAAGCACTGTGCCAGCTGTCCCGCAGAGGATGCGTTGCTTGCCAGTCAGAATATTTTGCTTGCGGCTCACGCAATGGGGCTGGGCAGCTGTCTTATCGGCTTTGCGGTGGAGGCCATGCGCCGAACTCCTGAAATGAGAAAGAAAATGATGGTGGCGGACGACGAACAGGTTTACAGCGTAATCGCCCTTGGTTATCCTGCGGTGGCCTACGCTCGGCCTGCTAACCGCATGTCTGTTACGCCACGTATCTATAGCGAACATCATTAAAAATGAGGTTAGAATGAGTAGTATCTACCAGTTACGGGTAGTGTTGTTTTCTTTCGGGTTTAAGTATGGGACACCTGTGGATGCTAATATGCTCTGGGATGTCCGTTTTTTGCCTAATCCCTACTGGGTTGAAGAGTTGCGACCTGATACCGGACAATCCCCAACTGTTTCGGACTATGTGCTGGAAAGCAAAGAAGGCCTCGCTTTTATGGAGCAGTTGCTTCCCGTCTGTAAGACTGTTATTGACCTTTCCTGCAATGCGAAAAAAAAATCTCTTCATATTGGAATAGGGTGCACCGGCGGACGCCACAGATCTGTTGCTGTGACCGAAAAAATTGGCTCATTTCTCACCGGATCAGACATACACCTCTCTCTCTTTCATCGGGACATTGAAAAAGATGTAGGGGGTGGGTAATTTCTACCAACCCGTCTTGCTCCAGGTGGGTATTTTTTACCGAAACAGATCCAATGTCTGTACTGGAAATAGAAATAGATTGTCTTGTAACTATTGTTAATACAGCTTGTTGCGTTTATTATGTTGGACTGGCATCACTGTTGCTTTCCTTTTTACAACAGGTGCTTGATGAAAGCAAAACACGACAAACTAACAAGGAGACAACACATGAAAAAGCAAATTATCGCAATAGCTCTTATTTCAGGATTGGCACTGGCAGGTACCGCATCGGCAAACTGGGGAAGAGGAGGTATGGGCGGTGGAATGAATTGTGGTCAACTTCAGGGACAATTTACCCAACTTGACCAGGCCACACAGGATAAAATAAAGCAGTTTTTTAACGACAATCAGAAGCTGCGCAAGGAGATGGTAATGAAGCGCGCTGAAAAGAGAGCGTTAATGCAAAGTGCTACTCCAGATCCGAAAATGGTTGCAGCCGTTACTGGAGAACTCTTTGATTTACACACAACAATGCGAGCTAATGCAGTGACAGCAGGTGTTGACAAATACCTGGGACCCGGCAGCAGGATGGGTGCAACCCCTATGGGTTGTAACGGCCCTGGAAACGGTTATGGCAGAGGGCACGGTAAAGGTTACGGTATGAACAATAGCTGGAATCAGTAGCGCCGAAGAAACACTCTTTTCTCTTAACCCGCATCAGGTTTTATATTCTGCCCCCTCACAGGATGTAAAAACCATGCGGGTTTTTTTATTTTGGGGATAATATGACTGTTTTTGTGTATGATGTACGCTGAAGTTTTAGTGACAGCTACCTTGATAGCATAGTAATTCTCTTTTAAAACCCGCCCGCAGGAAGTTGACGAATTTTCAATTTTCGGATAGATGAGTCTGTTGATTTAATAGGATTTCTGTCTGAAATCGAGGCATACGGAAAATTTTACCACAGGTATATAGTTGATATCGGAGTCTACGCTTACCTCCGAG
>CAMZKN010000155.1 GCA_947311315.1 uncultured Desulfobulbaceae bacterium | reverse complement strand
GTAAAAAATATCACTCAAAAAATGCGCAAGCTCAGCTTTGACGTACGAGCAGTTTTAGATCACTTAAAAATGACGAAAAATTCCTGTGCCAATTGAAAGAGTTGGCGGTTAGCATTAATTTACCCTGGATGATATGGCATATGGTTGCCGAACGGTTATATTTTATGCTACTCTTAGTACTCTTGGAATTCGTTTCTGATAGTTTCTTGGTTGGGCAATGGGTTAGCTGTATTCGTTGTGATGATTTTGTTAACAGAAAAAGAGAGACTGCCTGTGGTTACCAGTAATCTTTTCAAACGTTGGACATACCGTTTTTTTGCTCCGGACGTACTGCAACGGGCCACATATGAGGCGTTTAGAAGGCTTCTTGAGTATGACCATCAATGTCATGAACTCATAGCTGATTTTCAGGACCTTCTCTTCAAAAAAGAGCCCTCTGATTGGACAAAGGTGACTGCTTTATACAGCGAACTGAGTGAAGTGACTGGAGCGTTGGTGTACGAACTCGCACGGATTTCACCCCGTAGTGCTGCGGGTCTTTCGACCTATTACCGGAAATTCGATTCGTATATCCGATATCTCCTGCAAACCGAATCCAATGATTCCGGAGCCCCATATATTTTCTGTTTAAGTGATGCCAGGATGAAGCATCAATATACTGGAAATAAAGCAAAAAACCTTGCTGAACTATTTCAGAAACTTGAATGTCGTATTCCTCCTGGCTTTGTTATAACAACAAACAGCTGGCATGCACTGCTAGAGCACAATAATCTTCGTTCACAGATTAATTCACATCTTCTGGCTCTTGACCCTGATGATATCCATTCTCTGCAGGAGACGTCTCGTGCGCTGATGTCCCTGGTGCTGGCCGCAGAAATTCCTTCTGAAATCAGTCAGGCTTTGACGAAAGCGAGTAAGGATCTTATTGCAGGGATCAATACAAAAAATCAAATACTTTTTGCGGTACGCAGCAGTGCAGTAAATGAAGATGGAGTGCATTCCTTTGCAGGACAATACGAGTCTATACTCAACGTTTTACCTGCGGATGTACACAACAGTTATTTACAGGTTCTGGCTTCCAAATACACGCCTCAGGCACTGCTTTATAGAATTACCGCAGGAATAAGTGATGAAGAAGCATCAATGGCTGTATTGATTCTGGAAATGATTGCCGCAAGAGCTGCCGGGGTCATTTATACGTCTGATCCCAAAGAAAAAATCAAGGATACAGTCTTTATTCACAGTGTTAAGGGGACAGGGGAAAAATTGGTGAGCGGTAATGCGGAACCTCACTTGATCTGCTTTAATAAAGAAGGTACACTCGTTTCACCTGAACCTGCATCAGATGATCCAATAGGGCTTGAGGAAGCCCATACTCTAGCCGAGACAGCATTAAAACTAGAATCTTTTTTTGGTTGTCCCCAGGACATTGAATGGGTTATTGGAGACGAGGAACCGCTTATCTTACAAAGCCGCCCTTTGCAAACTTCTTTTTCGTCCGAAGAGGTTTCCACAGAATGCTGTATTGGGAAGGATCTCCCTCTTCTTTATCGTGGCGGTATAACTGCATCGCAAGGATGGGGAACAGGTAAGGCCTTTTTGTTTAGTGCAGATTCTGATCCGGACCAACTCCCTGCAGACATCATTTTGATTGTTGAAAATATTCCTTCTTCCCTTATTTTGTTTCTGCCAAAATGCAGCGGAGTTGTGGCAGCCGGTGGGAGCGTTGCAAGTCATTTTGCAACCATTTGCCGAGAAATGAGAATTCCACTACTGGTTTCTGCGTCAAACGTTATGGAAAAAGTTGTGCATGGGGATTTTATCACCGTGGATGCCGATCGGCAGACAATTTTTCAGGGTACTGATGAGAGCTGTGTTAAAAATGAGAGGGAGAAATCCTCTCTGAAAGAACGTCAGCCGTATTATCGTAGACTACATGCCATAAATGATTTTATCGCGCCGCTCACCCTTCTTGACCCTGAGGCATCATCGTTTACCCCCGATGGCTGCCGATCATTCCATGATATTCTTCGCTATTCACATGAGAAGGCTGTCCGGGCCATGTTCTCCATTGGTAAGTCCGGGAGTAGAAAGGGAAACAGGAAAAAACTTGAGACAGAACTTCCCTTTGAACTCTATCTCGTGGATGTTGACGGGAATTCTGATAGCGCTCAGGTGTCCGTCGATGCCCGGGTTGCAATTGAGCAGGTGAAATCAGCGCCACTCCATGCTCTCTGGGCTGGCTTAACGCATCCTTCCATTGTCTGGGATGATAAGGAATATTATAATTGGAAGGATTATGATAATGCGGCAATGTCAGATGGGTTTGCCTTTAAAAATAGTGCCGAATCGGCAAGTTATGCAGTGTATGGCCAGGACTATCTCAATTTGAATATGAGGTTTGGCTACCATTTTACCGTTGTTGACACCCTGTGTGGTAAAAAGAGTGAACAAAACTACTGTTCCATTCGGTTTGCCGGGGGAGGGGGTACTTTTGAGGGGCGTTGCTACCGGTTGCAGTATATTGAAGCAATCCTGGAAAAGATCGGTTTTAAGGTGGTCAGCAGAGCAGATCTTCTTGATGCCAGACTCGATGCCCTGCCTGCAGATCAGATGATACAACGTCTTTTTACACTGGGAAGAATGCTTGGTAATTCCAAGCAGATGGATATTGTATTAAAAGACGGAGATTCAGCGGCGTACCATCTGGAGCAATTTTTCAACATTAACGATTTTCTTTGAGGAAGAATGGGCCATGAGTTATGAAATCACCTGGATCACCGACTACCTTGGCGTTGGCCGTGCCCCGATGTCCTATGATGAGTTTGATAATATTCGGGAACAAGGTGTCCATGGAATAATCAACTTGTGTCACGAATACAGTGACTTGCATGATCTTGAGCGGCAGGCAGGGTTTGAAGTATATTATCTGCCCATTTATGACGAATGTGCGCCGGATATGGACGAACTGGAAAAAGGGCTGCAATGGTTGGACGAGGCGATTTATCTGAAGAAAAAAATTTTGGTGCATTGCAGATTTGGCCAGGGGCGAACCGGTACAATAACTTCGGCTTATCTATTGCGCCGTGGTCTGGGCATGAAACAGACCAAAAAAGAGTTGAAGAAAACAATGGCCAGGCCTTCAACCTATCGGCAGTGGAAATTTTTGCGGAAATATAGCAAAAAACAGGGAAGCCTTTCAATAAAAGTTCCGAAAATTGCCCATGATCAAACGAATAATCTGTCTTCATTTTTTAGAGAATATGAAGCGCTGGCAGAAGCAGTCGATCAGGAGATGGCCAAAAATAATATACAGCAGCTTTGTGGGCATGAAAATGATCGTTGTTGTCATGCTTCTTTTCAAATACCACTGTTGGAGGCAATTTATCTCAACGACAGTATGAATCGCACCCTTACGGCCGAGGCACGAACTTCGGCAATAGAACGTGCGCTTGCCTGCAGCAAATTGCTGCAGAACTCTTTGCAATGTTTTAATCCCCATCAACTATCGGGGTTCCAGGAACATTACACCAAAGACAGAATACTCTGCCCGCTTTCTGTGGATGGTTCCTGCATTCTTTTTGAGTCTCGACCAATTCGTTGCAGGCCGTATGGTGGAGAGGAACTTGGCTCATCTTTTCTGGAACCGGTGATGAATGAGCTTACCCGTCTTTCAAATGAGGCATTTTTTGTTTTGGCCGGAGAATTTCCCCAGGGGCAAGGTATTTACTCATCGCTTATTGACACTGTCTCAGGGAAATTTATCCAGACATATTTTCATCTGATGGCCCAGGTAAAAAGTTGATAGCTTGTTGAAATTACACAATGAAAGAGAAAGATACATTGAAGAGACGGGTTCTTATTGTAGATGATGAAGAAGATTTTCTTTTTCTTCTGAAAAAAGTGATTTCCAGAAAGTGTGATTGTGATGTCAGTTTGGCCACTTCTGGACTTCAGGCTTTGGAAATTGCGGAATCTCTGCATCCGGATGCAGTTCTGACTGATATTAAAATGCCGGATCTGGACGGGCTTGAACTTCTGAAACGCCTTACAGAACTGGATTCTACTATTACCACTGTTGTAATGACCGGTTATGGAACTATCGAGATGGCGGTGCAGGCCTTAAAGGATGGTGCGTATGATTTTCATCAAAAGCCATTTGATAATGATAAAATTGTAGGCTCTATTATTCGGGCTCTTGAACGTACACATCTGCTTCGGGAAAACAGACAGCTGCAACATCTGTTGACAAAAGCACCACCAAAAACCGGATTTACTGGACGATCAAAACCGATTGTTTATACGGTTGAGCTCCTTTCCAGGCTGGCCACCAGTTGCGCTACGGTGCTGATTCGGGGTGAATCAGGAACGGGAAAAGAAGTTGCAGCAAGAGCCATACACAGCATGAGCAAAAGAGCAGATAAGGATATGATTACCGTCAATTGCCCTGCACTACCCGAACATATTCTTGAGAGCGAATTGTTTGGTTATGTGAAAGGGGCGTTTACCGGAGCCGAAACGGATAAGGATGGTCTTTTTCTTGAAGCAAATGGTTCTACTCTTCTGCTGGATGAAATTGCAGATATTCCTGTTTCCGTGCAGACCAAACTGCTTCGCGTTTTACAGGAAAAGGAAATTCAACCTCTGGGTCAGACAAAAACCATTAAAGTTGATGTCAGAGTTATTGCCTCAACCAACCAGAACCTTGAAGAAAAAATGGAACGTGGTGAGTTCAGGGAAGATCTTTTTTACAGACTTAATGTCATGCCTGTGACACTGCCACCCCTTGCAAAAATCAGAGAAGATATTCCCTTGCTGGCGCATCAGTTTCTGGGTGAATTTGCCCTTGAGTACGAACGTGAAGGACTTGAGTTTACCTCGGAGGCCATACAGTTTCTCATGCAGAAATCCTGGAAAGGAAATGTCCGGCAGCTGAAAAACACCATTAACAGAGCCACGTTGCTGTGCAAAGATCAGTTTATTACACCTGAAGATCTTATGGCTTCCGTCAGGTTCGATCAAAATTCAGAGCCTGAACCGGTTGCAGACTGCGCTTTTCTTACTGGAAACTACAGGGATGCAAAAGAAAAAACCGTGCAGCGTTTTACCACCGCTTATCTGGTTCAGGCATTGAAAAAGAGCGATGGCAATGTTTCTGCAGCGGCACGACAAAGTGGTGTTGACCGTCAGGCGTTTCAGCGGCTTATGCGAAAATACGGCATCAAATCTGAAGATTTCCGTTAAAATCATTACCTGCATCCAAATTGTTTCTCTGCATCATTTATGATGCATTTCAAATCGCTCAATTCCCTCCCAAGCGTCCTCATTTTTCCTTGAACTATCTCTTCGCAAAGTGTTAACGATTTGTTTTAGCACATTTTTTTAAAAGTACTGTGTTGCCTGAGCTGCTTGGCACACTAAATGCTAATAACCGACAGAGAGCGCATTTTGTTATTTTACAAAGCTGGTTCCAAACGGTTTGTGCTCGCAGGTTACGGCAAAAATCGAAAAACAAGACGTGCCGTAAAAATGTTGCAGTCACCCTAGTTGTTAAGCGTAATCAGGTAATCAATGCGTAAATATTTCATACTGCCATGTATCGTTTTGATCTGTTGCATACTGCTGCCCGAGCAGAGTATGGCCCTACAGACCCATAGCGAGCCGGAAGGAATATACGTGCATCAGATGGCACATGTGCTGTATATGGCGGCTCTTGGGTATCTGTTCTGGGACACGAAAAGATCGACATTTGCAGGGCAGGGGTGGGTATACCTGCGGATATTCTGTGTATTGACGATACTTTGGAACTTTCTGGCCGTTATTGGTCACGCTTCATCCTCACATCTTCGACCTGAGGATTTTACCCACGTAAACGGCTACCTGTTCAGCAAGGTTAATATGCCACTGACTTTTGTAAAGGTAATCTATTACGCGGCAAAACTGGATCATCTGCTCGCTGTTCCGGCCATGCTTTTTCTCTATTTGAGTTTGCGCTCTTTTTATAAAGATGCGGTGAAGGATGGTGATAACTAATGGAAATGTACATGCTTCCTTCAGTTATTACGGATATTATCGGTTCACAACTGATGATTATTCTCTCCTTTTTGTCGCTTCGTTATACGTTTTTGCTGATCCGTAAAGACCCCGATAATTTTTTGTGGGGTTTCCTTCATTATTTCTGTATCACCCTTGCAATTTTTGCAATTTCCAGAGCCGTAGGGCACATGGTAAAGCAGGCACTTCTTATCAGTGACCAAAAAGAAATCTGGCAAATGCTTTCTCCTCTGTCAGGCGGGGTTAATACCCTTCTGATGATTTCGGTTGCTGCTGTAACAATCTACTATCACAAAGGTGTTGAAGGATACAGGGCCATTCAAAAAAAGGCAGATAGTCTCAGGCGTGCAAACAGGAGGCTTGAAGAGGCGGGAACGACCATGAAAGAGATGAACCTGCATCTTGAAGAAATGGTGGAGACCCGTACTCAGGATCTAGCCTTGTCTGAAGAAAAATTCCGCAATTTTTTTCATAATTCAAAGGATATGGTGTTCTTTTGTGACGAGGCAGGCATAATTCTGGATATGAATAAGGCGGGCCTGGAAATGCTTGATTATTCGGATAAAAACCCTCCTCACCTTTCACTCAATCATCTTTTTTCCGAAGAGAGTGGGCTTAAAGATTTTAATACAACCTTGACCAGTCAGCGTTTTGTAGAAGATTTTGAGGCTGAATTTGTCAAAAAAGATGGTTCAATTATCTATTCGTTACTTTCTGCGACTGCTCTTGCTGATGAAAAAGGGAAGCTCATAGGTTGTGAAGGTATTGCAAAAGACCTTACCCGCTTGAAGACCATGACATCTCAGATGATCAGCACGGAGAAAATGGCTTCAGTGGGACAGATGGCAGCTGGGGTTGCTCATGAAATAAACACTCCCCTCGGTATTATTCTTGGCTATGCTCAACTGATGAAAGATGATTTTCCTCCAGAGAGTGAAACATTTGAGAATCTGGTTGTCGTGGAAAGGCAGAGCCAGGCCTGTCGAAAAATTGTCGCAGATTTGCTGAAGTTTTCCAGGCAGTCAGCGAGTTCACCTCAGGACGTGGATATCCATGAAATACTGATAGACGTACTAGCCATAGTAGAGCACAACCTGCACCTGGATCATATAGATATTGTACGATGTTTTGCGGAAGAACTTCCTGTGGTTACCGGGGATGAAGAGAAATTGCGTCAGGTTTTTGTGAACCTTATCAATAATGCTCAACATGCCATGGAAGATGAGGGTGGTGTATTGACAATACGCACGACCTATTTAGAGGAGGAACAGATGATAACTGCTTCTATTATTGATACGGGAACTGGTATTGACCTGAATATTAAGAACAGAATCTTTGATCCGTTCTTTACTACAAAATCTGTGGGTAAAGGGACGGGGTTGGGGCTTTCGGTAAGCTACGGCATAATCGAAGACCATAGAGGCACAATTATCGTTGAAAGTCCGGTAATGTATGAGAACAGTTGTCAGCTCACTCCCGGTACGGCGATGCACATCCGCATTCCCGTATCAGAACAGAAAAAAATCTCCGAAGAAGGTCAAAATGGCTGAAATATTAACCTTGGATGATGTTCAGGATGCCGTTGTACTTATCAGGAAAATTCTTTCCCGGCGCGGTCATACTGTACACACTTTTACAGAAGAAGAAGACGCGATCAGATATGCACTGAAGAACCATATTGATCTGGCGATTCTCGATATAAAGCTGAAAAAAATGAGTGGTATAGAGGTATTAGCCGAACTGAAGCGACTTCAACCTGAGATGAAAGCTATCATCTTAACGGGGTATCCGACCGTGGAAACCGCCCGTGATGCACTCAGCTTTGGTGCCAATGAATACTGTGTAAAACCTATTGATAAGCAGGAACTTGAAAGCAAGGTGGAAAAGGTACTGCAGCTATAAAACGCTGTGTGCCATGAAACATAAAACAGGTATGCCGGGTAGGATCGTCCGTCCGGTCACTATTAATCAAACTTTAAGGAGTAAAACGTGAAGAGATCATTCTGGCCAACAGCACTGATTGCAACAATGTTCTTTTTTGTTGCCCATACCAACTGTTTTGCTGAAAATACAATTTCAGCAACCGAGTATAAAGCGGGTGATACGGTTACCATCAAAGGCGCAATTCAACCGGGACAGGAGCTATATATTGCTATCGCCCAGCAGGACGAATTTGCTTCTAAAGACAGTGGTGGTATTAATGAAGCAAAAAAATTAAAGAAAAACGCCAAGAAGTTTGGTTTTTCAATGGATACAGCGATTCCACCTCTTTACTATATGCTGACCAGTAAACCGGATGCTTTTGGTGAAGTAGCCGATAAGAAATTTGGTGGACCATCCTTTCTCTTTAAAAAGGGCGGCGGGCTCTATACTACCACAATGTTCAAGTTGGCAAAGGATTACAACGCGATTGATGCTACAGCAAAATCCATGCTCGGCCCGATCAAGACTGCCGAACAGTGGAATATGCTGAAATGGGGTCATGAAAAGAAATACGGTATCAATACTGTTGTTAAAGAAGGCAACAAGAAGGGCAAAGTTGTTATTTTTGCAAGATCTGTTATCAGCCAGACTGATAATTACTGGGATGAAGGGACGACCATTAATCTTGACAAAGCAACGGGAGAGTTCACCGCATCTTTTGCATCTTTTCGCCACACTGCACCAGGGACCAAATTTGATGTCTATGTAAATGGTGATAAAGCTGGTTCTTATGCGGTTTTGAAAAATGGCTTTTGGCTGAATAAAGGGTATCGCTATATGAATCCGATATTTATCGTTATCGGTGCAATTCTTGTTGGTACCTATTTTTCAATGATCGGCGCTGCCGGTGGTATGTTGATGGGTGCGTTTCAGGCTCTTTTTGTTCAGACTGCGGGGCCTGTAGGTATCAATGCAGCAAACGTTCTTCGTCCTTCCAATATTGCTCTGACCCTCTTTTCCCCACTGGGTAGTTTTTACCGTTTTGCCGTGGTTGAACGACGTGTCGCATGGCCGGTTGGCTTGTCTTTCGGTGCTGGAATCTTTATCGGTTCTGTATGGCTCGGAAAATACGTTACACAATTCCTCTCCATGAAGGCGTATAAAGAGTGGCTTGGAATTCTCGTTGTCATCATGGCCGTGAAGACCCTGATGGAAATGAGACCTGCTGCAATGGCTAAGCGAAAGAACATCAAAGCCATGACTCAGAAATTCAATGCCGCTGTTAAAAAAGCAAAAGAAGAGGGCGGTGCTGTTGAGATGGGTTCCATTGAACCTGTGAAATCCGGTCTCTTTGATTACCGTTTCAAGTTCTGGGGTGAAGAATTCCGTATTAATCCTGCCCTGTTTGCATTTCTTGGAATTATCGTAGGTATTGTTTCACGTGCCTTTGGTATTGGTGGTGGTTTCCTGCTTGTACCGATGATGACCACAATTGCAGCCCTGCCAATGTATGTTGCTGTTCCGATTTCTCTGATCGGTACCTGTTTTTCCAGTATCGGTTCTTTTATCGGCTATGTAATGAACGGCTATCTGCCGGATATGACTCTTGCTATTGCAATTATTATCGGTGGTTTTGTCGGTGGTATGCTCGGTAGCCGCTTCCAGAAACTGTTCAGTGAAAAAGCGCTGAAAATTATCCTGGCCTGTACTCTTTTCTTCCTCTTCTTTAGATTCCTGAAGATTGAGTACTGGATATAGCATTAATCATCTTTATTCCCCTCTGTAGCGATATGTGGCTACAGAGGGGAGATGACGGGTAGATATGGAAAATTTTGTAGACAGTGCGTGGGAATATCTCTATGCTTTTATAGTTAAAAGTGCAGCAATACTTGATGTGATGCTCAGTCACCTGCATTTCCTGGGGCCGATTCCTGTCATTTTTCTTCTTGCTGTTGTTACGCTGATGGTAACCAAGGTACTGAAAAAATATCTGAGAACAAAACGTTTGGTAGTGTTGGAAAAAAAGTTTCAATATTGGCTTTCGATCCGTGAAGAGGCCATGTGTTGTGAGGATACCGAGAAGGGGAAGGCTCTTGCAAAAAATATAGATAGCGCTGAACTAAACAAGGCCTATTACGACTATTTTTTTGAGGGTTTACTACTTGGTTTTATTACGTTCTACCTACCTGTTATTTCGATGGCTTCTTATATTAACGAATCGTACAGAGCTGAAAGATTACTGGAGCTGTTTGGCCGGGATTATGTTCTGCGTTTCGGTGATAAAGACCCTGTCATTATTGGAGCACTGTTTCTTTTTATTTGTGCAATTGTTCTGATGAACAGTGCTCTTATAATCTTTAAGTGGATAAGAAAACATTACTGGGTTTCAGAGAGTGGAAGGCGACAGCCGAAACATTCTGCTGGGAATTATTTGGAACAATCGGGTGTCGAAGGAAAATGTGCCTGATTATGGAGGATTTGCAATGAAAAAATCTGTTTACTCTATCTGTGGGATGTGTACTGTACGTTGTCCTATCAGGGTGGAGACAGAAGATAATAAAGTGACCTGGATAGAGGGTAACCAGAATCTTCTGGGGGGGGCTCTCTGTGCAAAGGGCTCTGCAGGGCCTGCGTTGGTCGCCGATAAAGAGAGACCACAGCAGCCACTAATTCGTGATGGCGCAAGAGGCTCAGGACGTTGGAAAGAAGTGAGCTGGCCCACCGCGTATGATTATATTACGGATAAACTTCAAAAGATTAAAAGTGAATACGGTCCGGAGTCTGTGGTACTCAGCTCCCGTGGTGGTCCATGGCAATCAATGTATAAATCCTTTATACATGCTTTTGGGTCACCCAACTACACAAACCATGACAACACCTGTGGCAGAAATACACATCATGCCAGCCTTTCTATAAATGGTGTCGGCAGAAAAGGTTTTGTTTACGACATCAAGAATGCGAATCATTTGATCCTTTTTGGCCGGAATATGTTTTCATCCCTACGGATTGCCGAAAATCTGCAAACTCTGGATATGCTGGATAACGGTGGCAAGTTGACCTATGTCGATGTACGGCAGACCATAACCGGCCTGAAATCGACAAGATTCCTGCAAGTACGTCCTGGAACAGACTATGCGCTGGCGCTTGGTATGATTCATGAAATAATCAGCAGGGAAGTGTATGACGCTGAATTCATAGAACGTTATGTCAGTGGTTTTGATGAGCTTCGTGAATTTGTTAAGCAGTATACCACCGCCTGGGCTGCTAAAGAATGTGGGGTCAGAGAAAAGGCTATTAAGAATTTTGTAAGTGAGCTGAAAGAAGATATGCCGAAGGTTATCTTTCATCCAGGCTGGAACTTAGCAAGATACAAAGATTCTTTTTATGCCTCCAGAGCCATACATATTCTTAATGTTTTAATGGGCAGCATTGAACAGAAGGGCGGGCTCATTATTCCAAAAGGACCGGGGGATTGTGGTGTTAAAGGAATTCAAAATATTGATTATTCCAAACCGGATATTAAGCGTGGTGACGGGGTAGGCTGGAAATATAACCATTTTGATAAAGGACCTGGCCTGGCTCATCTTTTCTTTTCAGCCATGGAATCCGAAGATCCTTATCCGATTAAGGCTTGGATTGCCATGAGGCATGATCCTTTCTGCTGTATGCCCGACCCAAGAAAACAGGAAAAATATTTTGAAAAATGTGATCTTCTAGTTTCAATTGATGCTCACTACAGTGAATTTGGCTGGTTTTCTGATGTTATTCTTCCGGAATCAACCTATCTGGAAAGAGACAATGCAATTTGCGTCCAAAAAGGTCCCAAACCACGATTTGGACGGAGGCAGAAAGCTCTGGAACCGGTGAACGATACCAAGCCTTCGTGGCAGATTTTCAAAGAACTGGCAGATCGCCTTGATATGAAGGATTTTTTCCCTTTTGATACAATGGAGGATTACTGGAAATGGCAACTTGAACCCACTGGATTTACTCTGAAGGATTTTGAGGAAAAGGGGTTTATACCACTTTCGGACAAACCTGTTATGTATGATCCGAAAGAACTTGACGGCCAATTCAAGACACCTTCAGGAAAAATTGAAATTATCAGTAAAAAATTAAGTGATGCCGGGTTACCGTCGCTGAAAGAGTACGAATCTCCAATCAGGCCACCGAAAGGGATGTTTAGACTGATTGTTGGTCGTACTGCTGTTCATACGCATGGACATACTATAAACAATCCTCTGTTAAATGAGCTGATGCCTGAAAATTCGTTGTGGATTAATGTTAAGGCTGCAAACAAACTGGGTATAAAAGATGGCGATCTTGTGGAGGTGGCATCTGAAAGTGAAAGTTACGCAGGCACCATTCCTGCACATGTCGTCGATTATATCCATCAGGAGGCGGTGTATATGTTACATGGCTTTGGTCGGGAAATCCCACTCCAGACACGTGCCTGTCATGCCGGTGTAAGTGACCAAAAACTAATGGAAAACAAATTGGACGATTGGGATAAGGCGGGTGGTGGTATAAACCTCGCGGAGGTTTTTGTTGTGGTTCGGCCAAGTATCAGGAACTCTGCCAGGAGGGTCGAATTATGAACAAATATATGATCTACCTCAATGGGAAACGATGTATTGGATGTCATGGTTGTGAAATCCACTGCAAAAGTAATAAAAACTTGCCGGTTGGCCCACAGCTATGCGAGATCAACCACTCCGTAATGGTGAAAGTGAGAAGCGTTCCCAAGACAGAGTTTGCGTTTCGCTCATGTTATCATTGTGAAGAGCCATTTTGCGTACCGGTTTGTCCGACTTCTGCGGTCGTAAAGCGTGAAGATGGGATAGTGTATATTGACCAGGAAAAATGCATAGGTTGTATGGCCTGTGCTGGTGCCTGTCCGTGGACAATTCCGCAATTGAATCCTGAAACTAAAAAGGCGATAAAATGTGACTATTGCATGGATCGCGTTGATGCAGGTCTTAAACCCGCCTGTGTAACAAAATGCACGACACACGCTTTGAAATTTGTTGAAATGGTGGAAAAATAAAATCGTCTTGGAAAACGGTTTTATTTTCGCTCCCACGATCAATGTGGGAGCGAGCACTATTATTCATCAACATGAATGCATTCAGTAGGACATGATGCAACTGCTTCCTCAACGCATCCCTCTCCTCCCATATCTTCATCGATAACTTCAGCCTTGTCTGTGTCGTCATTAAATCTGAAAACATCGGGGCAGAGTTCCACACAACTCTCACAGCCGATACATTCCTCTTCTTCTATTCGTACTTTTGTCGACATTGTGTTCTCCTTTTCTTAAAATAAAAAAATTAAACGTGTCTATTGAGATTTCTAAAAGTACCCGGAAATCTCTGCGCACAACATTAAGTATTTAATTGACGTCTTACAAGGGTGCAGTTGGCTGAAAATTTGAGAAGTGGAACTTGAATCCGTGAGGTTTTAGAGTTATGGTTACAGAGTGAATATAACCCCGATAAATGGGATTGTGTTGGGACTCAGTTCAGTACCCCCTTTTGAGAGGTGCAGATATGGCCAAGTCAAAATGCCCGTCGTGTGAACACCATGAGTTTGAGGCGGTTCATGTAACGACGAAAACAGGACAGAAATTTTGTCTGATCCAGTGCGTTGCATGCGGTACCGTTATTGGTGCTCTTGATGATGTGAAGATCACTAATGTTATTAAAAATGCCGAGAAAAAAATGTCACAATTTCTTGAAAATCTGAACAGAAAAGTTATCGCTGTCTGTAATCGTAAAAATACCGAATAAGCAAAAAAATACAGCACTTTTGCTTTCTCTGTGAAAAAGGATAAAGAGTGGAAACTGAAATAGGAAAAAGGCTGGTGAGGGGGATTAAGGATCCCGGCAATCCTGAGAGTCAGGAGAGCATTGCCAAAGCAATGGAGTTAACAAAGGCCTATGCGAGTTCAGGCTCTGCAACGCATTTCAGTACTGTGACGAAGCTTTTTTATGATCTTTTCGAAATGTTTGAAACGGGTCGCGATCCTCGCACTAAATAGTCGGAGGCGTTCTTTTTAAGTACGAATCCAGACAGTTAATATCGTCGCATTGAGCGATGATTTTCTTTAAATATCTAATATTTTTATTTATGTTTTCGATGTAGAGGTTGCGGTTGACTGTGTATCTTTCCCGGAAATGTGTCTGTAATGCACTGGATGTGTTGGAAAATGTGATCAGCACCCTTTTGAGAACCACCGTGTAGTAAAAAGTTGCGGTATGTTCCATGAGCTCCAGCGCGGATGTGTGTTGACTGATGCCGCCGGCTTTTTGCTCGTTGTAAAGCAGAGGTAAACATTCAAGATAGTATCTGTCTGCCATCTGGGCCAGGATATCAGCAGAACCAACGACTTGTCCTGCGATCTGAATATCGCTGTTGTGTCTGGTAAACGTTGCCGGATCGCGTTTGAGGTTTGTATAGTCGATAATGGTAGCAGCGTCCTTTGGAATGTCCTGACTTATACCTTTTCCTGCACAATACCCTTTTAGAAAAAGCACCGATCGGGCTTCATGGTTTGGGATATATTCACCTTCTGATTGAGCAGGGTCACTTTCCAGAAGGAGCATGCCGGTGTCATGAAAGTACGCCGAAAGTAAGCCCTTAATCAAGGTGTCTTCTGATATAGGTACATTGTTGCAGTGGAGCCCGTGGAAAAGGCGTACCGTGGCCAGTACTACCATCTGGCTGTGACGTAAATTGTGGTATGGCAGCGTGTTTTTCTGGAAGCCAGGATGCAGACCGGTAAAAATGGCTGTCAGGTCTTTATGCACATTTTCCAGTAAACTCAGGTCTACGGTCGGGCTGATGAGTTTGGCAAGATGTAAAATTTCATCGAGGGGTTGACCAGACAGTGTTCCTTCAAATATATCAGACAGGTATTTATTGTTATCCATTGGTGGTCGAAAAAGTGTTCAGTTCATCCTCTGTGCCTGGTAAATGAATTAAGTATCTCTGTTGAAAAGAATCACCAGCAAAAATTCAAGAAAATAACTGTCTGGCGCCAGGAAATTGAATTTTCTTCTATTTCTGGTTAGTTTCTTGATAGGTGAAGGACAATGTAATGTTTTCTGGTGCCAATTTGCAAGAAAACAATGCACGTTCTGGACTTTATCTTTTTTTAAAGATACAATTTTAGTAACTTCAGCACCACGCTGGGAATAACGTATAACTTATGGGCTTAACTATTTAGCAGTGCCTTACGTGCCTACAAGCAGTCCGATTAGCTATACACCTGTATGCTGAGCGGTCTGCTTGTAGGCAGGTGAGGTGCTGCTGAATAGTTACCAATTTTATGGGTATTTAAAATACGCTTCAATTGATATTCACTGGTTGTGGATAATCAAAAAGTGAGAGCAGTTTCAACTTTTAACCTTGTATTGGTCTTAGATGAATGAAAAAAAATCTACCGTTATACTGGTAGTTGATGATGATGATCTTGTTCGAATGACGTTGAGTGTTCTTGTCGGTTCTCTTGGCTATCATTGTCTTGTGGCGGGTGATGGAGTGGAGGCTCTATCCGTTTTGGAATCAACATCTGTTGATCTTGTGTTGTCCGATATTGTAATGCCGGGCATGGATGGGTTGGATTTGCTTTCCCATATAAAAGAAGATCATAAAGAGACTGATGTGATCATTTCCACCGGGTATCATGAAAAGGCAAGTTATGCTGAGGTGATAAAAGCCGGTGCGATAGATTTTATAAAAAAGCCCATCGATCAGGCAGAACTTGAGGCAAAGCTGGCCCGTGCATTGCGTGAGCGAAAAATGATACGGGAGTTGGAACGATTATCAATGCATGATGGACTTACCGGTATACAGAATCGCAGAGCTTTTGATGGCCATTTTCCCTATGAAGTTGAGAGAGCCCATCGTCAGGGATATTCTCTGATGCTTGCGGTTATGGATGTAGATAATTTTAAAGAATACAATGATACATTTGGGCACAATGAGGGGGATAAACTCCTCATGGGCCTGGCCGAAATATTGCGGGAATGCACCAGAGACAGTGTGGATATGTGTTTTAGGCTCGGGGGGGATGAGTTTGCGGTTTTATTGCCCCAGGCAAATGAAGATCAGGGTACGGAAATCGTACAGCGGATATTGCTCAGTTTTACAGAGCAGAATTTTGGTAATACAACACTTTCCATTGGCTTGGTGGATTGCGGGCGAAACCTGGAAATAGCGCGGGATGCTGATGAGATGGAAATGAAGGAGAGGGCAGACCAAGCCATGTATGATGCAAAAAAATCGGGTAAAAATTGTATTGTTACCAGGTTTTAATGATGTTATCCCAGTGCATCTTTATGGAAAGACCTGTCCGGTTCAATTGGATATTTTCCATCAAAGCAGGCAAGGCAGAAGTTTTCCCTGCTCATTCCTGTTGCTTTCACCAAACCGTCGAGGCTGAGGTAATGCAGAGAATCCAGGCCGAGATAGTGTGCGATTTCTTCAGTTTTTTTCTTGTTGGCGATGAGTTGCTCCACAGAGGGGAAATCGATTCCGTAGTAGCAGGCATGTCGTGTTGGCGGGCAACTGACCACCATGTGGATGGCTTGTGCTCCGGCTTCTCTGAGTGCTCTGACCCGGCTTTTGCCCGTTGTTCCCCGAATAATCGAATCTTCAACGATAATCACGCGCTTTCCTTTGATGAATGAACGGACAGGGTTGAGTTTAACTTTTACATTGAAGTCGCGCATGGATTGTGTCGGTTCAATAAATGTTCGGCCAACATAATGATTTCGGATGACCCCCATTTCCAGGGGGATACCGGATGCCTGAGAGTAGCCGATGGCCGCATAGTTGCCGGAATCAGGAAACGGCATAACAAAATCAGCATCAATTTTTGCCTCTTTTGCCAGTATTTCCCCCATTCGTTTCCTTGCCATATAGACATTGATACCAAATATTTCGGAATCGGGTCGTGCGAAATATACCTGCTCAAAAATACAGAAATGGCTGTCCTGTTTGGGCCAGGGAAAGATCGACTGTATTGTGTCGTCTTTGAAGATTATGATCTCCCCCGGTTCAATATCGCGCACGTACTCGGCTTCAATAAGATCAAGAGCACAGGTTTCTGAGGCGACAACCCAACCACCGGTTTCACCATTTTTTAATTTACCCAGGCAAAGAGGCCGAAAACCATCGGGGTCGCGTATTGCAATCATGGTATCCGCAGTCATAAGGAGCATGGAATAGGCACCTTTGAGAGAGGAGAATGTTTTCTTAAGTGCACCTTCAAGGCCGAGATGGGCTGATTTTGCCATGAGGTGCAGTACAACTTCACTATCCATTGACGTTTGAAATATGGAACCCTGATCCTCTAAATCGCTGCGCATGGCAATGGAATTGACCAGATTACCGTTATGGGCCACGGCCAGGGTTGTTCCTTTGTGTGTTACCATCAGGGGCTGACTGTTGGTAATGTTTGACGCCCCGGTTGTGGAGTAGCGTACATGACCAATGGACATATGTCCTTTGAGTGTTTGAAGAATTTCTTCGGAAAAGACTTCCGGCACAAGGCCCATATCTTTGTGGCTGCTTATGGTGTAGCCATCAGATGTGACGATGCCTGAACTTTCCTGGCCCCTATGCTGTAGGGCATAAAGGCCGAAATAGGTAAGCTTGGCCGAGTCCTGGTGGTTATAGATACCACACACCCCGCATTCGTGAGTTGGGCGTCCATTGAGAGATTGCGTGCTGATCTGGTCTGACATCGGAAAAATCCTTGGTTTGCTGAAATTTATGATGGTCCGGTTGTTTTTCGAGCTCATTTTTATGGTTCATGCATAAATACGGAAAGGCACAAAGATAAACTTTGTGCCTTTCCCGGGAAACCCCAAAAACAAGTATTTATAATAAGTATGACCTAAATTCAACAACAAAAGATAGATGAGCCTGTTGATTTAATGTATTTTTCCCGATCTCTTCGTTATATGAAAAATTTTATCCTCGGAATATCAACTATATGCCTGTGGTAAAATTTCCCATATGCCTCGATATCAGACAAAAATCCTATTAAATCAACAGACTCATAGATGGCGTTGTAAAAAGATCGATCTTCTGCGTTGCAGGTTTTTATCAGACCCTCAACATACCATGTGTATAGTTGAGGGTCTGATAAAAACCCACGCCTTGAATATCAAACTTTTTAGCTTAGCCAGCTGGAACTTTGAATGATCTTTTGTGAGATCAATAAAGATAGATGACGTCGTAAAAACTCTTGATTGTTATGCAGAAAATGAGGTGAGTGCATGGAGCAGTTCGGTAAGCTCAACGAGATCTTTCAGGTCAATCTGCTCGTCAAGTGTATGAACATTTTTCATACCTGTGGCAATTATTGCGGCTGGTAGACCGTAGCTGCAGAAGATGGATGCATCGCTTCCGCCGCCGGTGATGGTGTACTGCAGTTTTTTATCACAGATCTCAGCTGCTTCTTTGACTCTTAGAATAACCGGGCTATCTTCAGGCAAAGACAGGATTGGGTAATCATCGGTAATGGTGGTTTTTACGGAAGGTTTTTTGTCTCCTGTGGTGTCAGTTCCTTTCCATTGTTCTATGGTTTTGTCGAAAATATCAGTAACTTCCCGGGTGTAGGATATGAGTTTTTCTTTGGAGTGACTGCGGATTTCGCCCTTGAGAATGACATACTCCGGGACAATATTGGTTGCGACACCACCCTGGATAAGGCCGAAGTTTCTGGTTGTGTCCTTGTCGATTCGCCCCTGGCTGATCTCGGTCAGAGCTTGGGCGGTAAGGGCCAGAGCGTTGATCCCGGCTTCCGGACAGAGACCTGCATGGGCTGCGACACCTGATACTTCCACTTTGATTTTGTTGGCAGCGGGAGCGCCGATAATAATATCGTTGATACCGGAGGAATCAAGAGCATAGCCAAATTTGGATTGGATTTTATCATGCTCAAGAGATTTTGCACCAAGGAGGCCGATTTCCTCACAGGTTGTGATGATCACCTCAATTGTAGCGTGGTCTGTGTTATTTTCCTTCAGCAGGGTGAGCAGTTCGATAATGGCAGCGATCCCTGACTTATCGTCTCCTCCCAATATGGTGTCACCTTTACTGGTAAAAATATCATCGGTGCGCAAAACTTCAACGCCTTCTCCTGGTTCAACAGTATCCATATGACAAGCCAGGAAGGTGCCATTTCGTTCAGGCAGATTACCATCAAAACGGATAATGAGGTTTCCTGACTCTGAACCTGTCTTTTCTGAAGAGCCATCTTCGTAGATGAAATCGGCTCCGAGTCCAGAAAAGATATTTTTAAGGTGTTTGGCAATCTGGCCTTCTTTTTTTGAAGGACTGCTGATTTCGCATAATTCAGTAAAGGTAGCGGCGAGTCGTTCTCTGTTTATTTCAATTGACATTATTTCTTATCTCCAGATGACTGCAGGAGCACGACGGCATGGCAGCTGATGCCTTCCTCTCTCCCGGTAAAACCCATTTTTTCTGTAGTGGTTGCTTTAATGTTGACCGCATTTGAGTCAACTTTACATGTTTTGGCAAGAAGGTTTTTCATTTTGTTGAGATGTGGAGCCAGGCGGGGCTTTTGGCAAATTATCGTGATATCACAATTACTAATACCATAGGCCTGTTTTGTCGCACGTTCTATAACATGCTCAAGAAGAGTGATTGAATAGATAGAATCATATGTGTTGTCACTATCCGGAAAATGAAAACCAATGTCTCTTTCACCAAGAGCACCCAGGATAGCGTCACACAGAGCGTGGGTGAGGACATCCGCATCCGAATGGCCTGCAAGGCCGAGATCGTAGGGTATGGTGATACCACCAAGAACAAGTTTGCGGTTTTTTGCAAATCGATGGGCATCATAGCCATGCCCTATACGAAGTGCAGGAGGTTGATTCTGGTCAAGTATTGCTGTAGCCAACTCCATATCCTCCGGGCGGGTGATTTTAATGTTGGATTCGTTGCCTTCAACTATGGTAACGGGGATTGCGGCTTTTTCCAGAAGAGTTGCCTCGTCGGTGACATCTTCGTTACCATTATGAAGATATGCCAGCTCAAGGAGATCTTTTTTGACCGCCTGGGGTGTCTGTGCCTGCCAGAGAGAAGTTCTATCTACGGTAGAGAGGATGATCCCGTCTGTGACTTTTTTCAAAGTATCTTTCACAGGGATTGCGGCAATAGCGGCACCGTCGCGCAGGGCTGCTGCAAAACATTTGTTGATTGTCTGTTGGCTGACCAGTGGTCTTGCTCCATCGTGAACCAGGATTACATCAATATCTTCGCCCAGTTCCTGCAGGCCGGCTTTAACCGAATCCTGGCGTCGCTTTCCGCCTGCAACCAGAGTGAGTTCATCGATGTTGATGTTGTAGTGTTCAAAGATTCGGCTGGTTTCTTTTATCCAGTCAGCAGGTACCACGACCACGATGCGATCAATGTGACTATTTTTTAGAAAAGCGCGTATCGTACGCACCAGTATTGGAATACCCGCCAGCAGATGGTATTGCTTGGGGTGATCAATGTTCATTCTGGTGCCGAATCCGGCTGCTGGAATTATGGCGGCTGACAGTTTCATCGGGAAGAGTAGTGGTAAAAAAGTGGAGCGGGCTATAAGCCGAATTCTGTACCCCCTAAAGGGTCATGATCATTTCACTGGGATGTTGATTGCTCAACACCTCTTGCAACCTACCCGGAGATTTCGGACGGGCCGCCCTCAAACATCTCCCTATTTGGTCTTGCTCCAGGTGGGGTTTACCATGCCTTCCATGTCACCATGGAAGCGGTGAGCTCTTACCTCGCCGTTTCACCCTTACCTGATTACATCAGGCGGTTTGCTTTCTGTGGCACTTTCCACCGGTCGCCCGGTGTTCGCGTTACGAACCACCCTGCCCTGTAGAGTTCGGACTTTCCTCTCCGGTATAAAAACCGGAGCGATCATGCGCCCGCTCCGGCTGCTACTGTAATGAGTAATGTGTAAAGTTGAAAGGAAATAATGGGCTATTGGGTACTTTGCAAAAAGAGCCTATTTTTCTTCTTCCACAGGTGGTACGTAATAATTCATACGTTGGCACGTTGGGCAGTCCAGAATCTGGTCACCTTTGAGCAGCATATTATATCTCTGGGGTGGCAGAGCCATAAAGCAGCCCTGGCAGACTCCATCTACTACGTTGACGACAGCCACACCGTTGCGGCGTTGTCTGAGGGTATCGTATTTTTTTAGAACAGATCCTTTTATGTCTTTTGCCTGTTTTTTGCGTAGCTTGTCCTTTTCTTTTTTACCTCTGTTGATTTTGGCAATGGCGGAGCGAACTTTTTCTGTTTCTTCGGTGACAAGCTTTTTTTCACCTTTGAGCATGTTTTTTTCGGTCTCAATCTGCTCTGTCAGTTTTTCGATAGACTCCATGAGTGCCACGATTTTTTCTTCATTTTCTTTGGCGTTTTTCTTGGCGTCCTCGATCTCTTTCAACAATGCAGTCTGCTCACGTCCGGTCTGAACCTGCATCATCTTTGACTGGCGCTCTCTGACGTGATCCATTTTGTCAGTCATTTCAGCTTCCAGGGTGCGACTTTCTTTTTCCTGGGTTGTAATGCTTTCCTGTAATTCGTTAATCAGGGCTTCTCTTTTGGCCAGAGCTGAAATGCGGTCATCAAGTTCATTTTGTTCATCCTTGATGGCGTTGTCGATCCGGTCAATTTCCAGGTCAATAACCTGCAGGGAGACGAGTTGAGATAGCAGTTCGTTCAAAATGATTCTCCTATAGTGTTGGTACGTTTAAAATTTTATATTATCAATTAAAACAAATGGATGGCGTTCAGTTTCTGTTTGGGTAATGTTGATGTTCCAGCTCTTTTTGGCTCCGGCTTTTCTCAGTATGTTGACTAAAAGGGTGATTGCCGGTTTTTCTGTCGCATAATGTGTGCCGTCAATGATGCAAAAATTGTTTTCGTTGGCCCATATTGCCGTGCTATGCTTGATTTCTGCAGAGAGGTAGACGTCGGCTCCAGTGTCCATGGCTTTCTGAGCAAGATCTGAACCGCTTCCTCCACAGACAGCGACGGTCTGAATATTTTCAGGTAAATTCCCAGCGACCTGCACACTTTTTATATCCAGGGCTTTCAAAACAGCAGCAATGAAAATGGTGGGAGTGACAGGAGATGGGAATGTGCCAATCCTGCCAAGTCCGGTTTTGGAAGATGTTGCATCCGGTCCAGGCAAAAGAGGGGTAATGTTTTCAAGGCCCAGTGAGGCTGCGAGAACATCGCTGACACCTTCAGTTGCACTGTCAAAATTGGTATGACAGCCAATGATGGAAATGTGGTTTGATAAGGCTTTTTCCAGTAACCGTCCGGCGGGATCCCCTGTATTAATAGTAGAGAGTGGTTTAAAAATAACAGGATGATGGGTCACCACAGTATTGACGCCTTTGGCGATCGCCTCGTCAATCAGTGTATTGGTGGGATCAAGACCTGTAAGAATTGCGGTTACTTCCTGCTCCGGGTTGCCTATAAGGAGTCCCACATTGTCCCATGGCTCAGCCAGGTCAAAAGGTGCCTCAGTGTTGAGGCTGTTGAGAATGTCCTTTACTCGTACTGTCATAGTGTGCTTAATATCCTTTGCACAAAAAAAAGGTACACCCCGCTAAAGATGTACCTTTTTAATCATTCCATCCGGTTAGACATCTCTGTCCGAACCGAAGTCGCTTTGCCTGGGGTTTTACGAATTCCCCTTTTTGTGTATATAAAGTTGTTTTTTTCAATGAACACGTTGTTTCTAGTTAATTGCTACTGTATCAGAGCCTTACTTTTGAACTTCTGCTAAAACACAAGAAACCTGGGAAGGTATTCTGGAATTATATGATAAGGTTCACTGTCAAGGCACTTATACCCCCTTGTGGGGTGTTGGTGGTGGGCGCAGTAGGATTCGAACCTACGACCGATCGGTTATGAGCCGATGGCTCTGCCAACTGAGCTATGCGCCCCAGTATAATATGACGATAAAACATCTTATATAAATTGACCTTGCCAGCAAAGTCAACAAAAAAAAGATGCGAT
The DNA here is from genome assembly GCA_947311315.1 of uncultured Desulfobulbaceae bacterium. GTDB lineage: Bacteria > Desulfobacterota > Desulfobulbia > Desulfobulbales > Desulfocapsaceae > Desulforhopalus_A. The sequence goes on along the minus strand of CAMZKN010000155.1, from coordinate 147 downwards.
AATTGTTTTTTTGGTGGTACCGGGGCGGGAATATCTCTTTGTTGCTAAATGGTAAAGTGTAACTATAGGTATCCCAGCATGACTTGATACTATAAAATTATGCTATTGCTCGTTCACGATCTTCAGGTTCCTCGTAAATCTTTGCAT
>CAMZKN010000154.1 GCA_947311315.1 uncultured Desulfobulbaceae bacterium | reverse complement strand
GTTATGTGATATCTATTTTTATCCTCAACGGGAAACCTCCGTTACAGAAGAGATTGGGAATTATTCGCAAAAAGTTCGGTTAGGAACAGCCTTTTTACCCTTTATAGCGAAAAATTCCGGAAAGAGAGTTTTGATATTATCATAGTCTCCGATAACAATGGTTTTGATTTTGTTACAGAGTACCGAGAGACTCTATTTAAGGGATTGCCCATCGTATTTTGTGGAATCAATGATTTTGACTCTGTCGATATTTCTTCTGGTAATATTGCCGGTGTTGTGGAAAATTTCGATCTGGCAAAAACACTCGATATCATTCGGCGACTGCACCCGGGAAAAAAGAAAATGGTTGTTGTCGGCGATCAGTCAGCAACCGGACGAGGTATTCGTACGCAGATAGAAAAAACTCTTTCAGGTTATGCTTTCCCCTTTGAAGTGGAATTTTGGGATCAGTTGACGCTTGAGGAGACAGAAAAGAGAGTCGCAAGTCTTACCGATGATACTTTCCTCTTCTTTTTCCCCTGGTATCAAACCATTAAAGGGAAATTTTATACAGCAGAAGAAGTGATGGAGGCGCTCTACACACATTCTTCGGTGCCTATATATACGGCATGGGATTTTCTACTAGGTCACGGTGCCGTGGGCGGCAGATTATTGTCGGGTGTGAAACATGGTCAAACCGCGGCAGAAATGGCAATACGTATCTTACATGGTGAAAAGGCAAGTGATATACCCGTGGTACTTGAGGTAACGGGTGCTAATAAGTTTGACTACAAGGTCATGCAAAGGCTGAACATCGACCAGTCTCTGCTTCCGGATGACGCTGAGATCATTAACAGTCCCCGAGCTTTTTACGAGCTACCTAAAGAGCTTTTCTGGACTATTATGACGAGTATTTTCCTACTGCTTATTATTCTGGCCCTTCTTGTCGTTGCCATGATCGGGCGCAGGCGGGTCGAGCGCAAGGTGCTTGAACAGCTATCCTTTCAGGAAACCCTTATGGATACTATTCCTCTTCTCGTCTCATGGAAAGACAGGTATGGAAATTACCTGGGCGCCAATCGTACGTTTATTGAGTTTTTTGATATTGACACTCCTGATGGAGTAGTGACCAAAAAAACTGCCGATGTCGTTTTCGACAGGGACTACGTAAGCTGGTCGGCACAAGCTGAGGCTGCGGTGACCAGTGATGGACGTTCCATCCGAAAGATGAGAAAGAAGCTGGAGAACAGGAAAGGTAATCCAGGCTGGCTTGAGATCAATAAGGTTCCTCTGCGAAATCAACATGGTGTAATTGTGGGTATTCTGACAACCGCTGAAAATGTGACCAAAGAACGAAATTTGGAAAAACAGCTCCTACAGTCGCAAAAAATGGAAGCACTGGGAACCCTTGCCGGAGGTATCGCACATGATTTCAACAATATTCTGACCTCTATAATCAACTCGACTGAACTGGCACTCGGTGATATCTCTTCGGAGACTCAGACCGCAAAGGATCTTGAGCGCGTACTTAAAGCAGCCAAAAGAGGTAGTGGGGTTGTGAAGAGAATTCTCTCTTTTTCCAGACCGTCAAAGGAAGGGTTTCGGCCGACTGATCTTGCAGATGTTGTCTCGGAGGTAATAAGTCTTATGGAGGCGTCGCTCCCTTCAAGTATTCAGATATTTTCAAAAATTAGTAGTCATGGTGCCCTGGTAGAGGCTGATCCGACTCAGATGCATCAGGTGATTCTCAATCTTTGTACCAATAGTTATCATGCTCTGCATGAAGATGGAGGTTCTCTTGGTGTGCATCTTGCGAAAATATCCGTTGATGATGAGTTTGCCTCTGTTCTCAATCTGGTAGCCGGTAATTTCATGAGGATCAGTGTTGAGGACGATGGGCCAGGCATACACTCTGATATTATTGATAATATTTTCGATCCATTTTTCTCAACCAAAGATATTACTGAAGGTACCGGTCTGGGCCTTGCCGTGGTTCACGGTATTGTCAAAGGACATCTTGGAGCACTGCAGGTAATCAGTGAGCCTGGAGAGGGTACAACATTTCATATCTATCTGCCGTTGACAACAGATGAGCGCCAAAATAAAAGTTCAACTGATTCAGCTGAAGTTTTTGAGAAACTTTCTATACTTTTTGTAGAGGATGATCTGGATCAGTTGAAGACAATTCCAAGGGTGCTTGAGGATCTTCATCATCAGGTGGTCGCTGTCAGTGAACCAAAACAAGCACTGGCCATAATACAAGATAACCCACAACAATTCGACCTTATTCTCACAGATTATGATATGCCTGCCATGAGTGGGACAGAGTTGGCGGATATCTTGAATACATTGCCGGTTATTCTAATTTCAGGACGGGAAGATGCGGTAGAAGCTGCAAAAAAGTGTAAGAACATTGTCACAGTATTGATTAAACCGTATGATAAAACAGACCTCCAAAGAGTGCTCAGTCAATTATCTGCCCAGGAGAGGGAGCATGGCCCACATACTCATCATTGATGATGATATCGAAACGTGTGAAACGATGGAGAGTCTGATTACACGTATGTCCTACGATTGTGACATGGCTCACAGCCTTACCACAGGGCTAAGGAAGACAACGGAAAATCGTTATGACGTCGTTTTTCTTGATGTACATCTTCCAGATGGCAGTGGGCTTGAAATTCTACCAAACATAATCAATCTGCCGGATGCACCTGAAATTATCATCCTCACAGGCAAAGGTGAGCCTGATGGGGCTGAACTGGCCATAAAGGGTGGAGTGTGGGAATATCTGCTTAAACCGTCCTCTGTAAAAGAAATCACGCTGACTCTGAACCGTGCACTCAAATACCGGAGTGAAAAATCCAGGCAGACAGTGGCAAAAGAGATTGACTTCAGCCATGTGATTGGGGGCAGTCAGGGGATAAAGGCGAGTATACGGCTCACAGCAAAAGCTGCGGGAGCCGATGCAAATGTGTTGATCACTGGGGAAACGGGAACCGGTAAAGAGCTTTTTGCCCGAACAATTCATTATAACAGCAGACGGGCCAGTGAGAAATTTATGGTGGTTGACTGCGCCTCACTTACCGAATCCCTCGTTGAATCCATCCTTTTTGGCCATAAAAAGGGATCGTTTACCGGTGCGCAGACTAACCACCAGGGGCTTTTTAAGCTCGCCGATGGAGGTACGCTGTTTCTTGATGAAATAGGTGAGATGCCGCTTTCCATTCAAAAAGTGTTTTTGCGGGTTCTGCAGGAAAAGCATTTTCGGCCCGTCGGATCCACCAGGGAAGAAAAGAGTAATTTCCGTCTTATCGCCGCCACCAACAGGGATCCTGAATCCATGGTGGAGGAAAATCGTTTTCGCAGCGACCTGCTTTTCCGTATATACACCATGCATATCCGGCTGCCACCACTTCGCCAACGCAAAGAGGATATATCGCCTCTTATAGATGCCCGTATGGAGCATCTCTGTGTAACTTTTGGTTTTGAAAAGAAAAACATTGGTGAAGATTTTTTAACCACACTGGAAGGGTATGATTGGCCGGGAAATGTTCGGGAACTCTTTAATGTCCTTGAGCGGGCAATGGTTGATGCGGGTGAGGAAGAAACACTCTACAGCGTTCATATTGCCAGGAATATTCGTATTAAAGTGGCCCATGCCCAGATCAAAAGCATGACGGGAGCAGAAGTCATCCAAGTCGATGGTGAAACTACGGATACAGAGACTGTCCGAAAAATAGGACAGCTTGTCTTTGAAGATATCGTGGACAGCGCCCTGCCACCTCTGAAAGAGTTTAAGTCGACTGTTGAACGGGTTTATCTGAGTGAATTAATCCGCCAGTGCAAAGGTGAGTTGTCTGAAATTCTGGACAGGTCGGGATTGTCTCGTTCTCACTTCTATGCCCTGTTGAAGAAATACAACCTGGTTTTGTAGGGTGACCATCGTATCTCTTTGAATTTTAGTCTAAATTTATAAAAAATGTTTCTACTGTCTTTTACTGCAAAGACAGGAGTAGTCCCTTTCTCCTCTGTTTCCCTGATGATAGTTCATATCAATATTTTGAAAAGGATGTCCTAATTTTCAGACAAAGGTATCGAACGTATTTTCAGTTTTCCTCTATAGCTGGTTGTTATAGCGTGTTAATCCTTCATAAGGCACTGTAATAATGTAATTAACTGTGGATATCCGATTTATGGCACAGATACTGCTTTAGTATAGTCAACATCAAGGAACGGTCTGCTTGTAATCAGGTTGTTCAATCCATAGGCGGATATTTCGTATTTATTATTTCGTATTATCCGCATCAACACGTTTATTGAGGAGGAGATCTGATGAAACGTTTTTTTACCCTGGTAATTTCTGCTTGTGTGGTTTTCGGCGTAGCGGCTGGTTCGGCCCATGCTGCAAAGCGCGAAAAATTTGGCATGGACGCACGGCATAAATCGGCCAAGCGGGTGAAATTCAAACCATCTACCGAAAAAATTCGCTGGAAGATGGTTATGCCATGGTCCAAAGGTTTGCTGTTTTATGATGTTGCTGTTCATTTTGCCGATAGTGTACGTCTGGCATCTGCAGGCCGTCTAGATATAAAGCCATTTTCTGCAGGTGAGCTGGTTCCGGCCATGCAGACCTTTGATGCCGTTGCCAAGGGTTCCGCTCAGGTTGGTCATGACTGGCCAGGATACTGGAAAGGTAAAAACGAGGCCTTTGTTGCCTTTGGGTCTGTCCCTTTTGGGCTTGATGCCGAAGGATACAATATCTGGCTCTATGAAAAGGGTGGTCTTGAGCAAATGCAGGCACTGTACGGTAAGTTTGGCATGTTTGCCCTTCCTGGCGGTCAGCTCGGCCAGGAAATGGGGCTCTTTTCCAATAAACGTGCAACTAAGATGGAAGATTTTAAAGGGATGCGTCTGCGTACTCCCGGATGGTTTATGGACATTATGAACAACCTGGGTGCCTCTGTCAGTCCACTGCCGGGTGGTGAAGTGTATCTGGCCCTCGAACGCGGTGTAATTGATGCCGCCGAATTCTCTTCTCCTGCAATCAACTATCCCATGGGTTTTGACGAGATCACCAAATATGCGATTCAACCGGGTGTTCATCAACCGGCGGTTCAGTGCGGTTTGATGTTTAACCAGAAGGCATGGGATTCTCTGCCACAGGATTTAAAAGAGATTGTGAAACTCGCAGCAGCTGAGACTCAGGCCTGGAGTTACAGCTGGATCAACTCTCTGAACGCCGAGGCTATCAACAAGTTCAAAGAGAAGGTTGAAATTGTGAAAATGGACAAAGACACCCTTATTGAATTTCGGAAAACCACTAAGGAGTATCTCGACTCCGTGAAAGCAAAGCATCCGGATGTTAAAAAAGCTCTGGACAGCCAGGAAGCCTTCATTGAGGAATATTCCGTATGGCGAAGTGCCAGAAGTGGTGTCACTCCATGGCCCTATGAAACCTATATTTCCGGTCAGATTACGGAATAGGTCTGCTCACTGTTTTCCCACGGTTTTTTCAGACTGAGAAAGAAAACATCGTGGGATTATAACTCATTTTTTTGGCAAAAAGGGAGACACAATGTTTTCTAAATTAGCTAAAGCCATTGATACTTTCAACACCAGGCAGGGTGAAATCACCTCTCTTTTGATCATCCCTCTGCTTGTTGTAGTCATATATGAAGTGTTTATACGCTATGGGTTTAATTCCCCAACAATATGGGGTTTTGAGGCCACAGCCTTTCTCTACGGTATGCACTATATGTTCGGTATCTCCTACACAGAGGTTAATAAAGGGCATGTGCAGGTGGATATTTTTACTTCGCTGGCACCCAAAAAAGTCAGAGCCTTCTTCAGAACTCTGACCACTCTTGTTTTCTTTATGCCGGTTATGATCTGTATGACCATTTGGTCTGCTAAATTTGCCGCAACTTCCGTCGCAGGGCTTGAATTGAATTCTACAAGCTGGGCACCACCGATATATCCTTTTAAAATAATTATGGCGTTATGTTTTCTGTTTCTCCTGCTGCAGGGTATTTCCAATCTGATTCACGACCTGCAGATTCTATTTGGTAAAGAAGAGAGGTAAAGATGAGCCCAGAAATACTTACCGTTGCAATGTTTGCAACTCTTATCGTAGCTATTACCCTTGGACATCCACTCGCTTACACGCTGGCGGCGGTGGCTACTCTTTTTGGTCTGATAGATAATGGGTTCGATGTGGCCGGACTGTTCAACATGTTCGCCAACAATACCTGGGGCTTGATGAACAACTATGTTCTTGTTGCCATCCCGCTTTTTATTCTCATGGCCCAGTTACTTGATCGGTCAAAAGTGGCCGACAAATTATTTGAAACGCTCTTTGTCGTGCTGGGTGGTCTCAAAGGCGGACTTGGGCTTGCGGTGGTTGTCGTTTGTACGGTATTTGCGGCAACCACAGGAATTATTGGTGCTTCAGTCGTGGCCATGGGTCTTCTTGCGACTCCTGCCCTTATGAAGAGAGGGTATCAAAAAGAACTTTCTGCGGGAATTATCTGCGCGGCTGGAACCCTTGGTATTCTGATACCACCATCGATTATGATGGTCGTCTATGGTGGTTTGACGGGGCTTAAAGAAACCTCGGTGGGCAACCTTTTTGCCGGATCGATTTTCCCCGGTCTGCTTCTGGCTGCACTCTATTTTATTTATATTTTCATTCGCTGCAATATTAATCCCAAACTTGGCCCTCCCATAACTAAAGAAGAAGCTTCAAAATGGAGCACCAGCCAGAAGATCATTCTGACGCTCAAATCTCTATTGCCTCCTATGGCCTTGATTCTGGCGGTGATGGGTACCATCCTGGCCGGCGTTGCTACTCCGACGGAAGCGGCAGCCCTTGGAGCGCTGGGTGCCATGATTCTGGCAATTTTTAGTGGTAATTTCAACTGGACGGTAATGAAGGAATCTGCCCATGCCACCATGAACACCACAGCTATGGTCATGATGCTCTTTATCGGTGGAAAATTTTTCAGTACGGTTTTCCTTTCCATGGGTGGCGGTGATGTGGTTGCGGACGTACTTGTCGGTTCCGGACTTAATCGCTGGATGGTACTACTGATAATGATGGGTATTGTCTTTATTATGGGTATGTTTATCGACTGGGCTGCTATTCTGCTGGTCACTGTACCTATTTTTATGCCAATTGCCATGGAGCTTGATTTTAATCCACTCTGGTTCTCTATTCTGCTCTGTGTCAATCTACAGACCTCTTTTTTGACGCCTCCTTTTGGTTATGCATTGTTCTATTTCAAGGGTGTGGCCCCGGAAGGATATACCATGGGACATATTTACAAAGGCATTCTTCCTTTCGTTGTTTTGCAGATACTCGGATTAGTGATTATCGGTTTTTTCCCGTCAATCGTAACCTTTCTGCCAACGCTGTTTTTTGGTGGCTGAAAGGCTGGGCATAAATGTTTAAATAATCATTTGAAGGAATAAAAATATGTCGAATCAGCAACAGGTTGAAAAATTCATGGAAATGGCTGGAAAGGTAGGAGCCGAAACCGTGAAGCTTGTGGATTTACAGAGTGTGGCTGGGTATATCGCATCACAGGTTTCCGGGCAGACTCTTGTGCCTTCAACTTTTCTTGCTGAGAAGCATGGGCTCGCGAGACTTCTTTCCAGCTCTGGAGTTAATGTTTTTAAGGGAGATTTTCGTGGGGCAGATCATGTTCCTGCAGCTGGAGTGACTTTTTCAAATTTTGCGCTTGCTGATACTGGGACAATTGTTCTGGAAAGTACAGCTGAAGACATTCGGCTGGCAACCACTTTACCGGAAAAACACTTTATTCTCGTTGACCCTGCAACAATTCTTAAAGATAACCTTGCCGCAGCAGCCCCGATGAATGTTTTCCATGCCGGAAATGATCCTGTTTTTGTGGCCTATATCACGGGGCCGAGTAGAACTGCAGACATTGAAAGGGTGCTGACCATAGGTTGTCATGGCCCGAGAGAACTGCACATTCTGCTTGTCGATGGAATTTCCGATGACATGATGGAAAATTAGGAGGGGAGGATTATGGCGGGTGATGCAACCTTTAAAAAGAGTATTGACACTGCAATCAAGAACCCAAAATTGAGTGAAGCACTGCATCTGTTTGGTGATGCATATCTTGTAGCGAGACAAAACGCTTTTCATGGTCTTGATTTCGAAGAGATGCGCAGGGAAATGGCGGATATCAAGGATGAAGTTCGCATTAATAGAAAAGAACTCCTTACAGAATTTATCACAAATGCGGAAAAAGCGGGTTCCACAGTTTTTGTCGCTCAAGATGTGCAGGAGGCCAATGATTATGTGATAAATATAGCCAGAAAAAACAAGGCCAGATTGATTGTAAAATCTAAATCGATGGTCTCAGAAGAAGCGCACCTGAATAGGGCTCTTGAAGCAGCTGGAATTCGTACAGCCGAGACAGATCTTGGTGAATGGATTGTACAGCTGGCCGGGCAGCGTCCAAGTCACATGGTTATGCCAGCGATTCATATGTTCAAAGAGGACGTTGCAAAACTCTTTAGTAAACAGACGGGAAAAGAACTCTCACCGGAAATCAAAACGTTGGTCAACGTTGCTCGTGAGCAGCTACGAAAAGAATATTTTGATGCTGATATAGGTCTCACCGGAGCGAATTTTCTTGTCGCCGAAACCGGTGGAATTGGCCTTGTTACCAATGAGGGTAATGCCAGGTTATGTGCCACTTTACCAAGAGTACATATTGTATTTGCAGGTGTCCATAAGCTGGTACGAACCATTGAAGACGCGATTAAAATAACCCGTCTATTACCGCGAAACGCTACGGGCCAATTACTTACCTCTTATATTACCTGGATTCGCGGCACCGTCCCCACAGATGGAGAAAAGAAAGAACAGCACATTATTTTAATCGACGGTGGTCGGGAAAAACTGTACGAATCAAAAGCATGCAGGGACGCACTTCGCTGTATCCAGTGTGGTGCATGTGCCAATGTTTGTCCAGTCTATCAGACTGTTGGAGGTCATGTTTTCGGTTCCATCTATATTTCTGCAATAGGCATTATTCTCACTGCTTTCTATGAGGGACTTGATAAAGCAAAAGAACTCACCCGGGCCTGTATTGGCTGCAGGTCATGTTCCGCTGTTTGCCCGTCCGGTATAGATCTGGAAGAAATAATTCTTCACCTGCGTAATGAGGTCACTGGTAAATACGGGATGGGCGTTATCAAAAATGTGGCTTTTAAGGCAATTATGAAAAACCGATCCCTCTTCCACTCCATGGTGCGGGCTGCATCAAAACTACAGAAACCCATTATCAGTAAAGTCAGTGGCGGCGATTCTCCACCTATTATCCGTCATTTACCCCTGCATTTTATGGCAAAAGATTTTACGGAATGGCGGGATCTTCCCGCAGTTGCTGAAAAATCATTCCGAGATATTTTTGATACCATTGAACAACATGTCGAAAATCCACAGTATACAGTGGGCTTTTTTGTCGGCTGTGGTGCTGACTTTGTCTATCCTGAAGTGGGTGTCGCCCTTATCCGTGTTCTTAACCGACTTCAAGTAAAAGTAGTTTTTCCAAAAGGACAGAACTGCTGCGGGATACCCGCCCTCTATGCAGGTGATAGTGAAACAGGCATCGACCTTGCCAAACAGAGTGTGCGGGCATTTTCAGACGCCGAAGTTGACTATGTGTTGAGTATCTGTCCGACATGTACCATGGGTGTAAAACGTGATTTTATTAAACGGTTGTCGGATGATCCTGATTGGTCTGAAAAAGCACAAACCCTTTCAGAGAAAACAATGGATGCATCTTTGTTTATTGAGAAAATATTGAACGGGTCGGAAAAGATTAGTGGGCTGGAGAATCTGATTACGGGTGAAAATGTAACCTACCATGATTCCTGCCACCTTAAACGTGGCAATAATGTGTGGCAGGAACCGCGAAATTTATTGCAATCCGCTGGTTTTATGGTCACCGAGATGAAAAACAGTGATCGTTGCTGCGGTTTTGGCGGTACCTATTCCTTTCTTAGTCACCCACAGATTTCAAAACAGATAACTACTGACAAAGTTATAGCCATTGCTGAGACTGGTGTGAAAACGGTGGCCATGGATTGCCCCGGTTGCATGATGATGTTGAAAGGAGCCATGGGAAAAGCAAACGGCTCGATACGTTGTGTTCATACTATCGAGCTTCTTGCCGCTGCAATTGTAAAAACAGATAAATAACCTGAGAAATAGACCTATGAATAAAAGACAACTGGAAGAGCTGGTAGAGATATTTGGCAAGGACAATACCTTGAGCGAGCCCGAAGATCTGATGAGTTACAGCTACGATGCGTCCCATGCGGAAGCACTGCCGGAAGTCGTAGTTTTTGCCACGACAACCGAGCAGATCAGTGCATTGATGAAATTTGCCTACAAGGAGCATATCCCGGTGACCCCAAGGGGGCAGGGCAGCGGGCTTTCCGGTGGATCTGTTCCGATTCAAAAAGGTGTAGTCCTTGTGCTCGATAAAATGCAGAAGGTGATCGATTTTGATCCGGAAAACCGCCTTATTACTGTTGAAACAGGTATTACCACTGCCGACATAGACCCCATTGTTGCAGTCGCAAACCTGTTTTACCCCCCCGATCCAGGCAGTGTTGCATTCTCCACAATTGGTGGCAATATCGCTGAAAATGCGGGTGGACTCCGTGGTTTAAAATACGGTGTAACGAAAGATTATGTAAAAATGCTCAAGGTTGTTCTTCCCAAAGGGGATATTGTCACCATCGGCAGTAAATGTGTTAAGCATGTCGCCGGATTCAATATTGAACCGATATTTGTCGGCAGTGAAGGTTTACTGGGTGTCATCACCGAAGTGACCCTGGCCCTTCTGCCCATCCCTGCACACCGGGAATCAGCTCTGGCAATTTTCAACACTCTTGATGACGCGGCCCGTTCTGTTGCAGCAATAATTGCGGCTGGCGTTACCCCGTCTACCATGGAATTTATGGACAATACTACTATCAATGCCATCCAGAATTTTAAAGACTGTAATCTTCCGCGGGACGCCGAAGCGGTACTGCTTATTGAAACCGACGGGGAGAAAGGTTCTGCAATTGGAGAAATGGAAAAAATTAAAGTGGCCGTTTCAGAAAACGGGGCACGTGATTTTTCCATGGCTACCAACGCTTCCGAACGTGACCTTCTTTTTGAAGGTCGCCGGGTAGCGCTTAACGCTCTGGCAAATGTGAAACCCAATCTTATTCTGGAAGATGCCACTGTGGTTCGTTCAAAACTACCGGAAATGGTCAAAGGGATTGTCGATATAGCCACCAGATATGACCTTCAGGTTGGCATATTCGGCCATGCTGGAGATGGCAACCTTCATCCCACATTTTTGATTAATAAGAATGACAGTGATGAAATGGCTCGTACAGAAAAAGCGGTGAAAGAGCTTTTTGAGTTGGCAATTGATCTTGAAGGTACAATCTCTGGGGAGCACGGAATCGGCCTTGAGAAAAAACCTTTTCTTGAAGACCAGATTGGCGCCGCAGGTATTGCAGTGTTGCGCGATATCAAAAGAACATTTGACCCGGAAAATCTTCTCAATCCCGGAAAGATGTTTGATTTCACCCCCGTTTAAGGAGAATTTGTTCTGATGATATATCAAAAACATATCGGCCCGGCGGAAACACATTTGTTGGAAGCGGCCAAAGAATTTCAAAAATGTATGCAGTGTGGCAAATGTCGAAGTGTCTGTCCGGTTTTTAAAGAAATTGGCAATGAGCTTTATGTTGCCCGTGGTAAAAACAAACTCGCTGAAAAAATTGTATCGGGCGATCTGCAGATCACAGACAGAGTAAAAGATGCAATCAATGAGTGCCTTAACTGTAAAACATGTTCGGCGAATTGTCCGGCAGGAGTCAGCCCGGAACATGTAGTACTACGCCTCCGCTGGTATATTACCTGTAAAGAGGGGCTTGGATTTTTCAAAGCACTTATCTTTCGTCAGATCATCTGGCGTAAATGGCCGACAACAATTGGGGCAATCAGTGTTGGAGTAGTGCATAGACTGCTCTTTGGTATTGGTCCCAAAAATCCGGCCCGGTATCTGTTCCCACTTTTTGGTTTCTCTAAACGACGTTTTTTCCCGACCCTTGCCCTGCGAACTGGGCAGAGTCAGTATCCAGAGGTAGTTCCATCAAAAAAAGGTCAACCGATTAAACGGATCGGCTATTTTACCGGATGTGCGGGTAATCTCATCTATACCAATGTGGTGAAGTCCGTCGTCGATATCCTCACGGGATACGGCTATGAGGTTGTTATTCCCAAGGGGCAGAAATGCAGTGGCACACCTGTCCTTGCCAACGGTGATTATGATGGTGCCCGTATGCTTATGGAACATAATTTTAATCTTTTCAGACGATATAATCTCGATGCCATTGTCGTTGCCTGTTCTTCATGTGGCCTTGCTCTTAAAAAAGAGATAAAACTGTTCATGGATGATAGTGAAGAACTTCGTCAATTCTGTGACAAGGTGTACGATATCAATGAATTTATAGAAGAGGAGATCAAGTTTAAAGAAGATGAACTAGGGAAACTGGATTACAAAGTATCCTATCATGACCCCTGCCATCTGGTGCGTGGACAGGATATCAGTGCTGAGCCACGTAATATACTAAAGAGAATTCCCGGTGTACAATTTATAGAGATGAAGGATGCGGCGGTCTGTTGTGGTAGTGCCGGCAGCTATTGTCTGACCCATTATGATACGTCGATAAAGATCAATAACCACAAGGTAAAAAATATCCAGGATGCAAATGTTGATTATGTGGCCACGGCCTGCCCAACCTGTGTCATGCATATTCAGGACAATCTGTTGCAGCACGATTCGCTGGAACAGGCGAAGTTTGTAGTTGAGATTCTGGCCGATTCGTTACGGGTTGCCGGGACTATAGAATGAGTTTCTCAACCTGCACGCAAATCAGAGTCGCGTTGGAAGAGTTGTCCTTCCTGGAGTGTTTATTCCCTCTCCAACAACACAATACGGTGGCGCGCTTTACTGCCTGACTGGTTCGGTTTTTTTCCTAACTGTTATATGGTCAATATGCTATTTATTATTGGTAACTGCTCACAGGCTCCCCATCTTCGCACGGTCACATTTGCCGGTATAGAGGGGCTATGACGGGCAAATGTGCCTGCACGAATATGGAGCACCTGTGAGCAG
>CAMZKN010000153.1 GCA_947311315.1 uncultured Desulfobulbaceae bacterium | reverse complement strand
CAACAAAACACAAAAACAACTCACTTCAATAAAAGCTATGTATGGCCTTCCACTGGTTAAAGATTTTCGTAAGATGCTATGCGACGGTTAGAATGGACTTTACCAACACTTTTGGAGAAGTTACGATAAAACCCCTTATCTTTTTGGGATTGTTCCTGATTCTTGTTGTATTCACTGTTTTGACTTTTCAAAAGGATGACCAGTCGAACCCTGTTCTGCCACAGACGCAGCCTTCGAAAGAAATAAGCCTGTATCACTATTTCTCGGGATCTTTTGGTGGTGGTATCCAGGAAATGATAGACCAGATCAATAAGCGTAACCACGGTGAACAGGTCACTATTCACGCACTGGATCATGAAGCATTTAAATCCATGATTCATTACACAATTTCAAACGGCAATCCACCCGAACTCTTTACGTATTGGGCCGGTGCAAAAACTCAGGCGTTAGTCGATCAGAATCAACTTGAACCTTTCGATGATCTGTGGCAGGAGATTTCTGTAAAAGGTCAGTTTACACCTGCAATTGTTGAGGCGGCAAGCACCTATAACGGTAAAAAATACCTGCTACCAATAACCCAGCACCTCGTTGTTTTCTTTTATAATAAAAAACTCCTGGCCAGGGAAAAACTTAGTCCACCGTCATCGTGGCCGGAGTTTTTGTTGTTTTGCCAGACGTTGAAAGAAAGGGGATTGCCAGCCATAGCTCTTGGCGCCAGGGAACGCTGGCCTGCTCAGTTCTGGTTTGATTATTTATTGTTGCGTACTGCAGGCCCGGAATATCGGTCGGCCCTGATGCAGGGAAAAGCCTCGTATCTTGATCCTGAAGTGATAGAAGCCTATCGAATCTGGGCCGAAATGCTTGGTAAAGGCTATTTTAATCAGAATGCCAATACAATCGACTGGGTGGAGGCAACAGAAATGGTCTGTCGGGGAGATGCCGCAGTGACACTTATGGGTACCTGGGCCATACAACTCTTCACCAGCAAACCATGTAATGCTGAAGAAGGAGTAGATCTTGATTATTTTACCTTCCCTGTCATTAATAAAGGTGTGGTTGACAGTCTATTAGGGCCAATAGACGGCATCGTCCTGACCCGGGAATCCACTTATCATGAGTTTGCTAAAACTGTATTAGCCTATTTTGCTGAAACACGTCCTCAAGAGTTTATGAGTTCCGGTTCAGGGGCTCTGGCACCGAGCCAGAAAGTACCTCGTGAATTTTACTCTCCTTTGAAACAGCGACTATTAAATGAAATCAAAAAGAGTTCGAACTGGGCCTTTAATTACGACTTGGCAACACCAACGCCTGTTGCAGAAGAGGGACTGGACAGTTTCAATGAACTTATTGCGTATCCTGAACAATATAAAAATATTTTGAAAGACCTTGATCAGGAAACGACTGCACTGTTTGCTAAAAAGAAGAGCAATCCTTTTTAATTTCCCATGATATTTAAGAATAAACTCATAATTGCTTTTTCAAGTGTCTTGTTTCTTACCATTGTTGTAGCCCTGACAAACTGGTGGGGAATGGGGAGCGCTCTTCGAGCACAGAAGGTTGCAAGTAGTTTGATTTCCGAAATTGTCTTAGGATTCCAGGAAATTGTTCAAGAAGAACAGGCCTACCGATCAACAGAAAATATTGCACATTCAAGAGCGGTCGACACCTTATTGGTTGATCTGAAGATCCGCATAAATACACTCTCTCCTCAAGTAGAGACATCGCAGCACTTCTCGATCATACAGGATGCTCTCTCCGCATTGGGAAAGTATGAAAAGAGTTTCTCAAAGTACAAGTATGCAAGCGTAACCATGCAAACTATGAAAAGTCGTCTGCTTCAGGAATCAGATCGTCTGCTACTCAATGCCGGAAAACTTATCGATACAGATAAAAGGTTACTCCAGGAACAGAATTATCAAATTCCCCTCGCACCTACAAAAATAGAGGAGCTTTCGGAGCAGAAAAAAGTAACAAAGATAATATATCTGGTGGGAAAAGTACTGCTTGGCGAAAAGGATTATCTCCTTTTGGGTGAAGAGGGTGCCGTAAAGGTTGTCAATAACGCAGTTCATGCGATTAGAACGCAGGCCAGTGACATTGAGCAGGGACAGGTGAGCAGTACATATAAACTGAAAGCTTTTAGAATAGCCAAGATTGCGACACTTTACCTGAATGCTTTTAATCAGTTTGCAGCAGAAAAAAGGAAATTGTCCACTTCAGCTCTTGATATGCAAAAGGCCAGGAATTTTTTTTCCGGGGCAATGTCCCGTTCTCTGGAGCAGCAACAGATCCTGAGTGACAGAAAAATAGTCACATTGCAGTATCTGTCTGTTATGGTGTCGATACTTGCAGTTCTTATTGGAATTGCGGCTGTTATTATTTTATCTAATATGATCACCCGGCCAATAAATGAGTTGAAAAGATCCGTGCGTACCATCGTTGATGGTGATCTTGACACCTATGTGGATATTTATAGCGATGATGATATTGGTAAGCTGGGCACGCTGTTTAATCAGATGATCAAACGGCTGCGGAAAAGCTTCCATGATATTGAGCAATATCGAAATCACCTTGAAGATCTTGTTAAGGAACGAACAGAAAAACTGGAGCGTGAGATTGCCAAGCAGCAGTCAACTGAAGAAGCTCTGCGATCAAGCAGTGAGCGATTAACGAATATTATTGAGCAGTCACCTATGGGGATCGTAACTTCTCCAAAAGTGTTGGTAAAATAAAGCGTGCGTTCGAACCCCTGCCCTTGTATGATGGGAAGCATGAAAAGCACATTCGATCAACTCACCAAAAACATTCCCAAAGAAGACAAAGAAAAT
>CAMZKN010000152.1 GCA_947311315.1 uncultured Desulfobulbaceae bacterium | reverse complement strand
ATGATATCTCACAAGAAGATTTATAGGTCAATTAACTGTATCTTATTTTGAGCAATATGTCCAATTGTAAATGTAACCTTTTAAAGTTGTATAAGAACTGGGTTAGGGTTAAATCACCCTGAGTTCAGGATGTGCAAAACTCGAGCACTGCTTCCAGAGACTGGTCTGTAAATTCGTAGCCATTCTCCAACAGTACCTGCGGATAGGCTCGAGTGCTGGCCAGCAGCATTTCGTTTGCCATCCTGCCAAAAATTATTTTTACAAGAAAAGCAGGGATTCTAAAAAATGTCGGGCAGTTGAGAACTTTCCCCAGCGTTTTGGTTAATTCTCTGTTGGTCGTCTGTATTGGGCTTACAATATTTACAGGCCCTTTGATCTGCTTGGTATTAATTATAAAGTCTACTATTTGCTGGAGATCTCTTATGCTTATCCAGCTGATAAATTGTTCGCCGTCACCGATGATCCCACCGAGTTTTGCTTTAAATGGTGGTATCATTTTTTGTAAAGCCCCCCCTTTTGGGCTCAGAACCATACCAAAACGCAGGT
This sequence comes from uncultured Desulfobulbaceae bacterium, assembly GCA_947311315.1. Lineage (GTDB taxonomy): Bacteria > Desulfobacterota > Desulfobulbia > Desulfobulbales > Desulfocapsaceae > Desulforhopalus_A. The sequence goes on along the minus strand of CAMZKN010000152.1, from coordinate 5,964 downwards.
TAACAACTCTTATATTCATGGTCGTTAGCCTCTGGGTTTCTTTTTCCCACTGTCTGCACACGTCCGCCAGAAAACCTTCTCCGCAAGAGCTGTTTTCATCGAGAATTTCGTCTTCTCTGCTACCATAATAGCCTGTAGCTGATGCACATAAAAAAACCTTTGGTTTCACTGGAAGTAGTGAAATATAATCAACGAGCTCTCGAGTGCCCTCGATTCTGCTCTGTAATATTTTATGCATTTTCCTGTTTGACCATCGGCCATCCGCAACATTTTCGCCAGCAAGATGTATGACAGTGTCGAAAACTGTATCGGTATTTGCGGGTAAAGTTTCTGTTGCCCAGAAAAGCTTGTTTTCTGGCTTTAAGTCACGTTTGAGGCATTGGATAGAATGGCCTTTTTGAAACAGATATTCAACCAGGCTACTGCCAACAAGACCTGATGCTCCGGTTATGAGTGTTTTCATGGTAAGTGTCCTCTATCGTCGTTTGAAAAAAACGGTTTCAATTATTTTTTTGAATGCGGTGGCGTTAAAGGTCTTCTGGTCGAATCAAAAAGGTGCTTTATGGCTACGAGAGGATGATGCCATATCATTTTCGGGCCGGAGTATCGCATAATTACTTTCACATGATTCTTCATTTCTTTTTTATAACAATGAACTGTACATTTCCCACAGGTTGGCTTGTTGGATTGAAATGGGCAGTGAGACAGCCTCTTACCTGCATATTTGATTAAGTCAGAACATTTGTGGCAAAGTTGTCCTTTTGACGTGTTGTGATGGTCGTTGCAGTAAAGTATGACCATCATGCTCATAGTGTTAAGTTCTTTTTGCAGACGTGACACCAATTGCAGTTGCGGTGCACCGCCTCTGTTGTTTTTTGATGATGAATGAGTCATGATCGTTTACGTCTAAGAATATTTTCGCAACTGTTTATCTATGTCGTAACAGACTTGATCTTGCGTGAATCCTGTGCTTTCCACTGTGATATGAGCAAATCTCTCATAGAGAACTTTTCGTTCATCGAATAAATCAAGTAAGGTCTGATCAGGTCTTTTGGCAAGTCCTCTGGTCTCATAATTGTCAATACGTGTCTGTAAGGCTGATAATTCGGTATGGAGAAAAATAACAGTTCCACCAGATCTCAGATGGTTCATGGCAGGCGCGCTGTAGGCGGCGCTTCCCCCTGTGGCGATAACATGATTATTACATTGAATACCCAAAAGAACTTCTTCCTCTATTTGCCTGAGTACCATGTGTCCATCAGTATTTACAATTTCCTGTAACGTTTTGTTGGTATGATTTTGTATCAGGATATCCGTGTCCAGAAATTGCATTTTTAGTTGTTTAGCAAGAATCACACCGACAGTGCTTTTACCTGAACCAGGCATTCCGATGAGAATTATATTTGATTTTGCGGAATTCACCTTAGTACTTTACTCCTTGTAATTGTGAAAGAGACAATAAGCATGATTTAACTTAAGATAGCATCAAACTGTGAATTATAGAATAGAGGCTGTTGTAGTTTCTCGATCCAGATCAATACTGTAATAATTATTGTGAATCATGCCGGGTTTTCAATATCTGACCCGAAATAAACTGCACGGATATAAATGACAGAATACAGAGAAATGCCCCCAGTAGAAATGGGATTCTGTAATCAATAAGCCAGAGTAACCCGCCAACTGTGGGGAGAATAACAGCTGCGATATGGTTTATAGTGAAGCCGACGGCCATGCTTGGTGCTATGTCAGCTGGATCGCAAATTTTCTGGAAGAAGGTTTTGATAGCAATGGCAAAATTAAAGAATATATGATCAGCGACATACAGTAAACCAGCCAGATATTTATTTTCAACAGCAGCATAACCACAGAAAATAAAAATAAGAGCTAAATATTCAAGTGAGAGAACTTTTCGTTCCCCATATTTTACTATGCATTTCCCTATAAACGGACTGAGGAAGTAGTTGACAAAATTGTTCAGTAAAAACAGAGCGGCTATTTCCTGAACAGTAAAGTTGAATTTTTTAACGAGCAGAAAAACCGCAAACGCCATAAATATTTGTCGTCTTGCACCTGAAAAAAAAGTGAGCAGATAAAAAAGCCAGTAACGTTTTCTGAAAACCATCTCTTTTCTTTGCAAAGGGAGATCACGTTTCGTCGGGTTATATTGCATAGCCCACAGAACAGCGAGAATGATGACCGCTGCTATGATAAGATACATAGAGGTATAATTGAGCAGAGGTGCAAAGAGCAGAAAGAAAATACCAATGCCAACATTGCATGCAGCAGAGAGACTTCGAAGTCTACCAAACACCAATGGTGCCTCTTGTTTCGTGAAGTATTGAAGAGTAAGTGACTGATTTGCAGTTTCAAAATAGTGAAAACCAAAACTCATCAATAACGTTGTAAAGACGACTCCATAAAACGAAGGGAAAAAACCGGTAAGGGCGATGCCTATTGCCATTATAAGAACTGACGCAGCTGCAAGTTTGTATTCTTTGATAAAAAGAAGGACATAAACAACAAGAAGTGCAAGAAAACCGGGAACTTCCCTGAGGGATTGAAGAATGCCAACGTGGTATCCGTCCAGGTGAATGATATTGACGGCAAAATTATCAAAAAGTGTGCGCCACGCCTGGACGCCGCCGGTTGCACACAGGGTGAGAATGAGAAGGTAGCGATACATTGGTTCTGATTTAAAGTTGGTCATATGCACTGTTATCCGGGAAGTATAAAATGATATCTGCAAGTAAATTTTTCGAATGAGTTTCATCTTACATGTATTCTTTTTATAAAGCGACTTTAGGACGCCATTAAAAGCAAGTATTTGTTTTTATGGAGATGGGTATGACTTTTTAAAGGGAAAATTGGTGAAAATTTAAGTAACTCTTATTATTATGAAAAACGAATAGTGTTTGTTGATGAACATTCGTGAATTTCTTAGTGCATTTATAATAGGGTAATATAATGGAAATGTTAGATAAAATCGGTAGTTGGTGGAGTTCAACACATCTACAGGAGCAGATAAAAGATGTTGACGCAGCGGGCCTTTTTACAAATCCCTGGTTTATAGTGCCATTTGGTTCGATGATCTGCTACATGTTATACAAACAAAGTTGGAGAGATCTTATTATTGTCGCTATTTTTGTAGGCGTCTGGTGGGTGACCGGTACAAGCTATATGAACACTTTGCTTGTTGGTGATATAGTTCAAATTGAAAAAATTTTACCGGTTGTTTTTGGTGGTGCGATTGTTTTGGGTTTTGTTATATATCTCTTATTTGGCAGATCTGATTAACTGCTCTATTTACTTTTCATCCTGCGTCTGACAAAGTCAGATTCACTCACAGATTATATAATTGGAATAGGTCTATGCAGTTTAGAAACGGCGTATTTATAATTACCGAGGAAAATCATTGTCCTCTCTATCATGTTCGTGAGGAGATGAATATTAATGAAGGCATATTGACACTTCCTGCAGGTAAACCAACATGCATGACGCTTGCCAGAGAATTGGTGGTTATTGCCACGGCCGACAGTAGTTACGAGGGATATTCCAAGAGAGGTGAAGGGAAAAATAAATTTGAATGTGGAGGCTGTACAGGCTTGATACGTTTCGAATTTAAAAAGGAAAAAGGATTTGCAACGCTCCAGATGAAGCTGCTGGTTGCAGCCGAACGGAGGGAAAAAATCCAGGGCACTGTTCAATTTGCTGGTCTCCTTCGTTCCATCGGTCTTTTTTCGGTTCTGTCAGATGAAGATCTTCTTGATCTCGCCACCTTACTTGAAATGTCCGATTATCCTTGGCAATTCCCCATTACCCAGAAAGGAGACCCGGGGGATAGGCTGTTCATTTTGCTTTCGGGAAAGGCAGAAGTAATTGATGATCGTGGTATAACTCTGGCCGAGTTACACAAGGGTGAAGTATTTGGTGAAATGAGCCTTCTTTCTGGTGAAAGAGTATCTACTACAATAATGGCTGCTGAGCCGTGCCAAATCGCAGTATTGAGTCAAAAAAACTTCAGACACATTCTCAATAGATTTCCTGCATTACAGGTGTTTTTCTACAAACTGTTAGTGAGTAGAATTACTAAAATGAATATACTGAGAGCAGAAGAACTGGCTTCAGGAATGGTTGGCCAATTATCTGATATATCGGCTGTCGAACTGTGCCAGATGATTAATGCCAATCAAAAAACAGGTCATCTAAACCTTGAGTATGACGAAGATAAGGGAAGTATTGTTTTCAATGAAGGCGAGCTGGTTTATGCTGAAATTGAAGGGTTGAACGGCAAAGACGCATTTTATAAAATATTATCGCTTGACCGGGGGCGTTTCAAATTCAGCCAGGGGTTGACTTCAGAAGAGGAAAAGTTTGATGTTATAGGTGGTTTTATGGCCATGCTAATGGAAGGTATGAAACGTCTGGATGACATATAACCCTGATTTTCTTGTTCCTGTTTTAAAAGTGATTATAACTGTTTGTATTATTCACTTTATTCAAATGGACAGGGAAGATGAAGAGAAGACAACTTAAAAAAGAAGTTCTTTCGTTATTGCAGGATACTGATTGTGACAGGATATGGCGCTCACTTGAACAGTATCCGACTCACCTCGTTCTTAATCCGCTTTTTATGTCGTTGTGCCATCCAGAGGAAAGGGTTCGATGGAATGGTGTGCTGTGTTTTGGCAAGGTCGTTCCTGCACTTGCAGAAAAAAATATTGAGTCAGCACGTGTTGTAATGCGTCGTTTTCTCTGGTCTCTCAACGATGAATCTGGTGGCATAGGCTGGGGCTCTCCTGAGTCAATGGCAGAAGTTATGTGCCATAATACGCAATTGCGAAGTGAATATCTGCATATGCTGATATCATATTCCTGCGAAGATGGTGAAGAACTTTATCAGGACGGTAACTATATAGAACTGCCAACCTTGCAAAGAGGTCTTTTATGGGGGATAGGCCGGTTATGTCAGTTACATAAAAAAGAGATGTCTGCCTTAAAGATCACCCCCAATATTATCGCTTATCTTGATTCATCTGATCCGTATGTTGCGGGGCTTGCTCTCTGGTGCCTACAACTTCTTGATTCGGTTCCTTTAAAGAAAGAAACTCAAAAAATCAAAGAATCTGGAGTTGAACTACAATTGTATCTCAATGATACAATACAGACCGTAAACCTTTCTCAACTCATTGTGAAAATCCCATAATCAACACGCTATGCATTGCAATAAAAAAATTACACATGCAGCGGTTATTCAATTTTCTGTGATCGAAGGTGATATTTCAAAAAATATAGCTACCGTTGAACGACTTCTGGAAGATCTTGCACCTCCACCAGACACTTTATGCGTCCTCCCTGAGTTATGGCCCACCGGATTTGCTTATGATTATTTCGGCAATTTACGGGATGACCTTGATTTACTGGATGAAAAAATACTGAACCTTGCCAAAAGGTTTAGTATTTTTATCGCAGGATCGTCACCGGAAAAGATTAATGGAAAAACGGGGCGTTATTTCAATACGCTGAAGGTTGTTGATTCCGATAACTATTACAATAAATCCAGAAAGATAAATCTTTTCCCAGGTGAGGAAATTGCTTTTAACAAATCTTTGCGTGCACCTACAGTAGTTACCACGAATAAGGGCTGCTTTGGAGCATTTGTCTGTTACGATCTTCGCTTTCCTGAGATATGTCGTTCTCTTACCCAGCAGGGTGCAGACATACTTATCTGTTCAGCACAGTGGCCAGCCGCACGTATCCAACACTGGCGCGCCCTTATTATTGCTAGAGCTATAGAAAATCAAGTATTTATTGTTGGGTGTAATAGTATAGGGCAAAACAATGGGATAAAGTTGGGTTACGCCTACCCCCAACATCAAACCACGATCAAGCAATTTTAAAGTGGAATTTGCTGTTCCATTTTGTAACGATTACCAGAGCAATCGTCCACCATTCTCACTATAATTT
>CAMZKN010000151.1 GCA_947311315.1 uncultured Desulfobulbaceae bacterium | reverse complement strand
TTCTTTGGGAATGTTTTTGGTGAGTTGATCGAATGTGCTTTTCATGCTTCCCATCATACAAGGGCAGGGGTTCGAACGCACGCTTTATTTTACCAACACTTTTGGAGAAGTTACGTTCAGAGGTGCTGCATACAGAGTTTTCATGGAAATAAGGTCTTGTTGCTGATTGTCACTGAGAATCGTTGCAATCCGATCAGGATAATCATCGGCCAGGGTGTGGCCGGTATTCAGATACCGTGACCAGGAAAACTTATTTTTGAAATGCATAAGGTAATGGCCATCATGGTCAACCAGGATCACATTGAAAAACGGGCTCTGCTTGAATCTTTCAAGAAAACTTTTGGCATGTACGTTAATAATTACAATGCCTGCGAACTGTTGATCTACATAGACCGGTGACGCTACCCGAAGAACTGGTTTGTAGGGGATTTCAATCTTTTTATGTTCAGCATTCAGGTCAAGTCTCGAATACCAGAAACTGTTTGCCGGTGCCTGTGATGCCTCTTTAAAATAGTAACGCTGACTTTTGTCCTGCAGGTCTTTTGGTTGTATAATCTCAGGCCATTGTTGCGCGGTGTCCCAGTCAATCCGAATCTTTTCCATTCCATGTGTATCAAGGAATCGTACCTGCATAAGGGCCGGGTTGGTGCTGCTGATTGTGTAGAAAAGTTGTTGTGTAGTGTTCATACTTGCTTCATCTTGATGTCTGATATAATCTTGTAGAGCCGAACTGTTACGCAATGAGGCTACGTATCGCTCGAGGCGTTCTGTGAATTGGGACAGTTCTTCATATTTACGAATACGTTCAATGTCGGCTTTCTTGTCGAGTTCCAACTCGATGTTCTGTACATCAAAATTGTAATTAATGAGGGATGTCAAAAGGGCAATGACGATGCCAAAGGCAAGAAAAAGAAATATGAAGTAAAAACGGTAGGATACTTTTGGCGTGAGAAGGGCCATAGTGAGTCGAACCTCTTATATGCTTTGTTTGTAAAAAGGGCCACAAACCAATGCCCGTTGTACACCGGGAGCCAGATTGTCCAATCCCTTCAGGAGTTGTTCCCTGCCTGTGAGTACATCTACGATCTGGCTTGAATATTTGTTTGTACTTTCCAGATTCATACCCATCATCGGCCAGCCCCATAAGGATGAAAGAGTTATTTCGTCACGGACAAAAAACGGGTCTGTTAGAAAAGAAGCACTGCGCACAGCTTCCACAGCGCTGCGATTTGTTTCGCTGCCACTGACAAGATCTATGATCACCGAGCCTGCGGGGATGATGTTTTTGATATGGTTGTTGGTTATCAGATATGTTTTGCCCCTGAGCTCAAAGGGTAGCTCTGCACCATTTATTACAAGGTCAACATCTTTCAGCCAGTGATCAATTCTTTTTTTTCTTGTCTGGGTGGGCCCTAAAATATGGATGTTTTTTACGGCCTGCTCAGAGATTTCATGCATGGCTCCACGGGCAACATTGCCGTATCCGAGGATAGCAACATTGGCATCGGCAATGGAGAGTGACGGTTTATTCTTTTTCAACAGTGTGATGCCGTATCGCGCACCTGCCCTTCCTGTTTCATGGAGGCACTGGATACGTCGCAGGCCAAACTCAAAGGGCGGATGTGAAATTTTGTATGAGGCAGTTACCTCTCTTCCTTTTTCTTTGTCAAATTCCTGCAGATCAAAAAGGTGGGAACCCTGTTTTTTGAGTTCGCCCAGGAGATCGTCTGCAGCATGCAAATGTTGACTGTCGTAAAAATAGAGTGTTTGGGGGCCAGTTTCCTTTAATTCTGTAAATCGGACATTGGTATGTATAATTTGCAGTGAATACGGGTTGCGGTTGCCGGCACGCCTGACGGCTCCGGCCAGTTTGTCATTATAGCCAATGACAAATACTTTTAGTTTCCCTATTGACCCACTATCAAGAAACTGCTGTAAAGCCTCCGCCATTGCCACACGGGCAAGTATCTGTTCGTCGGTCTGGATTTTTGGAGACTCGAGTATCTCCTCCATGGCGATTACATTAATTTTGTGATCTTTCAATAATTGTGCTCTGTCGGGGAAAGAATCGAAGTGGGCCATACACAAAAGGGTACAGCCTTTTTTCATCAAAGGGATGGATTGAAGAGCAGGCCCCTTAAACTTAATGATAAGATCTTTGTCTGCATAGATTTCGTTTTTACTTTCTATTGCAGCTCCATTTGCAATGTAGTCTGCATTGGAAAAACCGACATCTTCGCCCGCACCGGATTCGACCGATACCGTAACACCGACAGAACAGAGTTTTCCCACGTCAGTGGGTGTTAGTGACACACGTTTGTCGAGTCCTTCCGGATTTTCCGGAGATTCAATCTCTTTGACCAGGGCAATATACTTAAATGGACAGGGTGATTTAACCCTAACCCAGTTCTTATACAACTTTAAAAGGTTACATTTACAATTGGACATATTGCTCAAAATAAGATACAGTTAATTGACCTATAAATCTTCTTGTGAGATATCA
>CAMZKN010000150.1 GCA_947311315.1 uncultured Desulfobulbaceae bacterium | reverse complement strand
TTTGCCCGATCTCTTCGTTATATGAAAAATTTTATCCTCGGAATATCAACTATATGCCTGTGGCAAAATTTTTCATATGCCTCGATATCAGACAAAAATCCTATTAAATTAACAGACTCATTTATGGAGTAAGGCACTAATGTTTACAGTAAATGGAATACTGGCAAATAAATATCCAGCCCTCAATCGCAGTCCAGTTTTTGGTCCGCCGCTTCGGCCCCTTTTACGTCAATTGCTGCGTGAAAAACATTTCAGCAGGTTTTATAATTCTTATCCTCATCTGGAAGGTATGGATTTTGTCGAACAGGTAATGGAGCATTTCCGGTTTAGTTACGTTGTGTCTGACAGGGATAGGGAAAATATACCATCGCAGGGCCGCCTGGTCATTGTGGCGAACCATCCGATAGGGACGTTGGACGGACTTGCTCTTCTAAAACTGATTCATGAGGTACGTTCAGATGTCAGAATAGTTGCCAATGATCTGCTTATGCACCTTCGTCCCTTGCGCTCCTGCCTTTTGCCCGTAGAAAATATGGGAAAGACAACCTCCAGAAGTCAACTAAGAGATATCGAAAAAAGTTTGAAAAACGAGGAAGCTGTCATCATTTTTCCAGCAGGAGAAGTCTCGCGTCTCAGTGTGTCCGGCGTCAAAGATGGCCGGTGGCATAAGGGTTTTTTACGCTTGGCGGATAAAGCAAAAGCTCCAATTCTTCCCGTCCGTATAAGTGGTCGTAATTCAATCATGTTTTATGCTGCTTCAATGGTGTATAAACCGATGGCCACGTTTTTACTTATAAACGAGATGTTCAGGCACCGGGACACGCAAGTCAGATTTACAGTAGGAAAAATTATTCCTTACATTTCCTACCAGCGGTTACCTATCAACACAAAGGAAAAAGCCAAACTTTTTAAAAAGCATCTTTATCGAGTCGGTAGGGATCGTAAACCCATCTTTAAAACAGAATCCGCTTTAGCACGACCTGAACGACGTCAGAGTTTGAAAAAGGCGTTGTATCAGGCAGATCTCATTGGGGAAACGCCTGATAAAAAAATGATATTTTTATATTCGCATTCTGCTTCATCGCCCGTATTGCGGGAGATTGGTCGCCTGCGGGAAATTACTTTCAGATCTGTAGAAGAGGGTACTGGAAAACGGCGAGATGTGGATCACTTTGATTCCTACTATAAACACCTCATACTCTGGGACGAAAACGATCTTGAAATTGTTGGTGCGTATCGGTTGGCTGATTCCTGTAAGGTTATTGAAAAACATGGCAGAGAAGGCCTCTATACGAACAACCTTTTCAGCTACACTTCCAATACGCACTCTTTTTTCGTGCAGGGGCTTGAGTTGGGGCGCAGTTTCATCCAGCAACGTTACTGGAAAAAACGCAGTCTCGATTACCTCTGGTACGGAATAGGTGCCTTTCTTGCGAAAAATCCTGACTTTCGCTATCTGTTCGGGCCCGTCTCTATCAGCAGTGGTATGCCACAGGCTGCAAAAGATTTACTGGTGTATTATTATAAACTCTATTTTGGCGCGGACGATTCAGGTGTTTTTTCGAAAAACCCTTTTGTCTTTTCCATGCCTGTAGATGACATTGGCAGAAATTTTTGTGGAGAAAACCGGAAAAAAGATTTCAAAAAGCTTAAAGCTCTGCTGCACAATATGGGCACAGCTGTCCCCACATTATTCAATCAGTACTCGAAGCTTTGTGAGCCGGGAGGTGTTCGCTTTCTCGACTTTAATGTTGATCCCGATTTTAACAATTGCGTGGATGGCCTTGTGGTTGTAGACCTGACTCAATTACAGCAAAAAAAACGTAACCGATATATGAACAATTTTGGTAACTACTCACGGGGTGCATAACCATATGTCTTTATTACCTCTGAACTGTAACTGTTCACAGGTAGCATCATCCTATGTGTTTGTTGTTCGTTGCTTTTGATCTTTAACGATATACGACAGGGTAATCGGGGTACGTGCTTGCAAGAAAGGATAGAATTATAAAACACCGGAAAAATGATGCAATAATTTGTGAGAACCGTCCATTTTCTGATAAACTCTTGACAGTAATATGACAGATGTGGTATTCGACTATTAAATTAAATGCTTTTTTGTAATTTTTTGTTTCTGCCGTCATCCTGAACAGGGGATGGTGTCGAAAGTACTATTAATTGAGGGAGGAGTGAAATGATAAAAAAGATTTCGGTCATAGCATTGGCCGGTATGCTTGCTTTACCTGCATTGGCTATGGCGGGTGGCGGAGCTGACGCAACTGATCTTGAGCAGAAAATTGAGGAATTGAGTCGACAGCTTGATGAGTTGCGGGGGGCTATGGCAGCCCAGGCTGAAAATGTTAAGCAGCTTGATGAAAATGTAGGAAGTCTTGGTGAAGATCTTGAGGGTTTGGATGACAGATCAGAGGATTGGGATCTTGCTGCCCGATTTAAGCTTTATGGCGATTTTCGTGCTCGCTATGATTTTTATTCTGCTGATTCTGTGTTTGGCCGAACTCTTGATAATGAATCCATATTCACAAATCGCTTTCGTCTGAATATGCGGGTGAAAGCAACTGACAATGTGGAATTTAAAGGTCGTCTGGCTATGTACAAGACCTGGGGTAACCAATCTGCCTTTGCTGATGCCAGCGGTGCGATGTATCCCTTATTTGATGGTAATGTGACCAGGAGTCCAGTGGGTAGCAGTGCGCTCTATGTTGACAGGGCCTTTGTTAACTGGAATAACATTGGCGGCCTGCCAATGTGGTTCTCTATCGGCCGTAGACCTACCACCGACGGGCCTCCTGCTCAGATGAGAATGGGACTGGATGAACGTCTTGCAACCCCAATGGCTTTTATGGATTGGCCGTTTGATGGTCTTTCTGTTGGCTATGCCTGGAACTGGGGTGTTGATGCAATGGGTGCCAGCCGCTTGCGTTTCTGTTATGGCCGGGGATTTGAAGCTGGTTTGCAGGACGAGACAACTGCAATGAAAGATATGGATTTTGGCGGATTAAGCTGGGATATTATCAAAAAGGGTGACAGGTTTGCGTACATCCAGTCCTTTATGGCTTATGATGTGTTCAGTTATCCCAATTTTCAAGATCCTATAATCGATGCTAATTTTGGCGCCATGACCGGCTTTGGTGATAGGAGAAGCCTTGGTGATATCCTGCATACTTCTGCAGTATATCAGGATAAAATTGTTGGTTTGAATTATTTTGTATCCGGTGGCTGGTCTGAGACCATGCCGGACGACAATGGTTTCTTTAATGATCCGTTTAGCCCAACTGGTCCTACTACAGATAATAAAGATGGTTATTCTCTTTATGTCGGTGCCCGTTACGACCTTGAAGATGCAGGGTTGAAGTTTGGTGCGGAATTTAACTACGGCTCACAATACTGGATAGCAATGTCTCCTGGGCATGATGATATATATCAGTCCAAGCTTGCCACCAGAGGTCAGGTTTATGAGGTATACACTATCTGGGATCTGCCTACTGGCGACGCGATCTCCAAATATGCCAAAACCTTTGTTCGTCTGGGATATCAGCATTACGAATATGATTATTCCGGTTCCGGAGACTGGAATTTCAACCCGTATGACCTGGGTGATTCAGGCGATCTCGCAAAACTTGGTATGATGGGACAGGATCCTGTTGAAAGTGCGGATCAGATATACCTTACTTTTGAGGCGTTCTTTTAGACCTGGTTAGATCCAACCTACTTGTAGTCGAAGAAGGTGTTAGTTGTACTGTAAAAGGCATGTTCACTCTGAGTGAACATGCCTTTTTTTATTGATCTCTTCTCTAAATGGCAGATAATGACTGTTGTTACCCTAGCTGGAAAAGGATTGAATAGTTTTCCCTCAATGCACTCAACATATTGTTATTATAAGATGTTTGATAGATATGGAGGGGTGAGTGATGGCAGGTATTCATCGTTGAACATCGGTAAAATTTCGGGCGATGAAGAAAAACATGTGAAGGAGAACAGGCAGAGAGTTCGAACTACTATGGATGTTTCTACTCTTCTTTTTGCAAAACAGGTACATGGTAATAATGTCTATTGTTTGTCGACACAACTGGAGGGCGACACTGAAATTGATGGAGTTGATGCACTTGTTACTGATCAAACAGATGTTGGTCTTGTTATTCAACAGGCTGATTGTCAGGCCGTACTGCTTTTTGATCCTGAGAGGGACGTCATTGCAGCCATCCACTGCGGTTGGCGTGGGAGTGTACAGCAGATTATTGCACGTACGATTTTGGTGATGACTGAACAATATGGATCAAAACCTGCAAATATCCGGGCCGTAATCAGCCCGTCTTTAGGGCCATGTTGTGCTGAATTTATTAACTACAAAAAAGAGTTGCCCGAAGATTTTTACAGGTTTATGGTGAGTGGAGACCGGTTTGATTTTTGGCAGATTTCAAGGTACCAGTTGGTTTGTGCTGGTCTCGTGGAGTCGCACATTCGGACTGCGGCCATCTGTACCTGCTGTTCTCCTGACTATTTTTCCTACAGGCGTGCCAGCCGTACTGATGGTGGTGTAACGGGTCGTAACTGCTCTGTAATTATGCTTAACGACAATGGGCGCCAGATTTAAAAGGCAAGCTATGCGGATTTTATTAATAGAAGATGATAAAAAAATTTCTTCGTTTATAGAAAAGGGGTTGAAGGAAGCAGGGTTCAGTGTGGACCCCTGCGGTGATGGTCAAACCGGATTGGATCGTGCTTTAAGTGTTGCCTACGATGCCGCAATTGTCGATCTGATGCTTCCATTGCTCGATGGTCTCACTGTTATTGGGAAAATGCGTGATAAGGATATTAATACTCCGGTGCTTATTCTTAGTGCAAAGCAGTCGGTTGATGACAGAATTCAGGGTCTGCAGAGGGGCGGGGATGACTATATGGTTAAACCGTTTTCCTTTAGTGAGCTTTTAGCGCGAATTCAGGCTCTTATCCGAAGGGATAAAAAAAACACCCAGCCCATGCTGCTGTCCGTTGGTGATCTGGAGATGGATTTTTTAAAGCATGAGGTCTACAGAAATGGGGAAAGGATTGATTTGCCGGCCAAGGAATACGCACTTCTGGAATATATGATGCGTAATACTGGTATAGTTCTATCGAAAACAGCAATTCTTGAGAGGGTGTACGATTATGCCTTTGATCCGCAAACCAATGTAGTCGATGTCCTGGTCTGCAGACTGCGTAATAAGGTGGATAAGGATTATGAGCGCAAAATGATACATACCGTCAGAGGTGTGGGTTATGTTCTTAAAGATCAGTAAGGAGGATGTCGGCTGGTCAAGATCAAAAAAAGCTTTGCCTGTCTTTTTACTCCTTTGGCTGGGCGGTGTTTTTCTGGCCCTGCTCTATCTTTTCAGCGTTCGTGTTCACCTTCAGGCTCTGGAGAGGGCAGAGACAGAAGAACTCCTGGATACCTATCTGGTTCTCCACCAATCACCGGACAATAGTTTTGGAACCGTTCATCTCAGGGGTGGCAGTTCCTTGCAGGGACTAACCTTTGTCAGAATTATTCAGGGTGATGATCAGGTCTTTCTCGTTGATGAAAAAGCTGGTGTGCATGGTCTGCAGGGGCTTGTTGGTTTAAGTTCTGAAGTCGCTGGAATCTGGCTGAGGGTTGAGATTGACGGCAAAGAACAGTTTTTAACTATTATTACAAAATCCTATAAGAGTGGGATTACCATTCAGGCCGGAAAAGAAAGTAATGGTGGGTATTTGCTGTACCAGAGGTTGATCCGTAATACGTTTTTCATTGTCCTGGGAAGTTGTCTGGTTTTATGGCCTGTAGCTCTTTTTTTTATAAAACTCAGCCTCTCTCCACTGATCACTACAAAAGAGCGAATCGCCGATTTGGTTAATCGGTCCAGTTCCGGCACTCTACCTGAAAGTGGCAATGGGCCCGAGCTTGATAACCTCTATATCCAGATAAATCGTCTTCTGCGTCATAATCGTCATCTGGTGTTTGAGATGCAGAATTCTCTTGATAATGTTGCCCATGATTTGCGTACCCCTATGACGAGGTTGCGATCGGTTGCAGAATACGGGTTGCAGGCAGAAAATGATCCTGAGCGGTTGAAAGAAGTGCTGTCTGATTGTCTCGAGGAATCCGAACGTGTTCTTGCCATGCTGAATATAATGATGAGTGTGGCGGAGGCTGAATCGGGTACCATGCGTTTGATCAGGGAAGAGTGTGATCTTGTTGTAATCCTCCAGCAGGTTGTTTTACTGTATGAATATATTGCCGAAGAACGAAATATTGATGTGGTGCTTGAGGGTGAGCAATCGTTGATGATGAGTTGTGATGCAACCCGTATATCACAGGTCTGGGCAAATCTTCTCGATAATGCGATCAAGTATGGTAAGGACGGGGGATGGGTGAAGATTGCAGCTGGACAAACAGATCAGGTTGTTACCGTTTCGATTACGGATAACGGTATGGGGATTTCGGAAAATGAACTGGATCGAATATGGGAAAGATTGTATCGCGGTGATCGCAGCAGGTCACAACAGGGGCTTGGGCTTGGGCTGAACTATGTAAAGGCGGTCGTCGAGGCCCATGGAGGAACGATTTCTGTAGTCAGTACCTTGCGCAAGGGCAGTCGGTTTATTGTCAGTTTTCCTGTTGGTGCCTGTTCATAATTAAGTGAGTATACAGGAAAAATCACAAACCAGCGGTGAATGGTCTGAGAGGCGTACATCGGGGATATAAAAATTGTCTATGCGTATGCCTGAGCTGTGCAGGATAAAATCTATCTGCCGGTGGGGCGAGTGGCTCGGGTGTGAGGGCGAATTGGCTACATTGGCATTTTTCAGTCCGGTTGCCGCCAGAAAAAGACTCAGCTCTCTACTGCCCCAGAATGTATTAAAATCACCGGCAATAATGACTTCTTTGTCTGTTTCTTCTATAAGGGAGTGCAATCGTTCGAGCTGGTTCTGTCTGTGGCGGTATTTGAGCGAAAGGTGGACGATAAAAACGGCAATAGCACGGAGATCTGTCTGGATGATTAATCGCTTGACGCCCTGTTCAAAATAATGAAAACGATACTCCTCGATTCCCTGACGGGTTAGCAAGGCGTTGGATTGCTGTTTAAGAACAGGCACCATGAGGGCAAATGAATCGTTACTGTATTTACTTTCCACAACAAAGTTATACCCGAGTTTTTCGGCAATGGCCTGCGCCTGGCAAAAATTATCCGCTCGGTAAGAGCCGGAATCCACCTCGACCAGGGCAATGATATCGGGGTTGATGGAACCAATGAAGTTGATGATCCTCTGCAGATTTATGGTCGTTTTTTTAAAAAAACCTGCAAAAGGTACGGGTAGGTGATAACCATTTTGATGGCCGGTGCCGTATCGCATGTTATAGAGAAGTAAACGCATGCCTTATAATAGTGATTATATCCCACCCTTGCAATGGATGATGGCAGATATATTGAAAACTTGCGATTTCTTAAAAGGAGTTGATGTGGTATTCTTTGTTGCTCGTGAAACGCAGGGGTAGGGATTTTTTTGTTTTTTGTTACAGCTATTACGGAGTAAGGTACTAAGGGGTTGATATGATAACAATTGGTTCAAGAAAAAGTAAGCTTGCCATGTGGCAGACGGAGACGGTGGCTGAAAGTCTGAATAAAAGTGGGATGGTGACACAGATAAACAGTATGGAAACCATTGGCGATAAGGTTCTTGATACTTCTATAGCTAAAATTGGTAGCAAAGGTGTGTTTACCGTTGAACTTGAAGAGCAACTGGCAGATGGTACGACTGATATTGCCGTACATAGCGCCAAAGATATGCAGTCACAATTACCCGATGGATTCACTCTAATCGCTTTTACGGAAAGGGAGAAGGTAAATGACGTATTGCTGAGCGCAGATGCTTCTGTTGATATTGCCGACAGTTCACGGCCGTTGGTGGTCGGTACATCTTCTGTGAGAAGAAAAGCGTTTTTAAAACACTATTATCCTCATATTCAAGCAGTTGAGATGCGGGGTAATTTGCAGACGCGCATTAAAAAGATGAAGTCTGGTGACTGTGACGCTCTCATGCTTGCTTATGCCGGTGTTAAGCGAATGGGCTACGAGGATATGATTGTTGCCGAGTTTGATGAAAAACTGTTTACTCCGCCGGTGGGGCAGGGCTGTATCGCAATTGAGGCTGCTACAGCACTTCCTGCTGAAAAGGTGGCACAGATCAGGGAAAGTCTCAACAATAGAGAAAGTGAATACTGTCTGCTGGCAGAACGAGCCTTTTTAAAAAAGCTGGAAGGCGGTTGCAGCATTCCGGCTTTTGGTTATGCCACTCTTGAGGATGGTACAATTACGCTTAACGCCGGTCTTGCCAGTCTTGATGGCTCAAAGATTCTGCGTACAACAGATACAGTGTCGGTTCAGGATGCGGAAATGTTGGGAGATCGGGTTGCCCGGTACATCCTCGACAACGGTGGCCGGGAGATGCTTGCTGAAATCCGGAGGTTGCAGGCAGAGTGAGTTGAACTCTGGACTTGACGTGCTGCGATATAACGTATAAAAAGTAGTTGTCAGGGTGTCGAAAGACTGCAAAAGGGAATCCGGTGTAATTCCGGAACGGGCCCGCCGCTGTGACCGGGGACGAAAATCGCCTATGCCACTGAATTTATTTGGGAAGGCGCGATGTGTAGGATGAGCCGGAAGTCAGAATACCTGCCTTGGCTATAGTGCTGTATTCCCCGTGGATCAGGGAGAATGGCGTAACGAATCTGTGGTGAAAATCAGGGCCCCCGGATCAGGTTGTATTGATCCGGGGGCTTTTTTCATTGCTGTCCGGGTTGGTACTGTTCTCGTAGCGTTAAAGGAGATCGAAATGGACAGAAAAGAGCTGGCGTACGCAAAACAAACTGTATGTGCTGTAAAAGACTGGGATGCTTTTCAGGCGGTTATCAGAAGTCTTGCCAGAATACTCAGTAGTTTGGCTGAGATTCCCCGCCCGGTTGAGGTGAAGAAGAATTGATTTTGATTCTGGAGTCGACCTGTGTCTTCTACGGTTGACGGGTCGGCTCTTTTGCCTGTAGAATAATGATATGAATGAGATAATTCGCATTGGTATTATTGGTACAGGCAAGCATGGAAGCCGCTATGCCGGGCACATAGTAAACGATTTAAAGGATTGTTTTCAGCTTGCGGCGATCAGCAGACGTTCGCCCGCTGCAAAAGAGCAGGCGGCAACCTGGCAGACAACATGGTATCCTGACTGGCGCGAGCTTGTGGCCAGCAATAATGTTGATGCCGTTATTGCTGTGACAACCCCTAATCTCAATGTTGAGATTGCCCGTTTTTGCGTGACGCAGAAAAAGCCACTGCTTATTGAAAAGCCGCTGACCACCTACTATCCTCTGGCAAAAGAAATCGTTGCTCTTTTTCAGCATAATGCACTGAAACTCACCGTTGCCCAGACCCTTCGCTATAATTCTGTAATTCGTGCTTTGCGTCAAAACTTCCGGCAGATGGGTAGACTTTTTTCTTTTTCAGCAAGTCATCGGCTGGAACCGTCATCACTGTCCTGGTTGGAAAAACCTGCCATTGCAGGTGGGGGCGTAATTTTTCATACGGCGGTTCATCTCTTTGACGCCTTGCGTTTTATTGCAGCAGATGAAGTTGTAAAAATTCGAGCTGTAACGCAAAACGTGTTTAATCCGCAACTGGAAGACCTTATGGTCGCAGAGTTGGTTTTTGCAAGTGGTGCTCTGGGTATTGTTGATACCAGTAAAGTAAGTCCTTCAAGGGTTGGTAAATACGAATTTGTCTGTGAAAAAGGGCAATTGCACGGAGATCAGATACATGGCTATGTGCAAAAAATAGTGGCCTCAAAAGTAACTGATATTCCCAGGGTAAATTAATGCTAACCGCCAACTCTTTCAATTGGCACAGGAATTTTTCGTCATTTTTAAGTGATCTAAAACTGCTCGTACGTCAAAGCTGAGCTTGCGCATTTTTTGAGTG
>CAMZKN010000149.1 GCA_947311315.1 uncultured Desulfobulbaceae bacterium | reverse complement strand
CATGATATCTCACAAGAAGATTTATAGGTCAATTAACTGTATCTTATTTTGAGCAATATGTCCAATTGTAAATGTAACCTTTTAAAGTTGTATAAGAACTGGGTTAGGGTTAAATCACCCTGCCATATCATCACCTATTTTAGCGTAAAGTACAATCAAGCCACAGCAGAAAATAAGACTGACCGAATAATAAAAAGCCACCTTTTTTTTGAAAAAATCATTGACAAAATATTCGCTACGGTTAATCATCAGCGAGATTGATTGAGCGCTTGGTCGGGCACAACAGATCTATTTTTTGTAAAAATTAGTGTCCAGCTTGGTATCTCTTTTATTTTTTCTCACAACAACTGACTGAGCGCTCATTTGCTATTGGGAAATCATTGCAATTTGCGCCCATAAAACGTGATTTATTTTTTATATAACCAGATAACGATGTTCCTATATGTGAAAATCCATGGCTTTGGACTGAATCGCTGTTCGACGATTTTCCATGGCAAAACAAGTATTTATTACTCAAATTTTCAAAGGAGGAGCGTATGGCTGCAGCACAGTTGAAACCCCGGTGGGGGCAACCACTCACTGGCATTATCTCGTTTTGTACTTTTTTTGGAATTGCATGGGCAACCTGGTTTGTTCTAAGCGACCCGAGAGGGCCGATAGGCTGGTTCCCCTATCCTTTTGTAATGTACCTTGCAATGATGATTCTCGTCGGCATATGGCAGCATATGTTCATGGGAGACTGGCCGTTCCAAAAGATTCCTCAACCCATGCGCGGCGTTGTCATGACCATTGTCAACGTTATTCTTGTCTGGTTTGTAATCGATGTCGTCTTCTACCGAATCCTGGGTCTTGGCTTTAATTTTTTAAGCTATTATGGACTTGATGCCCTCGGAAAACCCGGAAAACTGGCCCAGGTAGCTGTTGTCGGCTTTGTTTTAATCGGGTTTTATACGTATCCGGTATCCACCATATTTTTTGGTAAATGGCCGGTTCAACCCAGCAATTTAAAGCAACCCGAAACCGGCCTCGCAGAATTTGGCTGGGGCTCGTTGTTAACTCTTTTTGCATACACAATACTGATTGTTCCCTTTTTCGGCCTTGTTTTTAAAGGCCCTGCCTTGAGTCCGCCATGGTGGGCTGGCATCGGCGGAACTCCTCATATTCATTGGGTCTTCGGCTGGTGGGAATGGGCAATTATCATCCTCTTTATGACCGCGAATGTGTGGCGTATGAAGCCCTGGAGTGCGCTCAGTGTTGGTCAACCCTGGAAAGGATTGATCTCCGTACTTGTTTCTTTTGTCGGTGCATATGCCCTTATGATGGTCTGCAAGGCAATAATTCCAATGTGGGTTCCTGCTGAAACATTCAGTCAGCTCGAAGAGGCTAAGGGCCTTGCAGAAGTTCAGCGTTTTTTCTGGATACATTCGGCCGAAATTGCAGGTTTCACCCTGATTCCATTTCTGATCTGGCATCACTATTTTGACGACATAGCTTTCGGAATGGACGTCGACGGCTGGGCTGCCTTTCTTTTCCGCACCTTCGGTGTTCTCTTTTTTGCGGCAATAAGCTACTGGGTATTCTATTACGCAAATTTTGGTCACTGGGGACTGGGCAATCATCATATGGAACACCTGTCCCATCGCTTTCCGCACGGAGAATCCCTGATCTGGAACTTCTGGTGGATTATTCCACTGTTATGGAATGAGTGGTTTTTCCACAAATGGCCATTCTACGTTGCTGTTGAAGAAGAATAGGCTGTACTTGAACGTTTGATAAACCCTGGAAAGGCTGGTGATACGCAGAAAATATCACCAGCCTTTCACTTTTTCAGAAAAAATTTAATCACGATATACGCATCAGGCACTTTCCTGCCAACTCATACGTTTTATCTGCAAGACGTGAAATTTGATCTTTGTAATGAGAAACCAGCAAAAGTGTTCGCTCGGATCGTAATTCAAGCAAAAGATCTTCAATCCTGGTCGAACCGTTTTTATCAAGTGATGAGGTTGGTTCATCGAGCAAAAGAATCTCCGGGTCGAGCATCAACGTTCTGGCAATGCATAAACGCTGCTGCTGCCCGCCAGAGAGAATTCGGGCATCGCTGTGCAGACGGTCTTTCACTTCATCAAACAGATGTACTTTCATGAGCATCTCTTCGACTTTTTCCACCATTTCGCCATTATTTCGTTGTCCCGCAAGCTTCAGAGGAAATATGATATTTTTATATATGCTCATTGGCAGAGGATTAGGAGCTTGGAACACCATACCGACCCTGCGCCGCAGCTCGGCAGCGGAAAAACCATCACCGTAAATATCCACCATCCTCCCACCAAACCTAACAAACATTTTGCCGTGCAAACGCCCTTCGCCTAATGTTTCCCATAATCTGTTGAACAAGGAGAGAAATGTCGATTTCCCCGTCCCGGATGGGCCGGTTACAGCGACAATACTGTTTTCAGGAAAAGAAACGGTTATGTTTTCAAGTATCTTTTGGTCTTTGTAGGAAAAGCATATATTTTCCATGCGTATTTTTTCATTCTTTTTCATCGTACTATCTCAACATCCGTCTTTGGATCAGCTGTTCCATTAAAAATGCGAAAACAAAGAGTATCCCGCAAAGAACAAGCAACAAAAGTGCCGCTCCAAACCCCATCTGCAATTCTTCTGGGTTGGCATACTGGGAGGAAATATAATAAATATAAAAAGGTAGAGCCTCAAATTGTTCAAAAAGAGAGCGGGGTAAACCGGCCGATGCAACCACACCGGTAAGCATGATTACCGCAGTATCTTCTGCCGCCCTGCCAATAGCCAGGATAGCACCGCCAAGGATATCCGGCAGGCAATTTGGCAAGAGAACATATAAGATGTTCTGCAGCCGCGTGGCTCCCATGGCTGGTGCCGTATGACGCAACGCCAGTGGGATCGACTCAAGGGCCATCTGAGTGGAACGAACCACGTAAGGCATTATTAAAAAGCTTAATGCAAGGGCTGAAATGAGCAGGCAGGGGCCAATTCGATTCGGCAGAATTTTGTGCAGAAAAAGTGTCAGGGAAAATCCCGCAAGTCCAATCACAATTGAGGGCAAACCGGCCAATACATCAAAAAGTGCACTCAATATTTTTTTAATCCACCCACTGGCGTACTCGGCCATATAAATTCCAGCCGCAAGGCCTACGGGCAATGCAATCCCAACGGCCAGCACAACAAGAACAAACGTTCCAACTATTGCCGGAAGCAACCCGTCAAACACTCTCTGACGCAAGAGCAAAGCATCGAGTGGTGAAACATCCCCAAAAACGAGCCTGCTACCGATAGTCCCTCCCCCTCGCATTACAAGATAAATAAAAATGAACAAGAGAATTGCAGACAAGAACAGAAAACTCCCCCAGGAAAACAGAACTATAAAGCGCTCATAGGACTTTCTCATCATATCGACCTCAAATCCTGTCCAGGAGAGACCCAGCGCAATGCCACAACGACAATTACCGTGAAAATATAAAGTACCAGCCCACAGGCAAAAATTGATTTGAATTCCATGCTTGAAAAATCTGCTGCAATAACAAGGGCGATATGTGCCGTCAGGGTTCTACCGGAGTCACTCACACTTGCAGGAATCGCGATACTGTTTCCAGCCAGCATAAGACTGATCAGCGTGTCCCCCATGGCCCTGCCAAGCCCCATAATTATCCCCGAGACAATCGATGGCCAGGCCTGTGGTATCAAGAGGAATATAAGTTTCTGTACGGGACGTGCACCTAGAGCATCTACCGCCAGGCAGTACTCTGGTTTCACATTTTTCAGACCGCTGACAAAGAAAACTATCATGGTGGGAGCAATGAGTACTGCAAGGACTATTGCAGCAGTGAGAATATTCAGGCCGGAACCACCGGTAATCTGCTCCCGCATAAAGGGAACAAGCATAAAAACCGCAACAAATCCATAAATCACGGTTGGAACGCCAGCCATAAACCTGATTATGCCAAGGACAAATCTTCTCACAGGGGGTGGCGCCAGAACCGTTGCCACAAATGAGGTGCCAAGACTAACGGGCAAACTGAAAAGGAGGGCAAGAAACGCAATGGAAATGCTGCCCACCACCATCGGATAAATACCAAAAAGTCCATTTGCCGGATTCCACTCCCCGGCAAGCAGAGTAAAAAACTGGCCATCTGTAAGCAATGGCCAGCCAAAAGAGAGCATCATCAGGAAAACGGCAATGGTCAGCAGGCCACTGCCAAATGCAGCCAAACGGAAAACAGTAACCGACAAGCGGCTTAACAGCCTCACTGAACCGAAATAAAACCTTTGCTTTCCGCAATCTTCTGACCTGTCGGACTCAATAGAAATTCAAGGAAGAGTCTGGCAAGCCCAACCGGCTCGCCTTTTGTTATACTGTACAGCCCCCTGGAAACCTTATAATCGCCATTTTTTACATTTGCAAGATCTGGCACAACGCCATCAAGGGCAACGGGTGCAACAGTTGCATCAATATGCCCCACTGAAACGTAGCCAATGCCGTACGGGTCTCCGGCTATTGCTGTTTTCATGGCACCATTGGAGACTACAATATTAGCCTTTGTCGAGACATCTCCTTTTTTTAAAGCCTTTTTCCAAAAAACTGATCTGGTGCCGGAGGCCGCATCCCGATCATAGAGATTAATACTTTTATCTCCACCGCCCACCTCTTTCCAGTTTGTGATTTTTCCTGAGAAAATTTCATTAAGCTGCTTAGTCGTCAATGATGTAACACTATTTTTCGGATTAACTATAACACCGACACCGTCAATTGCCCATTTCACCATATGTAGCCCATACTGTGAAATTTCTTTCTCTGTAGCCTTTCGCCCGGCATTGCCAATATCGATAAGCCCTTCGCCAACCTGCTTGATACCCACACCGGAACCGCCTCCCGCAATAGTAATACGGATAGCACTATTCTTTTGCATGATCATTTTTGCCGCTTCTTTCATCACAGGAATATGGGCCGTACCACCTGCGATTTTCAGCACACCTTTTTCAGCATCAAATTTATCAAGGTCACTCGCTTCTGTTATAACGGCGACCGATAACAACATCAAAACAGACCAAAATACTTTTTTCAGATGGGACATTGCTTACTCCTGAGCCGATATACGGGAAATAATTTCAACTACAAAAATCTTCTGACAATCAAACAATTATTACGACAAAATCATTTAGCATATACTTGGAATGATAGCCAATAGATGTTTCCAATACAACCGGTCCTCTTCATAGCAAAATCCGATACTAAAACCAGAAAAATCTGTAGACATAAAAAAAAGCATGCCCGTTATGGACATGCTTTTTTAACTAAAACCTAAACGACTGTTCTCAAGAGATCAGTTTCTACTCCCTCCAAAAAAACGAAGAAGCATAAGAAACAGGTTTATAAAATCAAGATAGAGGGTCAAAGCTCCCATGATTGAGCCTTTGCGGATAGTTTCATCACCCTGAGCCATTATACCTTCTTCGCCTATCTTTTTTATCTTCTGCACATCATAGGCGGTAAGACCTGTGAAAATAAGTACACCAAGAAAGGATATCGCCCAATATACACTTGAACTCTTCAGGAAAATGTTGACGACAGATGCCAGAATTATACCTATAAGCCCCATAAAGAGAAAAGAACCCATCCCTGAAAGATCCCGCTTGGTCACCAGACCATAAACAGCCATAGCGCCAAACATACCTGCCGTTATAAAAAAGGTGCCTGCAATTGATGAGCTGGTATAGGCTAGAAAAATTACGGACAAGGTCAAGCCGTTGAGTACCGAATATCCTATGAACAGACTGGAGGCCGTTGATGCCTTGATTTTATCCACTCTTGCTGAAAGGTAGAAGACAAGACCGAGTTCTGCAATCATCAAGATAAAAAATAGAGGACTGCCAATTATCGTCTGGGCCAAACCGGTATTGGCGGTGAAAAAAGCCACAACACCAGTAATAAAAAGACCCACTGCCATCCAGTTAAAGACCTTGGCCAGAAATACCGTTGAGGCCTCCTGCCGGGTCTGGCCCAATGTCATCTGTTTTGCATTCTCGTACATAATTTTCCTCCTCTATTGTTCCATTGACTTTATCTATATACTAACAGAATTACGCCCACTCCCAAACGAACATACTATAATCATTTACCATGAAAAAGTTAATCCTAATTTTATTGGCAATTTCTCTCATTTAAGAATAATATTTAAAAGTAATACAACTTTTCACCTCAATATACAAACAGTGGCGACAACTGGAAACTTGGATATATTCCAGATAAAATGAAATAGAAAACATGGAGGAATGGTATGAATTTGCAGGAATTATTGCAGTTGGGAGCAAAAACATTCAGTACAAGTGCACTCAGTGGAAATGCCGGCACCACTCTCAATTCGAATGACCTTGTTTCGGCGCTATCAAATTTGGTTGGTGAAGGTAAGAATTTTGATATTGGTTCCCTGGTCAGCAGTCTCAATAGTAGAGGATTAGGTAATATTGTCTCGTCATGGCTGGGAGATGGTGGCAATGATACGATTTCTCCGGAACAAATAAACGATACGATAGGTTCGGATAAGATCGAGGCATTTGCATCAAAATTAGGATTGAGTACGAAAGAGGCAGCCGGTGGACTATCTGAAGCAATCCCTCAAATGATTGATAATGCCAGCAGTGGAGGGTCAATTCTTGAATCAATTGGTGGTTTGGAAGGTGCTCTAGGTTTGGCAAGCAAACTATTTGGGAAATAATGTCGTTACTTACCACTCAAGAGTACAGTCACGGCAAGTACAAACATACATAAATTCATTGAACCAAAACACATTTTTTTCGTAAAAGTAGACCATGTCAAGAACAACAGCACTCGCGATCGAACTAATCAGTCGGCCCTCCCTCACCCCTGATAACTTCGGTTGCCAGGAACTGCTAACAAGACGTTTACAGGCTATCGGTTTCAAAATTGAACGGTTACGGTTTGGAGAAGTAGAAAATCTGTGGGCTACCCACGGTGACAAAGGACCACTTTTTGTCTTCGCCGGTCACACCGATGTGGTGCCCACCGGACCAGAAGATCAATGGCGTTTTCCTCCATTTTCACCTACCCTACACGACGGTTTTCTCTATGGCCGTGGTGCAGTCGACATGAAGGGCAGCGTTGCGGCAATGATAACCGGCTGTGAACGTTTTATCCAGCAAAACCCCGAGCATCCTGGCACCATAGGATTTCTTATAACCAGTGATGAAGAAGGGCCAGCGACCGACGGCACAGTAAAGGTAATCGACCACCTTGAGCAACAGGGTACAAAGATAGACTGGTGTCTTGTTGGAGAACCATCAAGCAGGGTGAAACTATGCGATACAATAAAGAACGGAAGAAGAGGGTCGCTGAACGGGTACTTAACTATCCATGGTATTCAGGGACATGTCGGTTATCCCAAACCGGGAAACAACCCCATCCATACCCTTGCACCATTTCTGGAAAAACTCTGTAGTACAAGCTGGGATAGCGGCAATGAGTTCTTCCAACCGACAAGTCTACAGGTGACCAATATCAATAGTGGAACTGGCGCAGATAATGTCATCCCAGGCAATCTGGAACTCCTCTTTAATTTTCGCTACAGCACCGATGTAACAAGCAACCAGCTACAGAAACGGGTTGAAGGAATGCTGAGCAACTGCAAACATAGTCTGAACTGGCGGAATTCCGGTCTACCTTTTTTGACCAAACCGGGCACACTGGTTGCCGCCACCCAGGCAGCCATTGACACCGTTTGCGGTTACACCGCCACTCTCTCTACTACCGGCGGAACCTCAGACGGACGTTTTATTGCCCCAACGGGAGCAGAGGTTATCGAAATAGGCCCCATCAACGAGACAATTCATAAAATCAATGAGCGTGTGGGTGTGGAAGAATTGGACCAACTTTCCATTATTTACGAGAAGATACTGGAAAATATTGTAACTTCTCCAAAAGTGTTGGTAAAATAAAGCGTGCGTTCGAACCCCTGCCCTTGTATGATGGGAAGCATGAAAAGCACATTCGATCAACTCACCAAAAACATTCCCAAAGAAGACAAAGAAAAT
>CAMZKN010000148.1 GCA_947311315.1 uncultured Desulfobulbaceae bacterium | reverse complement strand
CTGCACTGTAACTGCTCACAGGTGCTCCATATTCGTGCAGGCACATTTGCCCGTTATAGCCCCTCTATACCGGCAAATGTTACCGTGCGAAGATGGGGGGGCCTGTGAGCAGTTACGAAAATAATTGCATTTCTTATGAACAGCATTACCTTAATGAATGTTGTTTTGTGCAGTTACCCATATCGTTTGAAGGGTAAGCAAACTGAGTCTCAATTAGTATCATGTTTGTGACTCATTTTTGGTTTAACAAATTTTTGTGTAAAAGTTTAAGGAGATTTAGAAATGGCCGGATCATGTGGTGGATATTGTGATACAACAGAGTCAAAACAGGCTGCTGCTGCTCAACAGGAAAATGCAATTAAGAGATCGCTTGGAAAGATTAAAAATAAAATTCTGGTGATGAGTGGTAAGGGCGGGGTTGGTAAATCCACTGTTTCGGTAAACCTTGCCATTGGACTCGCAAATAAAGGGTATAAAGTCGGGTTGATGGATGTTGACCTGCATGGGCCTGATGTTGTACGGATGCTCGATTTGAAAGGTAATGTTGAACCTCCAGAATCTGCAGACGCGCTTGTATCTCCACTAAAATACAACGATAATTTAAAAGTTGTATCCCTCGAGTATATGATGAGGGATCGAGACGAAGCCATAATCTGGCGTGGACCTCTGAAGATTCAGGCGATTAGACAATTTGTTTCTGATATGGATTGGGGTGATCTTGATTATCTTATCATTGATGCTCCTCCAGGAACTGGTGATGAACCTCTTACGGTCGCGCAGACAATTACAAATGTAAAGGCGATTGTTGTTACCACACCACAAAAAGTTGCTCTTGCTGATGTTAGAAAATCAATTAATTTTTGCAAAACAGTGAAAATGGAAATCACTGGAGTTGTCGAGAATATGTCAGGTTTTGTCTGCCCGCATTGCAACGAAACGGTTGATATTTTCAAATCCGGTGGTGGCGAAGAACTGGCCCGTGAACTGGAATTGCCTTTCCTTGGCAAGATTCCCATGGATCCACAGGTGGTAATGGCAGGTGATGATGGCAAACCTTATCTGTCTTCCGGGGCTAAGAGCCCGGCAACTACAGCTTTTGATGGTGTTGTAGAATCAGTTGTTCAGAGATTACCTCCTGTTGCTACCCCAGAGCCACTGCAGATGGCAGATAGCGGAGACGGTTGTGCATGCGGTGGAAGTTGTTCCCATTAGTAGAACTTTTTCTGGTGCTAAAACAGTTGATAAGTGCAATTAGCTGTGCTAGATGATGTAAATCATTTCTAGGAAACCAGGCACCTCAAATGGAAAGGTGGAAGCACTTTATCTGCCTTTCCTCTCATTTAACGAATAATCTAAAAATGATACTAAAACAGATCATAGTCGGATCCATGGCGGTATGTTGCTATATAGTGGCCTGTGAAAAGACTAAAAAAGCTGCGGTTATTGATCCAGGCGGCAGTGAAGAGGAGATATTGGCCGAAATTGAAGAAATGGGTGTCGATGTTGAATATATCATTGCAACCCATGGCCACCCCGATCATGTCTGCGGGAACAGGATTATTCAGGAGGCTACCGGCGCAAAAATAATTATGCACTCGGCTGATGTTGAGTTCTTCGGTAAGTCCGAGGTGAAAAATTATTTTTCAATGCTTGGCCTTGAAGCAACGCCTGATCCCGATATTGAAGTTAAAGAAGGTGACAAGATAGTTTTTGGTGAGGTTGAACTTGAAGTTCTGCACACACCGGGTCATACACCGGGGGGTATCTGTCTTTATAATGCACCTGATCTTATTACCGGAGATACTCTTTTTGTCGGAGGTCTGGGTAGGACAGATTTTCCTGGTGGTTCTCATCAGGATTTACTCGATTCAATACATACGAAGCTGCTCATTATGGATCCGGAAACTGTGGTATGGCCAGGCCATGGATATGGCGGAAATCGATCAACTATTGGCGAAGAAAAAAAATCGAATCCCTTTTTGTAAACTGAACGTCCATTTTTCTGCCACCATTTAACATATGGTGGCAGAAAAATTCCCTTTTCTATTTGCCTTTACTCCCGATACTGAAAAATGCGTGAAATTGTTTTAGGTACTGCAGGTCATGTCGATCATGGAAAAACAAGTTTTGTTAAAGCCCTTACAGGTTTTGAAACTGATCGACTGAAAGAGGAAAAAAAGAGAGGCATTACCATTGAACTTGGTTTTGCCTACCTCGATTTACCTTGTGGTCATCGTATTGGTATTGTCGATGTGCCCGGCCATGAAAAATTTGTAAAAACAATGGTTTCCGGTGTCTCAGGTATTGATATCCTGGCCTTTATTATTGCAGCAGATGAAGGCATTATGCCCCAAACGATTGAACATTTTGAGATTTGCAGGCTTATGGGTGTTCAGCAGGGCATGGTTATTGTGACCAAAATGGACATGGTTGAGCCAGACTGGCTGGAGATGGTCAACGACGAAATAGAGGAATTCTGTGCAGACAGTTTCCTTGAGGGTGCTCCTGTTATTCATGTTTCTTCAATAACCGGCGAAGGTATTGATCGAGTCAAAAAAACGATTGATGACATGGTAAAAAAGCAGGATTTCAGTGAAGCGTTTGGCCCTTTCAGGTTGTCAGTTGATCGGATTTTTGCAATGAAAGGATTTGGCGCAGTGGTAACCGGAACCTCATTGTCAGGCAGAACAGCTATTGGTCAGGAACTGCAGTTTTACCCTGCTGATCGGGTTGCCAGGGTACGAGGTATTCAGATTCACTCCAAGACGGTTGAGGAAGTCGAAGCCGGACACAGAACCGCCATTAATATGCAGGGTGTTGATGTTGCTGATATCGAAAGAGGTATGGTTCTGGCACCTCCCGGGACACTTGAACCGAGTTATATGTTCGATTGTCAGTTTATGTACCTTGCCTCTAATTCCAAACCACTCAAACATAGAGCCCGGGTTCGCGTTCATTTTGGTACCGCCGAGATAATAGGCCGGGTCTCCCTGCTCGATCGGGATGAATTGTTACCTGGAGAAGAAACCGTAGTGCAGATTCTGCTGGAAAAGACAAGTATTGTCTGGCCGGGGGATCGATACGTTATCAGAAGTTATTCTCCGGTTGCGACAATTGGTGGAGGAATGATTGTTGGCAATGTATCGCCACGAAAACGCAAAAGGCTGAATGAAAAGGATCAGGCTTATAACAAAACAATGTTCAGGGCACTCAAGGATGGCACTGTCGAGGAAAAAATTCTGTTTCTTCTTCGGGAAAGTGGTGAAAAGGGCCTTACCGCAGACGATCTTGGCATCAGGCTTGGTCTTTTTGCCAAGCATCTGAAAAAGGCACTTAACGAGCCCATTTCCACTAAGAAAATGGTGGTCGTAGATTCTGCTACCCAGCGCTATGTTGTGGTTGAAATCGCCGATCAGATCAAAGAGATGCTGACAGCACATCTTATTCAGTATCATAAGAGTAATCCACTCCACCCTGGCATTGCAAAGGAGGAGTTACGTTCCGGTTTGAATAGAATCATTGACCCCAAAGTTTTCAACTATTGCCTCAACGATATGTTGAGAAAAAATGTAGTGGTTCAGGAAGGCTCTGTTATTCGAATGGCAGATCATCAAGTTGCCCTCAAGGCTGATGAGGAGGCCCTGCGAAAAGAACTTATCGACTGGTATCTTGAAAAAGGGCTTTCCACTCCGACAATCAAGCAGACCATGGAGAAATTTGACGACTATCCCTCTAAACTTGTTAAAGAGGTTATTGATTTGCAGCAACGTGAGGGAACGTTACTTAAGATCAGTGAATCTCTCTATTATGCAAAATCCCTAATTGATCCCCTTGCTGATTCTGTAGTCGAATATATCAATAAAAACGGTGAAATTGATGCCCCGGCTTTTAAAGAGCTGACAGGGCTTACCAGGAAATTTTCGATCCCCATCCTTGAATATTTTGATCGCATAAAAGTAACGATGCGTATCGGGGATAAACGTATTTTGAGAAAAAAAACCTGAAAATTATTCGTTTTTGGAAGGGTTTTGCCATTCTATTGAGAGAATGGTTTGTGTTGTATCGGTTATCTTAAAATTGTCATCAATCTCTATGCCCGGCAGGGCAATAATATTACCATCTGTAATCAAAACCGGGATGGAGCCTCTTTTTTTTGCATCTATTTTTTTATCACTGAGATATCTGGAAATTTTTTTCGTGCCTGACCTGCCAAAGGGTTGAAATCGTTCACCTGGCAAATATGATCGTAACTGAAGCGGAAATATAATTTTATCACTATCCACAAGAAGACTTGCGTGTGGTTGCATTTTTCTATGGTTTGACGGGACGTTTGTCAGAATAAGCGTTTTGCCGGTTTCTTCAATGAAATACTGTCCTACCCCATCAATCAGGTGTTCTTCTATTGAAAGAGATTTTCTCGATCCTCGTAATTCTCCACTCTGCAAAGGCCTGCTCAAAACAATTTTGTTTTCTGATTTCTCAGCACGGACTCCATCACTTAGGTGAAGCTCTTTACCTCCATATGGATTCTCTATTAATTGCGACAGGGCTTGAATGTGTTGGTAGGACGGTCGCATGGTCAACTTCCAACACGCGTTTTCCAGAATTCTGTTTTGGATTGCCTTGTGATATTGAAGAAATCGCCTCTGGTCTATCGTGATTTGATCCGCTTGTTTCGATGTGTTTTGCCTTAAAAAAGAGAGGCACTTTTCTGTCGCCTGCTTCGTCTTATCAGCAAGATAATCTTCTTCTGTAGAAAGGATATCCATTGAATGTAAAACAGTTTTTCGGATCGAGGGGTTAAACTGTTGTTCCAGTAAGGGCAAGAGATCCAGTCGTATTCGGTTCCTGAGAAAAGTTCTTTCGAGATTGGACGAATCAACGCACCAACTGAATTTTTTTTTCGTCAGGTAGTTGGTAAGTGTTTTTTTGTTTTCCAGGAGAAGAGGCCTGATAATTGTCCCGCTGATTCTAGTCATGCCTGATAAACTTTTGCGACTGCCTCCACGAATGACGCGGATAAAAAATCCTTCTACCTGATCATCTGCCGTATGACCTACGGCTATGAACTTTGCTGAGTGTTGCAGGCGAATTCGCTCCAGGGCATCATATCGAAGAATACGGGCGGCTTCCTCAATAGAGCGCTTTTCCTTGACTGCAAATTGTTTAACTTGAACAGTCTCTGATAGAAAAGGAATATGCAAAGATTGGCAACAATTTGAAATTGTATCAATTTCCCCAGGTACCTCAAGGGGACGTAATTCATGATTTACGTAGACTGCAATAAGTTGCAGTGGAAAAGCTATGTTGTGAAGGATATGTAACAGGGCAAAGGAATCCGCGCCTCCTGAAACAGCAACAATTATTTTACTGTCTACCTCAAGGTTGTTTTGTGCGCTGATATAATCATTTATGCGCTGCTCTAACTGAATTGTCTGATGAGTTGTGATATTTTTTTGTGTCAAAAGATCGGTTTTAGTTTAATTATTGAATCTGGATTGTTATATATCATGACATTAACAGACATCGTGGAAAGAGGCACGTCTCAATCCAGAGAAGCAGTGGGTAAGAAATGTTAAAGATTCTTATTGTTGAGGATGAATTTATCAGCAGAATGTTGTTAAAAGAAATGCTTGCGCCGTTTGGTGAATGCAAGACAGCCCAGGATGGCATGGAAGCTGTTGAGCTTATAGGCAAATCTTATGGCGATTCAGGGAGAAAATTTGATCTTGTATGCCTCGATATTATGATGCCGAAAATGAATGGGCATCAGGTTTTGAAAGAAATTCGCCGAATTGAAAACAATAAAAGTCTTAAAGGCAATCAAACGGCTAAGATTTTGATGATAACTGCATTAGACGACACGCAAAATATCATGGAAGCTTTGGTTGTTGGACGCTGTGAAGCCTATATGACAAAACCAATCAGCAGGACAAAGCTTGAAGAACAATTACGAAACTTATGTTTGATTGATATGGAGTCTTAAGGGAAATTAGTACCTTACTCTATAAAAGCTGTAATAAAAAACAAGAAATTGCGCGGAATATTTAGCTGGGGAAATAGGTATATACTTCCAAGGTACTTACTTGCGGTTTACGGCGTCAGATATCAGTAGACGCATTCTCGGACAAGTTCATGGAAAAGAATGTGATAGAAGAAGTGTGAATCTCGAGGTGTGATACCATGACAAAATATCAAATAAGTTTAGAAACGATTAAAGAACATCTTGTCCAGCAGTTTCATCTTCCTGATGAACAAATTGATAAAATGTTGCCTAGCTTTGTTTCCACGCTCAGGGTTCATATGCAAAACCTTGAATTGGCTTTGGCCGAAGAAAATTTTCAATCACTTGGCAGAGCCGGCCACACTATAAAAGGTGCTTTTCTTAACCTTGGTTTGAACGATTGTGCCGAAATTGCATTAAAAATTGAAGAAAAAGGGAAGCAGGGCGAAAGTTCACCCCACTTTAGACTACTTCTGGATGATTTGCGTTTGAAAATCGAACCGGTATTAAGATAAAAAGTAACTTCTCCAAAAGTGTTGGTAAAGTCCATTCTAACCGTCGCATAGCATCTTACGAAAATCTTTAACCAGTGGAAGGCCATACATAGCTTTTATTGAAGTGAGTTGTTTTTGTGTTT
>CAMZKN010000147.1 GCA_947311315.1 uncultured Desulfobulbaceae bacterium | reverse complement strand
CCTTAGAGCAACATGAATAATCTATTCACAATTATCCGGTGAAAATAATTGTCGTCAGGCGGTAATTATAATTGTCGCTGATCAAACAGCCCTTTACCCGCAGTTTATCCGGTGTAAAGATCCCGCAAGGAATCAGCACAGTGACAATACGTGTCCATGATCTGGTGCATGGGTATGGTGGTAAAGTTGTGTCATCCCAACTCCCGGAATAAGAGAGTAATTACGGGAGTTGGAAATCTGAGGTTGATATTTTACTTCTTTTTAAATGGAATTCGATCTTCACCGGGGAAAAGCTCAACAGACATTTCCTGTAGTTTATATTTCTGAATCTTGCCACTGGCAGTCATAGGGTAACCATCGACAAAGGTGATGTGTTTGGGGATTTTGTAGCGGCTGATCTGACCCCTGCAAAAATCCTGTACATCTTCGGCCGTGAGGTCAACATCATCTTTTTTGATGATAAAGGCACCCACTTCTTCCCCGTATTTCTTACTGGGTACACCAATCACCTGTACGTCCATAATGGTGTCGAGACCAAAAAGATATTCTTCAATTTCACGGGGATAGATATTTTCTCCACCGCGGATGATCATATCCTTGTATCTTCCGGTAATTGCAAGATAACCGGATTCATCTATAACACCAAGATCACCTGAATGGAGCCAGCCATCGCTGTCGATCGCTTTTGTAGTGGCTTCCTCCATGTTGTAATATCCTTCCATCACATTATATCCCCGGCAGCATAATTCACCCTGCTGACCAGGTTCCAATGTTTGCTTTGTTTCAGGATCGACAATCTTCATCTCGATATGCGGCATAACCTTGCCCACCGTTTCTGTGCGTCGCTGCATATTGTCAGCTGGCAGGGTCTGGGTAATTACGGGTGATGCCTCGGTCAACCCGTAGCAAATGGTGATTTCAGACATATTCATCTTGTCAATAACCTGGCGCATGATATGTACCGGGCATGGAGAACCCGCCATGATACCAGTCCGCAGGGATGAAAAATCAAACTTGTTAAACAGGGTATGTTCGAGAATGGCGATGAACATGGTGGGAACGCCGTAAAGGGCAGTACAGCGCTCTTGCTCCACCGCTGTCATGACCTGAACAGGATCAAATTTTTCGGTAATGACCAGAGTGGCACTGTGGCTGACAGCAGCAAGGACACCGAGCACACAACCAAAACAGTGAAAAAGAGGTACCGGCAGACAGAGACGATCTTTGTGGCTGAAATTTTGGTTGGCTCCAATATGCAAACCATTATTGCCGATATTGTAGTGACTCAGCATTACACCTTTGGGGAAGCCTGTGGTACCGGAGGTATACTGCATATTGACGACGTCGTGAGGATTTAATCCTTCCTGACGTTTTTCGTAAGCATCGCCCGTTGTCATGGCTGCCATGGATAGTACTTCCGGCAGCGAATATAATCCACGGTGTTTTTCCGGGCCTAAAAAGAAAACCCGGCGCAGGTGGGGGAATCGTTCACTTTTGAGTTTGCCGCGTTCCTGGGTCTTGAGTTCGGGTACAAGATCGTACACCGTCTGCAGGTAGTCAGTATCCTGGTAACCGTCGATTATAAAGAGGTTCTCCGTTTCTGACTGTTCCAGCAGATAGGCGAGTTCAGCGTTTTTATAGCTGGTGTTGACGGTGAGCAGTATTGCCCCGATCTTGGCTGTCGCAAATTGTAAAGCGACCCAATAGGGGATGTTTGTTGCCCATACGGCAACTTTGTCTCTTTCTTTGACTCCGAGGGACATCAATCCTTTGGCCAGATTGTCGACAACATCACCAAACTGTCTGTATGTCATTTTCAGATCGCGATCAACGTAGACTATGGCCTCGTTGTCGGGATGGGTGGCTACCGCTTCGTCGAGGAGTTGTCCGAGTGTTACCTCACGCAGGGAATCGTTCATGGTGTCTCCTAAGTGGGTATATGGAGCACTGCATAGATAGCAGCA
Source organism: uncultured Desulfobulbaceae bacterium (assembly GCA_947311315.1). Lineage (GTDB taxonomy): Bacteria > Desulfobacterota > Desulfobulbia > Desulfobulbales > Desulfocapsaceae > Desulforhopalus_A. Next base: position 24,615 of record CAMZKN010000147.1, on the reverse strand, counting down.
GGCTGGTCGCCGTTGCAACTGACATAGTGCGGAACAATGGAATTATAGTAGATGGAGTCTCCGCTTTCGAGAAGATATGTCTCCGTGCCATAGATTACTTCGACAGAACCGTGATGAACGACGATAAATTCTTCACCTTCATGGCTTGAGAGCTCTTTATTCTGGGCAGATTCCGGCAGGAGTTCAACGTAGAAAGGCTCCATGTTGCGATCACTTTTGCCCTTGCCAAGGGAGTAGAACTTCAGGGCAACGGGTTTGTTTTTACCCCGCAGCATGCTGAGCTCGCTGTTGCGTTCTGGTTTGCGGATCACGAGTGGGTCTGCACTGAGCTGATCGTCTAAAAATGTGCCCAGTCGAACGTCGAGAACCCGAGCAATTTTGACCAAGGGGCCAAGAGATGGGTATACATTATCTTCAATGACGGATTGCAGGAAGTCCGTGCTGAGTTCGGCAGCCTTTGCCAGGTCGTCAATGTCCATCTTCTGACGTTCCATGAAAGCGCTGATTCGTTGTCCTACTTTGTCAGATTTCATATTGTTTCCAGAAAAAAGTTAAGAGTTAAAAATTCACGACACCATACTCTAAACTCTATTTTCCATCAAGCATTTATCTGACTCATATGTGTGTTGTTTCAGCAAAAATAATAGTATTTGTCTGTGAAAATTGTGCGTAATACAAAGAAAATATATGAAGACATTTTGTTCTTATCGGGTGATCAAATAGAGGAAATAAAAATAAATAAATTGTATCAATTGGTGAAAAATATGCTATACGGTAAAAAGAGTATTTCACCATAAATTTTAATCAACAAGAGGGAGCTATGGCGCGCCGAACTCAGTATGACCTGAATCATTTTAGAGCACTCGTTGTAAAGGGTAAAAGCAAAGCAGATATAATAGCAGAAATGTCCATTAAAAATCAGGCAACGTTTAAGAATTTATTGATGAAATTAATGGTAACAGATAAGAAATATTATGAAACAAAAGAGAGTAAAAAAATTACAACAAAAGTGATACCAAAGGTGGGGATTGGCAAGCGAAATACCTTGACCTTGTCGGCTAAGATATTAGAAAAAAGCGAGTTTAGCGCAGGAGATGTTTTTTCCGTAAAGTACACCAAAAATAAAATTACACTTTCTCTTGTCAAGTAGGAACGAAGAGGGAGGAAACAGCGGCAGCACGTTTTTATCCGCCGCTGTTTTAATAGCCTAGAGCTTTACAACATTTTGTGCGGCCGGACCTTTTTGACCGTCGACAACATCAAAGCTTACGCGCTCTCCCTCGGAGAGAGATTTGAAACCGTCTGCTTGAATAGCGGAATGATGCACAAAAACATCCTGTCCCCCGTCCTGCTCGATAAATCCAAAACCCTTAGCATCATTAAACCACTTTACTGTTCCTTCTGCCATTGTTGATACTCCTGTGTAGTGGGGTCAACATTGCCCCTTTTTTCGAGTGCCCGAGTGCTGTTTGTTGTCTCCGGCATCAACCCGCTGTGCAGGTTGATTGTACTGTCTGAAGGTATTTCAGACGAAAAGTCAATCCTGATAATCTGGAATAAGAGAAATTTACATTCGATGTGTTCAAAAGGCTACAACAGATATATTAGGAATACAAGAAAATAACCTCAATTCGGCCTCGTCCAGATAAAATATTGTTTGTCAGGGAGTTTCTGATCCGGGGCGATAAAACACAATTATACGGAAGATTTTTAAAAACATGTTGCAGAATGTTGAAAGATAAGATAGTGCTGTCAGCAAATGTCGACATTCGACATTTGCTGACAGCACTATCTTGGAGGGCAGGTGACAATGACAATCCGAAGGACTACATACAAAGATCAGGTTATTGGTCATATCTATGATCTGATACTTGACGGTCATTACTTGCCTGGTGATCAGGTAAAGGAAAGCCTGCTTGCCCGGGAGATGGGGATCAGCAGGGCACCCGTGAGAGAGGCACTCAAGGAACTGATAGCCAATGGTATTGTTGATTATAAGCCGCAGGTAGGGAGTTATATAGCACTTCTTTCTCCAAAGGAGATTGTAGATGCTTATACAACCCGCGGGGTTCTTGAGGGTTTTGCCATCATGTCTACCCGGCATCTTTTTACTGAAGACGATATTGAGGAACTGGAGTTGATGGTTGGTAAAATGGAAAGGTTGGCCCAAAAAGGAAATAAAAAAAAGGTCGTGCAGGTTGGTGGCGAGTTCCATGATCTGTTGATCAATAACAATAAAAATGTGCAGTTGGCAGTTTATACAGAAAGTCTCAGCTTAAAACTCCATGTTCTTTTTTATAAACACTGGAGCGCTTTGTATTCGCCCGAGGAGATCGGTGAGAGGCATTTGCAAATAGTTTCAAGTCTTGTCGAAGGTGATCCTATCCGTATTGAGCAGACAGTGCGGGATCATTATATAGAAACCGGGACCAAGATTGCGGCCTTGTCTGAGAGTGAACAATCACCTGGGAGGAAACAACACAAATAGGTAATGCAGTTGAATGTGGTTCAACAAGGATAGATACTCAATATTTTCCACAGGACAAAGAAGATGGAAATACAGGGCGACGATATACTTTTTTCAAATTTTAATTACAATCCGGATTACTATTATTTTCTCTATGTAGGAGATCTGAAAACATACACCTTAAACTCATTTGTGAAAGAGACACTTGAGAGGCGAATATTTGGCAGGAATGTGCGTTTTGTAGCGATCGTTCCCGATGTGTGCCTGCAGTATAACTATTCAAATATAATTGTTATAAACCCGGTATCGAGTGCGGATATGATAGCAAATCATACCTTTTCGGAGCATGAAAAGCCGCCGAAGATGAGCTGCCGCATAAGCAGTAATCGCTTTATGACAGCAGTGTCTGAGAGTAAGGCGGTTCGCACTTTGATTGACACTATTCTGGATAATCAAAACCAGCTCTATATCAATATGTATGAGAGTGTGGTGGAAATGACCCTCGATGAAATTGACAGGGTCGCAATCCTTGGGCCGGATAAACATATTGCCAGGCATTACAATAATAAAATTGTTCAATACAAAGAGCTTCAGAGTATCGTTCCACTAATTGAGGGCACGACGTGTAAGGGGCTTGAAAGTTTGCTGGAAATAACTACCTCTTGCCGGAAAGAGTGGGAGGATGGCGTTTTTGTCAGTGCCGCATATTCTGCTGCCGGCGCAAATTCCGCTGTAACGTATTCGGATGATGAGGTTGCCCGTCGTTTTACTGAGGATTCCTGCGAATATCTGGTGACCCGTTACGTTCCCCATGAGTTGGATCCAACGGTACTTGCGGTGGTTGCCAATGAAAATGAAGTTTATATTGCCGGGATTGCCGATCAGAAAATTGTGGACGGAAATAAGTTTGTCGGCTCCAGTTTTCCTTCCATGGTTACTGAAAAGCAGTCCGATGACCTGCGCAAATATACGGTAGCTGTGGGGAAGGTACTTGGTAAGGCCGGTTACAGGGGGATTTTTGGCTGTGATTATCTGATTGACCTGGACGGAAATATCCTTTTCCTGGAAATCAATGCAAGAAAGCAGGGAACAACTCTTGAGTTTTGTTACACTTTGGAACAATCTCTACCCGAGGGTGCTCCGATGTTGCCGGAACTTGAATATTCCGCTGTGATCGAAAACACATTCCCTTCCCATACCATGGAAATGAAGAAAAATATTCGTGGGATTCACTGGGGGACGTACAACCATAAACTTGCTGATGAACAGGTTACTACCGGATATATACCTCAGAACCCCTACGAGCGTGAGACCTTTAAAAAAGTGGCACGCAAGGAGTTATTAAAGGATTTTGTCATCCTTGAACATCTGGGAACAAATCTTAAGGTGATGCCAGGAACATTTTTGGCACGGGTTGTCTCCGTCGCACGATCACATGAGGATGTGAATGAAGGTTTGCGCCAGGGTGTTGGTTTTATAATGCAGACAATTCAGGAAAATTAATAACCATACATACGGAACTGGAAATGAATATTACAGAAAGTGTACCACCACTTGATAGCTATACAGAAGAATTGATTAGTGAACTTACCGGAGCACAATCTGGTGTGTCAGCACCGGATCAGGCCGAAAAAGATGAGATGAGCGCACTGTATAAAAAAGCGGAGAGTCTCAATCTAACCGCACCAATTATTGAACTGTTTGAGCGTTTACTTGCCTGTTGCAAAGAAGGAAAAGGTACTCTGCAGGATTTTGGTCTGTCCGGATCGGATCTTGAAAAACTTGCTGTAAAACATCAGGAGATTGATGAGCATATGGTCTCTGTTGGCGGTCGTCTGACCAGGGCTTTGCCAATCGCCTGTATTGCAAACAGTCGCGTGGAGGAATATCTGGCGCAAAAAGATGAGATTGCACCAAGTGGAATTGAGCGTTGGGAGCAGATCCAGGAGAATAAAAAGAGAATTCAATCTGAATTGAAGATGTCTGAAGATGACTGGAATTCTTTTCAGGGACAGATTCGCAATGCGGTTGATTCGGTTTCCACTCTGGCCCGGTTGATTGATCTTCCTGAGAATGTGCTTGAGTCCATTGCCAGGGTAACCAAATCATACAGAATGCGGCTTACTCCCTACTATACAAGTCTTATTATGCCAGGAGTTATTAACGATCCGATTATGCTGCAATCGGTTCCAACCGGTGAGATGATCGATAATTCCGGCATTGAAATACCGCCTGTGGCAGCCGACCATTCTCCGGCGAGACTCATCGACCAGTTTTACCCCAGGGTGCTGACGATTAAAGCTACCAATATGTGTGCCATGTACTGCACCCATTGTCTGCGGCTGGCTCATATTGGCCGAAAGGATCATACCTATTCGAAAGAGGCCTATGGTGAGGCGCTTGACTATATCCGCAAAAACAAGCGTATTCGTGACGTCCTGGTGACTGGCGGTGATGCCTTTGTTTTACCAAACACACTTTTGCGCTGGTTGCTTGAAGAACTCGACAGTATCGATCATGTAAAGATGAAAAGACTTGGCACCCGGATTCCGGTTACTGCGCCCATGCGGGTGGATAGCGAGTTGCTCGATATTCTTGAGGCGAGTAATGCACGCAAGCCGATACGAGTGGTGACCCAGATCAATACCGCCCAGGAAATCACCCCGGTATCCCAGGATACATTCAGGCAATTGTCCAGTAAAACCTTTACTGTACTTAATCAGGCGGTATTGTTGAAAGGCATTAATGACAGCAGGGTGAAGATGTGGAAATTATGTGAAACTGTGCATGAATCTTATGTCAGGCCCTACTATCTCTTTAATTGCAGCTATCGGAATCCACAGTTTTCCCATTTCAGAGTGCCGCTTGAAGTTGGTCGTGACATTGTTGAGTCGATGTATGGCAATATTTCCGGCGATGCCATTCCCCGCTATATTGCAACGGCTGGTGGCAAAATCCCGCTGCACAGATCCAATGTGGTTGAGAAAAGAGGCGAAGATGTGGTTTTGAAAAAACCATGGAGTGGGGAAGAAGCACTCTATCCCGATGCCGACCCGGAAGTATATGGACGTGACCTTTTTGCCTTTAATATGCAGGAAAAATGATGAGAGATTCCCTGATAAAGTACCTGGCAGGTCATGAAAAAGATGAGCTGGCTTTGCTGCAAAAACTTGTATTGCAGCAAAGCTCTTCGTTTTTTAAGGAAGGGGTTGATGCGGTTGGTGAGATAATAACCGCGAGTTTGTCTGGTTGCAAAATGCAGCGGGAAGTGGTGGTTGAGCAGGAACTGGGTAATCACCTTCTCTTCCGTTCTCCTGCCTATCGATCTGACCAACCCTCTCTTTTACTTATTGGCCATATGGACACGGTGTTTCCGGCAGACACTCCGTTTAACTGGTATAAAGAGGAGTCGGACAAAGTTTTTGGCCCTGGAGTGATTGATATGAAAGGCGGTCTTGTCACAGCAATTTTTGCAATAAAAGCGCTTGAGAGCTGTGGGCTGCTCGAAAAAATCCCCCTTACCCTGCTGTGCAATGCAGACGAAGAAATCGGTTCACCGGCTTCCAGTGAATTGATTCGCCTGGAAGCGAAAAAAAGTGCGTTTGCCCTTGGTTTTGAATGCGGCGGCTTGCATGGTGAAGTGGTGACTGGGCGAAAAGGAAAGGCCGGATATATTCTGGAGGTAAGTGGCAAGGCAGGACATGCAGCTTTTGCGGGGTCAGATAAAGCAAGTGCCATCCTTGAGCTTGCCGGAAAGGTGATTGCCCTTGAGCAACTGAACGATCCCATTAAAAAAATTGTGGTCAATGTTGGTCTAATCAAGGGTGGGATTGGTCCGAATACCGTTGCTGATTTTGCCACCGCTGAAATTGATACTCGATATCTGCAATTAGAAGATGCAAGGTCGACAGACGAGAGGATTGCATTGATTGCTTCACAATGTTCGGTTCCCGGAACACATACAAAATTACGGAGAGAAGGTGCCAGGTTGCCAATGGAACAGACACAGCGGAATAAGGAGCTCTTTCAGGTGATCAATCAGGAAGCTGAGAAACTTGAAATACCCTGTGTGGAAGAGCTGCGGGGCGGAGTGTCAGATGCTAATACCATTTCAGAGGTAGCAGTTCCGGTAGTTGATGGCATGGGGCCCATTGGCGATTGTGATCACAGTGACCGGGAATATATGATAAAAGAAAGCCTGCTGGCGCGGACAACACTTGCTGCCTGTACTCTTGTCAGCGGCTGGGATCATTTCTCGGGGTAGTGTAAAAAAGCTTCTACATTTTTTTTAGTAGAAGCTTTTTTACGACGCCATCAGGAATTGAATTTACGTTCCCATTCATACTCCCTACCTGTAACCTTGTCTTCCATACGGCGAATTCTGCGGTCAAGAGATTGAAATTTTTTACGAAGTCTCCGTGCAGCACTCTGGGGTGAATTGACATAAGAGTCGTAAAACTCTCTTTCGTCTTCACTTTGCACGGGCTTCACAGGTCGCGGCTTCATAAAAAACGCAGCAACAAGATAGATGCCGATTACTGGCCAGAAACCACTGAAAATAAAGATGGCCACCGCGGCTATGCGCACCCAGAATACAGAAAAGTCAAAGTATTCTGCGATGCCTTTGCACACACCAAGGAAAACTCCGTCTCTTGCGCGGTAAATACCACCGTGTCTGTCGTAATAACGTGTCATTTTGTATCATCCTTTTCCTGAGCTTCTGTCAGGATTGTTTCAAGAGCTGCAATTCTGTCTTCCATTCTTTCCAGACCTTGGTAAATCTCCTGGATTACTCGGGCCTCTTCACTGTTGCCACCTGCAGAACACCTGTTGCTGCGGGTTTTCAGCACTATTAATACGGTGCCGCAGATCAGTGCTGCCAGGGCAACGATTGACCCGAAAACAATGGAGACGATAATTACATTCAACATAGTTGGTTACTCCGATTCATTGTTGCTGTTTTGAGCCTCTTTCAACTTGGCAAGTTCTTTTTCGATCTCTTCATCACTTCCAAGGTTGTCAAATTCGTCATCAGTTGTGGGCTTTCTTGTGGTATTGACCAGTTCCGCTTCGGCTTCCATCTGCTCTATGCGGCTTTCAAGTTTTTCGAACCGTGCCATGGTATCCGAGCTGTTGCTGCGTTTGATCTCTTCGTGTGCACGCATTTTCCCGGACGCTCTTTTGTGTCTCTGCACAAGGATTCTCTTCTTTTCCTTGGCATTGTCGAGCTTGTCTTCAAGTTCTGCGATGTCAGTTCGATACTGCTCGATAAGACCGCTATGTTCGCTCAGTTCGCCCGCAAGTGTATCACTGATTTCGGAGAAACGTCGTTTTTCAATGAGTGCTTCTCTTGCCAGGTCATCACGTCCTTTATGTACCGCAAGATCTGCCCGTTTTGCCCAAAGATTTTTTTTACTGATAAGTTCATCAAGCTTACGCTCGATTTTTTTGCTTCCGGCTATGACACCGGCACAGGATGATTTGAGATCGATAAGGGTGTCTTCCATCTCATGAATCATAAGTTTAATCATTTTTTCAGGATCTTCAGCTTTATCAAGCATTGAGTTGATATTTGAATGAATTATGTCTCTAAACCGTGTAAAAATTCCCATGATGAGCCTCTAATGTAAGTGTTTGTGGTTGCAAATGGTATGAGCAGAAAGTGTGCCAACTGCACAATAATGAGAATAATTACCATAGATCAGTCGGTTATATGTTTGACAAGTGAATACGTTGTGGTTATTTTGACCATTGAACTAGTTGAATTAACCCTTTATGTGGTCAAAGTAACCACTTGAAGTGCTATTGATATGATAAGAAGATCAGGAGTTTCTGTATCGGCTGGCGAAGCACTTGGAGAATCTGAAGCGTTTCTGGGATTTCAGGAGCGTCTGGCTCGGGTTGCGCCGGTCGAAAGGCCTGTATTGCTCATTGGTGAGCGGGGAACCGGCAAAGAACTTGCGGCCAGCAGGCTTCACTTTTTATCAGGTCGATGGCAGGGGCCGTTTATTACTTTGAATTGTGCAACGCTTTCTCCTTCTCTTATTGAAGCGGAACTGTTTGGTTTCGAAAAAGGTTCGTTCACCGGGGCGGACAAAAGAAGATCCGGGCGGTTTGAAGCAGCGGATGGTGGAACGCTTTTTCTTGATGAGATTGGTTCAATTCCACTCGAAGCACAGGAAAAAATACTTCGGGTGGTGGAATACGGTTCTTTTGAGCGGGTGGGAAGTGCAACACCTGTTGAGGTTGACGTGCGCATTGTTGGAGCCACCAATGTGGATCTGGTCGCGATGGCAGAGCGGGAGGATTTTAAGCGTGATCTGCTTGATAGATTGTCGTTTGAAGTGCTTTTTCTGCCACCGCTTCGTTACCGGGAAGAGGATATTATGCTCCTGGCCAACCATTTTGCCATGAAGATAGCGTATGAACTTGAGCGGGACGAGGTGGTTGTCTTTAGTGATGATGTGGTTCAGTCGCTTAAGCAATACGATTGGAAAGGTAATGTCAGGGAATTGAAAAATGTGGTGGAACGCGCTGTGTATCGTTCTGATAACGGGGTTATTGATGAGATAGTTTTTGATCCTTTTGTTTCTCCTTTTTGCGCTTTGTCCGAACCGAAAAAACAAAAATTGTACGTAAATGAAAGTGGTGCGCAGGAGTCGATCTTTGTGCCGCTTTCATTAAAGGACGCTGTGGCGAACCTGGAGGTAAAATTGTTGCGACAGGCAATGGATGCCGGTGGAAAAAATGGCAAAAAAGCAGCAGAATTACTCGGGTTGACCTATGATCAGTTTCGCGGAAAAATAAAAAAATACGGCAAGGGAGTTTTTGCATGAAGGGCTGCTGTTATACGGTGTTCATTGCGGAAAACACGGTAGCAAACATTTCTTTAACCGGAGGCTCTATTCCAGTCCATAATCTAAATCCGGCAGCACCCTGATTGACAAGCATACCAAGCCCGTGCACTGTGGCGCAGCCCCGATCCTTTGCAACCTTCAGCAGTTGAGTTGTCAGTGGATTGTAGACAATATCGGCTACAGTAAGATGTTTGCCGATAAGCGATTCTTCAATTGGTAAAGCATTTTCTTTTGGGTGCATGCCGATGCTGGTAGTGTTGATCAATACGTCACATTCCTGCAGAATATCAGCTCGGTTTGCTGCGTTTTGGGGAACTGTGATAGCGCAGTCGGCAATTTTTTCGTTGATCTCGGTGGTAAGTTTTTCCGCCTTTGACAAAGTACGGTTGCAGATAAAAATCTTTTTCGCACCATGGTGGGCAAGGGTCATGCTTATGGCACGTGCTGCACCGCCACATCCGAGAAGGAAAAACCTTTTTCCCCGGGGTGTAATATGTGCTTCACTTTCAAGTGATTGCAGGAAACCCTCTCCGTCGGTATTATAACCGATGGTTTTTCCGTTTCGTACACAAATGGTGTTAACGGCTCCAATTGTTGCGGCCAGGGGATCGAGCTTATCAAGATATTTTATGATATTAATCTTGTGTGGAATAGTTACATTAAAGCCGACAACATTCATACGGGTGAGACCATTGAAAACCGTCTGTAAATCAGCTGGTGCAACTTCGACGGGCATATAACAGTAATCGAGATCCAGTTTTTCAAAGGCAAGATTGTGCATCTGCGGTGAGACGGAATGACCGAGTGGTTTGCCAAGGAGGATTACAAGTTTTGTGGTAACTGTCGGGTATTGCATATGGGATATGTTCCTTTTAAAATTTTATATAAAATACCATGTGTTGTGATAATCATCAAGCAACAGGGTTTTGAGTGTGGGCTATGAGACAACAAAGTAAAATTCAGGTGAAAGTGAGGGAGACAATTATCGGTGGCCTTGTGCCACTGATTTGTCTGCCGATACTTGCAGAAAAAGAAGAAGATCTTTTCGCTCAAGCGAGGGAAAATATAGAGATGCATCCGGATCTGCTGGAGTGGCGGATCGATGGATATGAAAACGTTGAAGATATTGAACGTTGCCTCGTAATATTGAAAAAAATGAGAGCAATTGCTGGAAATATTCCGATTTTGGCAACATGCAGAGCATATGAAGAGGGTGGTTTCAGGGCTCTTTCAAAAGAGAGGAGATTGAAATTGATCACCAGTGTTGCAGAGTCGGGTCTTGCTGATATCGTTGATATTGAAATATGTAATGGCAGCGGATTCGTGGATCAGGTGAAGCAAACAGCCTTAAAAAATCAGACAAAATTGATTCTTTCTTACCATAATTTTTCAGAGACACCATCTGAAGAGTTTCTTGTTGATAAATTGGTAGAGGGCCAGGAAATGGGTGCTGATATCACAAAACTTGCTGTAATGCCAAAAGATGCCGCTGACGTATTGACTCTTTTAAGTGCTACCAACCGGGCAAGAAATGAAAATGTACAGATCCCCATGGTAACCGTGGCAATGGGAGGAGAAGGGAAAATCAGCAGGGTGGCTGGAGGTCTTTTCGGCTCTGATATTACCTTTGCTGTTGGTACCGACTCCTCAGCTCCGGGACAACTGCCTATTGCTGAACTGCGACAGGTTATGGAAGTGATTTATTGAGGTGGATAATCTCGTTTGCAATATCTTCAGGCCGTTTGCCCGTTGTATTTATCTGAGTGAATTTTCCGTATCGTTCCTTTCTTTCTCTCAGCAGGGTGGTGATGCGCTCCATGGGATCCTTGCCTGCCAGGAGTGGCCGACTGGTTCCCTGATCCCGCGAAACTCTTTGATAAATCTCCTCGGCTGTTGCTGTTAGACAAAAAATATGGCCGGATTTTTCCAGCAGACTGACATTAACCGGGTTGATCATCATGCCGCCGCCAGTACCGATAACAAGAGAACTCCTCCTGCCCAGTTCTTTTGCCATCTCTGTTTCCTGTATGCGAAAAGCCTTTTCACCATATTTTGTGAAAAAATCGGGGATGGACATGTCTGATTTTTCTTCAATAAGATGATCGGTGTCAACGAACGTGTAGTTGAGTTTCTCGGCCAGGAGCTTACCAATTGTCGTTTTACCTGTTCCCATGAAGCCTGTGAGAATAAGATTACGTTTTTCCATGGTTGATTGTAATTGCTGTTGAATTTGGGTTGTCTACAGGGTAAAAAGGTTCAGTGAAAAAATATCGATAATGCTAACAAATATAACAGAGGAAGTTAAGAAAACCATGTCTATCTTTAGTATATTCATCGCTTTTCTTGTTCTTATGGTTGTTGGAGTGGCCTGGTTTCTACTCTATTATTTTGGTAATCCGGTCATTGATAAACCGGATGGGATTGCCAAAGTGGTTGGAAATTGCGGTGATACCATGGAGATAGCCTTGAAAATGAAGAATGACAAAGTCGAAAAAACCCACTACTGGACTAATGGCTGTTCCTTTAGTAAAATTTGTGTTCAGGCTGCTGCCACTCTGGCATATAATAAAAGTATAGATGAATTGCAGAAAATTAATATGGTGACTATCATGGACGAGGTCGGACAGTTACCAGAGACTCATATGCATTGCGCACAATTAGCCGAAATCACTTTGCGGCGCAGTGTAAAAGACTTTTTACGACGCCACCCCTAAAGAGAACAACTATGAAAGAAACAGGATCAAAACGAATAGCAATAACAGGTGGAGCGGGTTTTCTCGGTTCCCATCTCTGCGAGAGACTGTTGTCAGAGGGGCATGAAGTGCTCTGCATAGACAACTATTTTACCGGATCAAAAGAAAACGTGCGCCCTTTGTTAGATAATCCCCGCTTTGAGATGATGAGGCATGATGTAACCTTCCCTCTCTATATAGAGGTGGACGAAATATATAATCTTGCCTGCCCTGCCTCTCCGATTCACTATCAGCATGACCCCGTGCAGACAACAAAAACCTCAGTGCACGGCGCAATTAATATGCTGGGTCTCGCTAAAAGAATTAAAGCCAAGATTTTTCAGGCGTCCACAAGCGAGGTGTACGGCGATCCACTCGTCCATCCCCAGGTGGAAAATTATTGGGGCCACGTTAACCCGATTGGTGTTCGATCCTGCTATGATGAGGGCAAGCGTTGTGCCGAGACACTCTTTTTTGATTATCACAGGCAACATAATCTACGCATAAAAATTGCCCGTATCTTCAATACCTATGGGCCTAATATGCACCCTGAAGATGGCCGCGTTGTCTCTAATTTTATTGTTCAGGCCCTACAAGGCAAGCCGATCACCATTTATGGCGATGGCACTCAAAGCAGATCATTTTGCTATGTAAATGACCTTATTGATGTCTTTGTCCTGCTGATGAATTCATCTGATGATTTTACCGGCCCCGTAAATACCGGCAATCCCCATGAGTTCACCATTCATGAACTTGCCGAGAAAATCATTAAACAGATCGGATCAAAGTCCGAAATAGTCTTTAAGCCACTCCCCGAAGATGACCCGCAACAGCGACAGCCGGATATTACTCTTGCCAAAGAAAAACTGGGTTGGGAGCCTAAAATATCCCTGGATGAGGGGTTGAAGCCGACCATTGAGTATTTTGACAGTTTGTTGGGTAACTAGTTATTTTAGAAAAGCAAGTGAACAGTCAACTGCTTGTTGATGAGATCAAGAAGATGGCAAAAAACGGGCAATTACCGGGAGTTGTCTGCTTTGATTATTTTGATACACTGGTCACCCGGTCTGTTTTCCCGGAAGCGACAAAACAATTGGCGGCTAGGCAACTTGTCTCTTTACTCGCAAATGAGGTGGGCTGGAAGACGTTGTATGAGTTGCGCTCGGGCCTGGAAAAAAAACTCTGTAAAGAAAGCCAAGTATCTGGATATGATGCCGAGTTTGTGCTGGATGATCTTGCTGGTAGGATGTATAACGTCATGGCACAGATTGGCGGGTATCCTGAGTGGCTTGACAGGGATCGTTTTATAGGGATTTTTGCTGATATTGAGTTGAATATAGAAAAAAGAGTTCAGCGACCATGTCCCGTATTCTTTGATCTTCTTCATTACCTGCATGAAAAAGAAACAGTTCTCTGTCTGATGTCTGACTTTTACTTTTCCAGAGAGCAGTTTTTACGGATGCTCAAATTTCATTCTATTGACTCTTTCTTTAAAGGAGTTTTTGTATCTGCAGACCATAAGATAAGTAAAGGTGGTTCGGGGAAACTTTATACTGTCGCAGCGGAAAAAATGAATTGCGACGTGACTGAAATGCTGATGATTGGAGATAATATCCATTCAGACTACGAAATGGCCAAACATGCAGGGCTGCAGGCCAGACACGTGGATAGATCTGCACAATACAGCAAATATCAGCAATTTGAGGCTTTGAGTAGAAAGCAACAGGAACCTGATAAAAAATGTTTACTGGAAGACATATTTGCCACGGTTTTTGAAGATTATAGAACACCATTTTTTGCCGAAATGGGTCTTAGCCTCTGGTTTTTTATTCATCATCTGTTTATTCAAGTTCAAAAGCAGGCTGTTTCTCATCTCTTTTTCTGCTCGAAAGAGGGTGAATTTCTCAAAAAGCTTTTTGTACAGTACCAGGAACAGTGCTTTGGAAAACAAATTATCACATGCCACTACCTGCTGGTCTCCAGAAAAGCGACATTCATCTGTTCGCTTGACAATCTTGAAAATGAAGATTTTTCAAGATTATTCTCTCATTACGCTGATATTTCTTTTAAAGAATTTCTTTTAAGCCTTAATTTTTCAGAAGAAACAGCTTTAAAAATATGTGATGAACACGATCTTGAATATGATAAAAAATTTCGGGATTTCAGGAGTACAAAACAATTTTCAGAACTTAAAAAATCATCATCTTTCAGAGAAAAATACGAAGCCCATCGCCTGGAACAGAGAAAAAATTTACGACACTATTTAGACACATTTGGTGCTGATATCAAAGAAAAGGGTCTCACTCTGGTTGATGTTGGCTGGAAGGGTTCTATTCAAAATAATATCTATAAATCTCTGGGTGGCAATGTTTTGGTTCGAGGGTTCTATATTGGCTCTTTGTCTCCCACTGAAACACATACAAAAAACAGAAAATTTGGCATATTGTTTAGTGATACGCCGACGCATAGCCCTTATATTCACGCTTTTAACAACAACAGATCACTCTTTGAAATGTTGCTTGGGGCAACTCATGGCAGTGCTGATGGTTATTTCAGTAAAGAATTATATCAGAATCAGGAAGCTGCGCGTAAAAGTGTTGTACTGAAAAGCTTTGGTGACAATGATGATCATGTTGTTACCGGCGTTGACTTGCCTGAAGAAAGGGAGCTGTTTAATACGAAGATAGCGCCTATTCAGGCTGTCTTTTTAAAGATGAATTATCATTTAACAGAAAGATATTGTCTCGATACCGGTGATTGTCCTGATTTACAATGGTTTGCCCGTCATCATGCAAGGATGGTTTTTAGGCCTTCGAAGGAAGAAGTCGAGTTTTTTTCACTTTTGTATCACCTTGAAAACTTTGGTTTATTCGAATTTACTGATTTTCAGGCAGAAAATAATATTTCGATTAGCCGGAGACTTAAAAACTTTAAAATGTTGTTGCAGAATCCTGCCGGAGTTCTTGAAACAGGAGTCTGGCCACCTGTCATTTTAAAGAGACTCGGGCTTGAGTTTATGCAACCGATTGATGGAATGAAGCGATATAAACGGGTCTTTGGAAAATAAATGAGTCAAAGTTGTACTATGATAAATACTATTCTTTCTTTTATCAAAAGCATTTGGAAGCAGCGCCATCTGATCTTCACCATGGCTGTTCGTGAAGTAAAGGCGCAATATGTTGGTTCTTCTCTTGGCTTTCTCTGGACTATTATTCAACCCATCGTAATGATAACTGTTTTCTGGTTTGTTTTCAGCATTGGCTTTAAAGCCAGGCCCATGAATGATGTGCCTTTTGTTGTGTGGTTAACCGCGGGGCTTGCGCCATGGTATTTTTTCTCTGAGATAATAAGTGGTTCAACCGGGATGGTTGTCGCTCATGCCCATTTGGTTAAGCGGACTATTTTTTCATCACATATTTTGCCGATTATAAAAGTATTTTCTGCTTTTGTTACACACTGTATATTTCTTGGTGTTTTACTTGTATTGATCATTTTTCAGCAACAACCGTTTCTGTTTTCTTTTCTGCAGATTATTTATTATTGCTTTTGTCTGGTTATTTTGGCTTTGGGTATATCGTGGATAACCTCAGCGTTAAATGTGTTTCTTCGTGATGTTGCTCAAATTGTCGCAGTTGTGCTGCAGGTTGGTTTCTGGGTGACGCCTATTTTTTGGGATATAGGTATGATGCCGGAAAATGTTCAGAGATATTTAAAACTGAACCCGGTATTTTACATTGTTCAGGGCTATAGAGATTCATTAATAACGGGAGTGCCCTTTTGGCACCATGGAACATATACTTTGTATTTCTGGTGTATCGCTCTTGTAGCATTTTTATCAGGCGCAGTGATTTTTAAACGCCTTAAACCTCAATTCTCTGATGTACTGTGATCTTTGATGTCTGATATAGCTATTTCAGTCAATAATCTTTCAAAAGACTATTGTTTGTATAAAAAACCAATACACAGGGTTTTTGAGACGTTTTTTCCCGGTGGGAAACAATATCATACGTCTTTTTCTGCCCTTTCAAACATCAATTTCCAGGTCAAACGTGGTGAGGCCATTGGTGTCATTGGTCGAAATGGCAGCGGAAAATCAACTCTTTTGCAGATTATCTGCAATGTTTTACAACCGTCAAAAGGGGAGGCAGTTGTAAACGGAAGAATCTCAGCTCTGCTTGAACTGGGTGCCGGCTTTAATCCTGAATTTACCGGCAGGGAGAATGTATTTTTAAGCACTGCAATAATGGGACTCAGTAAAACTGAAATTGAGGCCCGTTTTGATGACATCGTTGCCTTTGCGGAAATTGGTGATTTTATTGATAGACCCGTAAAGATGTATTCCAGTGGAATGTATGTTCGGCTGGCTTTTGCGACCGCAGTGAGTGTTGACCCTGATATACTCATTGTCGATGAGGCCCTGGCTGTGGGGGATATTTTCTTTCAGCAAAGATGCGTAGAACATATGAGAAAAATGATGGAATCCTGCACGATTATCCTCGTTTCTCATGATATGCATGCTGTTTCAAATCTTTGTGACAGGGTAGTTGTCCTGGACAAAGGTGTGCAATTGTATGATGGGAAACCAGGGCAAGCTATTGCGTTATACACAAAACTCATGCATACAGAACAATTTAGCCGAAAATCTATCGCTCCTCATACAGCTAGTGATATTTCTGATTCCGTGATCAGTGAGATTACAAACCTTTTTCCGGATTTCAATGAGTGGTTGCCTGTGCCGGAGGTTCAAAAAGGTGGTGCTGGTGAGGTGCAGATTTCGAGAGTTTCTGTTATCAAAGAAGGACTTCCATTTAAAACAGTCCAGAAGGGTGAAAAAATTGATATTCGCCTCCTTATTTTAGCTTCAGAAACTAAAAACAATATAATTTTTGGTTATACGGTAAAGGATAGGGTTGGGGTTGCTCTGTTTGGTCAGAATAGCCTGGATTTACGGGTTGAACCAATTACTTTGCAAGAAGGTTTTTCTGTTGTTGAATATTCATTTTTCTGGCCTGAGGTTTATCCGGAAGAATATACACTGACGGTTGGAATTGGGGAGGGTGATCATCCTCTTATCCATTCCATACAATGTTGGGCGCATAATATTGTATCGTTTAACGCCGTCACCAATGATCAGGCTGTTCATGGTATCTTTAATAATCCTGTCGATTCGTTGCAGGTGACTTCTGTTTCCTGATAGTGGTCTTGATATGAAAATATTCTTTCTTCTAGGGTGGCCCGACATAAGCGGTGGAACCTATGTGATTTTCGAACATGCCAGTGGCTTGCTGACCTTGGGACATGAGGTTGTAATTGTCACAGAAGAGCATATAGATCCCCAGCGCTATGAATGGCATTCATCTGCGGCAGATTTCAGGTGGATTGTGCTAGACCAGGCCAGAGAAGAACGCTGTGATGTGGCTATTGCCACATGGTGGGAAAGTCCTTTCTTGCTGCAATATATTGATGCCGTTCATTACATTTACTTCGTTCAATCCATTGAATCGTTATTTTGGAAAAAAGCAGATCCGACGAATCATGATACACGAACTAATGATCTCGGTCGACAACTCTGCGAAAGTACGTATTCATTTGCTTTGCCCGTGATAACGGAAGCACAGTGGATACAGGATTATTTGTCTGAAAAGTATAATTCGCTTTCCTGGCTGGTTAGAAACGGAATTCGTAAAGATGTCTATATAAGTGATGGTGAGGCTGTATCACCGGGGAAAAAAGGCTATTTACGTGTTTTAATTGAAGGGCCGGTAGACGTATTTTTTAAAAATGTACCCAAAACCGTGGTGTTGTGCCAAAAGGCCGGGGTTGATGAAATATGGCTTTTAAGTTCATCAGACATAGATGCATTTCCCGGTGTGGACCGTGTTTTCTCACGTGTTCCAATCCACGAGACGCCTGCTATATACCGTTCCTGTGATGTTCTCGTTAAGCTAAGTTATATTGAGGGGATGTTTGGGCCGCCGCTTGAAATGTTCCACTGTGGTGGAACAGCCATTGTCTTTGATGTCACCGGACATGACGAATATATTGTGCATGGAGAAAACAGTTATGTGGTTGCAAAAGACGATGATGAACAGGTCGTACAATATCTGCAGAAGCTGAAAGAAAATCCAGCTCAACTGCAGCGTTTAAAAGACGGTGCCAAAAAGACCGCAGAAAACTGGCCGGATTGGTCAGTTGCAACCAGCTCTTTTGCTCAAGCTCTTGTTGAAATAACACAACAAGCAGGTGCGTCCCGGCAGTATCTGTCGAGCTGGACAAAAAAACTAAAGGATGATTCGGATACTCGTTTTATCGCAAAAACTGCCCGAGAGTTTACGCGAAGGGAGTCAGAGCCGAGGGGTAGTACTGTAGAATTTGACAACTTTGTTCAGCTGTATTGTTGGCAGGAGGAGGAAGGGCTTCAACCGGATAATGTCCATTGGTTTCATTATATATCCGGAAAACCTGTAACCGCAAGTTTTGAGGTGCTACTCTCCGGTTTTCCATTCTGGATACGTATTGACCCTTCGGTGAGAATGGGGGTATTGACTATTGATTCTATAGAAATTTTAAATAAACGAACCGGAGGTAAAATGTTTGCCTGTTCAAAGCCGGATGAATTTCGACAACTGTATGTAACAGGTACATTACAGAACCTTCAATTAAATGAATCAAATTCATTTTTGTCCTATGGTGATGATCCGCAAATTGTATTACCGGCAATAAATAGTGGCGAGGTTGGTGATCGTTTGAAAGTAAATATCTCGCTGCTGGAATCGAGTGTGGTGCAGTTCGTGAGGCAGCACAGTTCCCATGAGTGCGATAAAAATATGGAGAGCTGTGGGGCAGTGGAAGGATTTCGACAATCTATTGGGCGTTTTGCGCGTAAAGCAAATAATTTACTTAGCAGTCGCAGCTAGTCTTAAAGGTCTCTATTTTGTCTGGTAAAAGATTATTTTTATTGTTTCAACGGCATCAATGGCTGGTGGCGGTGTGTGTTTTTGTTGCGTGTCTCACTTATTTTGTGTTTGTAACTGGCTGGTATGAGCCAGCGCGCCTTGTAATTAAGGGTCGTGCTCTTACTACTGACGAAGTCGTTACCGCTCAATGGAATTCGGGTGCGGGCTATAATGCGTACGAACAGGAGCAATTTAGATTTTTGTCAACAAGGGGTGACGCAACCAGGAAACATTCCGTCGTCCTGAGTAAAATCCCCAATAAAAATGTACTTTCACTTGGTAAAAGAATAGTTCTTTTTGAAATACGAAATGACGACCGTGGGCTCCCTATCCCGGGAAATGCTCTGAAAGCAGTTCAGAAAAAAGCAGGTTCAGGCTGGCTTTTTGAGTCTGACGAATCAGAAATCCGTCTTAATGTTACAGCAAAAGAGCGTTTGCATTTCTTTTTTAAATCTGATGATCATTCAGGTATTGTACGTATATCAATTGATGGTCAGGATATCCAGCATGACTTGTATCGTAGTAACTGGGCAGTCGTTTTTTCCAAATTAGATTTTTGGCTGTTGGACAAGGATAGAAATTTCACCGTCTCTTTCGACATGCCACGGTATGAAGTTGAATCACTCCGCATCGCCATTTCTTCAAAGACAGTTATTTCTTCGCTGAGCCTGCAGATTAATTCTAAGCAAATTTCGATACCATTCTCCCGGCAGGACAATGGCACTCTTTTGCTTGAGAACCCGACACGCTTTCAAAAATACTTCTTTCACCCAACCCAGTTTTTCTTTCAATTTCTCTTTGCGTTGTTTTTTTCCTGGGTGTTCATGATTTCTGGTAAAAAACTTGCCGGTTATGGAAGTTGCAAAAATGTTTTCTTTAACAATGAGCGCTGGTTGTTCTGGGCTTTTTCCGTTGGTGCCGGAATTGTTTACAGTCTGTGGTTGTTGGCATTCTGGCCTGGAGTAATGTCTGTAGATTCATTAAATATTTGGCGTGCAGCTGTACTCCCTGAAGTGATGATAAATGATCATCCGGTCTTGAATGAAATCTGGTACATGTTTTTCCAACAGTTATGGAACAATATTGTCATTGTGCCAATTGCTCAGATAGTTCTTCTCTCCGTTTTGATTGGGGCAACATTTTTTATTGTTTTTCGGCAAGGAGTTAAACTTTGGTTGTTGTTGCCATGTTACCTCTTGCTTGTGATGTCTGTGCCGATAGGTCTTTACTCAATCACCCTCTGGAAGGATGTGCCGTTTGCTTTACTGGTTGTCTTTTGGTCCTTGACTTCTGCTTACCTGTTCTTGTTGAAAAAGAAAAATCAGCAAAACTCCTTATCTTTGCAGCAGATTTTCTTATTGTTTCTGTTATTTCTCGGCCTTCTATTGTTTCGTCATAATGGAATGGTGTATGTAATTGCTATCCCACTTTTATTTATTTTCACTAAGTTGGTTGTGATTCCACGGCCTATTGCCATCGTGTGCGGCATCGTTGCTGCTGGCGTGCTCTTGCTAGTGGTCTTTCCTCCCAAAACATTGAAAAGTGCATCTTATTTTCACGATCTCAGCGTAACCTATCTCCAACAAATTCAAAAAGAGTCGTTAACTAAAAGGATAACCAAGGCTGCGGAAGAGTATCCTAGACTACTGGATCTGGAAAAAAACAAAAAAGAAAGTGATTTCTGGCATTTTTATCTCGGAGATCGCTATGCATACACCTTTCTCAAGAATGCTGGTTGGAATGATGTACACAAATACCTGCCACCCAATAAATATATCTCCCCGATATTGCATGATTTTGGTTTATTCCTTTACAACAAGTCCTTGAAGCGTCCATGGATCTATTTGACATGGAACCCATTTTTTCTTTTGTATCTCTTTCCGCTAAGTATTCTGTTGTGCCGATGGTTTCCTTTATCATCTGTTTTTTCCGTGGTGGTTCTTGTTCAGATTGGGGCTTTACTTGTATTCGTGGGTACCACAAATTGGAGATACTATTACTTTGTTCTTATGGGAGGATATTTTTTACTTCCTGTTATTCTACTTGACTGGTCTTTTCGAGTATCAAAAAAACAAATGGTGGTCAGTTAATTATGCGATTTTCTATTATAACACCAAGCTTTAATGGTGGAATATTTTTAGAGGAATGCATAAAAAGTGTTCTTGCTCAACACCATCCTGAGCTGGAAATTGAGTATATTGTTGTCGATGGAGGCAGTACAGATAATAGCCATCAGATTTTAACTCAATACTCTAATGCCATTAATCATATTCTAATAGAAAAGGATACCGGGCCAGCCAATGCGATAAATAAAGGGTTCAGACTAGCGACTGGAGATATTATTGCCTGGTTAAATGTTGATGATTTCTACTTTCCAGAGACTCTTCTAAGAGTTCAAAGATTTATGAAAGATTATCCTGACGCATCGTGTTACTTTGGGTCTTGTCCTATTGTCGACGAACAAGGTATCGAAATTAGAAGTAATATTACACGATTTAAAGAATTGTTTTACCCATTATCCAGCCGTTTTACCTACCAGTGTATCAATTACATATCACAGCCAGCTCTGTTTTTTCGTGGTGATGCGGCGAGAAAAATTGGGCATCTTCGAGAGGATATGACGGCGGCCTGGGACTATGATTTTATTTTGAGATTATGGCACGAGGGTGCAGCGGAATGGATAAAAGGAGATCCGCTGGCAGCATTTCGCTGGCATGAGGGGTCGATTAGTGGACAGAATTTCAGGGTGCAATTTGCAGAAGAGTATTTCGTGGCAAAGGCCGATGCAGGTATGTTTACCCTGCAAACTTTTATTCATTTTTTTGTTCGCTGGGGTATTGTGGGGGCATATTCTTTAATGTCCCGCCAGAGAATCAAGGCGGACAGGACTTAACGGATTATGCGAATTGGGATTAACACATTGTTTCTGGTTCCTGGTGATGTAGGAGGTACTGAAATTTACCTGAGACAGAATCTGAAAGAAATGGCTGTTGTATCCCCTGAGACCCGCTTCGTATTGTTTACCACTAGAGATAATGAAGACATATTCCGTGCAGATCTGAAAAATTCTAAAAATATAGAATATATTCAATTGCCATTTAAGGCAGGAAATCGACCACTTCGTATTTTGGCAGAACAGCTGCTACTTCCACACTATATTCGAAAAAGTAGAGTCGATGTTCTCTGGTCGCCCGGATATACTGCTCCAATATGTTGTTCTTGTCCCCAGGCAGTCACTATTCACGATTTGCAGTATAAGACGCATCCTGATGATATGAGTTTTTTTGAGCGCAATACGCTTGATTTTTTGGTTTCTTCTGCCTGCCGTGTCTGTGATGCTGTTGTTGCCGTGTCAGAGTTCTCAAAACGAGAAATTTTGAAGGTTGATTTTGCTCCTGAAGAAAAAGTATTTACCATCCTGGAAGGGGTAGATCCGGTTTTTTCTTCTGTTTCTGAGAGGGAAAATCTCGTTGAGCTACAGATTTCAAAACCCTATATTCTTTGTGTTGCCCACACCTATCCGCATAAGAACGTTCATGTCCTGATAGATGCCTTCGCCCAAGTGGCAGAAAAAATTCCCCACGACCTCGTTCTTGTAGGGAAAGCACGCAGAGGGGAAGAGCGTGTGCAACAAAGTCTTGCCGCATTGTATTGTAAAGATCGTGTTCATCGTTTGACTACTCTTGTCTTTTCTGAACTGACAGCTGTGTACCAGGGGGCTGATCTTTTTGTTCTGCCTTCTGAATATGAAGGTTTTGGCCTGCCGATTCTTGAGGCGATGCTTTCCGGAACCGCTGTGATAACTACTGGTAAGGGATCTCTGGCTGAGGTTGGTGGTGTACACGCAGTATATGTGCCAGAGAGTCGTCCTGAATACTTTGCCACTGCTATAGTTGATATTCTCAGTAGAAGTGATAGAGAAAGACAGGAAAAAATAGACAAGGCTTTGACCTGGGCAGCATCTTTTACATGGCAGAAGTCGGCTGTTAAAACTCTGGAGCTGCTACGAGAGTTACCTGCCTCCAGTAATCAGACCTAGAAACTTTGGGCTTATTTGTTTAGTAATGAGATACGCTAGTATTGATAAACAGACAACAACGATAGGGACAGAAATATACAATACTAAAACCATTGAATCCGTATCCGGTTGAAGGAACTTATAAGACACTTTCTGAATCACTGTCAGGAGAGGTTCATGTACTGCGAAAATGAAGAAACTGCACTTGGCTGACCATAAAAGGTATGCTCTAAGAGGAGTATGTGGTGGTATGAGCTTTGTTAGCAGGAGAGCTGAAAATATACCGAATAACAGACCAATGCGGTGGATTATCCCATGCAACTCCTGGCCTATTGTTAAAATGCCACAGACCAGAAAAACAGCATAGAAAAATAAAATTGATTTTCCCAACTTATCGAATGTGAAAATGCTTATGTCCGAGAAGGCAAGAAAGGCACCAGCATAAAAGAAAAAGAATGTATCCGATGAAGGTTGGTTAATTGGCCAAAATGGAATAAGCCATAGAATAAGGAGTCCTAGTAGGAAAAGCAGTGGGGAAAACCTTAGGATGAGTTGTAGTAATGGCACAAGTAGGACCATTATCATTAAATCTCTGATAAACCAGAATTGGTAGGCAATGGGGAACTTGTTGATTCCCAATATGGTATTGAAAAAATCATACAGACTGAATGATGTTATCAGAGAATTTTTTTCTGGAAAAAAGCTTTGAGTGAAAGATAGATGCTGAGCAATAGAGACCAATAGTAATATAAGTAGGTTCCAAAAAAGAAAAGGGATGAGTAGTGTTCTCAACCGAGAAAATAATTTGTTTTTATAATTGTTCCACGACCATTGAAAGTTCAGGAAAATAAATATCCTGAAATTAGGAAAAATAAAGGTACTGCAACTCTTGCAATCCCTAACGAGATAAGATTCTGAAAAAAGATAATTAGCTGACCTGGCTGGGCAACTCCGATTGTACTGTTTGAAAAGACAAAATTAGAGCCATAGGCGTGAATAAACACGATTCCAACTATCAGTGGGAATCGTGTCATGCTCAGCCTTTCAGAGGATTCGTTGTCAAATGTCATTGTGATTAATGTACAATTTACTTCCAACAGAAAACTCACTGTAGATCATGGTTTTTAACAGTTTTACTTTTTTATTGTTTTTTATAGTTGTTTTTTGCTGCTATATAATTTTACCTCAAAAATGGCAAAATAAACTTCTTCTAACTTTCAGTTATTTTTTTTATGCAGTGTGGGATTATCGTTTTTGCACACTACTGCTGACAACGACTCTAGTTGATTATACCGTTGGTCTACTTCTTGCTCGTTCCGAACAGCATAGAAAGGTATTGCTCCTTTGCAGCATCTGTTTCAATCTAATCATTCTTGGTTTTTTCAAGTATTTTGGTTTTTTTGAAAAAGGTTTTATTGGGCTTATGTCGTTCTTGGGCGTGAATGTTAATCCCTTGGCAATACATATTGTACTGCCTGTTGTAGATTCTTACTCTCCGCTACCTGAGAATCAGTTAAAAATCTCACAAACAAGTACCAGTCGCGAGAAAACGCTTACCAACAAAAATGAGACAACTTGAAGTGTT
>CAMZKN010000146.1 GCA_947311315.1 uncultured Desulfobulbaceae bacterium | reverse complement strand
TGATATCTCACAAGAAGATTTATAGGTCAATTAACTGTATCTTATTTTGAGCAATATGTCCAATTGTAAATGTAACCTTTTAAAGTTGTATAAGAACTGGGTTAGGGTTAAATCACCCTGCTGATATTCCAGTCCAGCCTCCCGGACCGGCACTTTTGCCTCTTCTTATCGACTGGTATACCTATCTTGTCGATAAAGGAGACAATCCCATACCGGCAAAAGAAGGGCTTGCCGCAGTTAAAATCTGTCATGCCTGCCGGGAGTCTGCTTTATCCGGGCAATGGGTTGATCTCACGGAATTCTGAAAAATGGCTGGACATGATGGCCGGACTATGATAATTCACAGAGCGCAAAACAAATATATAAACAAACACAGTCGGGGAGTGGCTCAGTCTGGTAGAGCACAGCGTTCGGGACGCTGGGGTCGGAGGTTCGAATCCTCTCTTCCCGACCATTAATATAAAAAAGGATTTTGGCTGCATGGGCTGAAATCCTTTCTTTGTATATCATTTTGCTATGGAGTACAAATGGTTACATCAATTATTCTAATGAACGTCGAACGGCAGAAAATTTCTGAAACAGCAGAGAAACTGGCGGGAATTGATGGTATCTCAGAAGTCTATTCCGTTAGCGGTAAATATGATCTGGTTGTGATCGTTCGTGTTCAGTCCAATGATGATCTTGCAAATCTCGTCACAAAAAAACTGCAGGTGATTGACCATATAGTGAAGACAGAAACAATGCTGGCATTTCGTGCCTTTTCACGCCACGATCTTGATGCAATGTTTGCGGTTGGCATGTAATGACAACGTCGAGCTCGCTCCTTCCCTACCGCTGAGGCGGACAGGCATGAATTTCATATAATCTCCCTGCCTGTATGGTCATTTTTACCTTCTGGGTGAAATTTGCGACCATAATTTACCCTGTGTGAAAAAAATGCAAAGAGAATTCTCGGTAATCTCAGTTTCCGGATTATTCGCCAGGGGAGGGTCTGAAACACATGAAGCATACTCTCTATATAGATCGGATTTTTCTGATCAGTCAGGTCTGCGTTAGTTCTATTTATAAATCAAGTAACTTCAATAGTCCCTGCAGCAGAAGGAGTGAATTTTCCACCGAGGGTATAACGGGAACCAGGATAATAAAAGGTGGAAAAGGTGGCGATCTTTCCCTTCACCCATGTCTTGCGATAAAGCGTAAGGCATGGTTCAGAACCGTTAATTTCGAGGAGCTCCCGTATCCACGCCTCGGGGATCAGGGCCTCGACAATATGTTCTACTGCGGTTACCGGTGTAAGGCTGAGCAGGTATCTGGATACAGTCTGTCTGGTAAAATCCTGTTGCAGATAATTGGGAGCAATAGCCGGGTTTACATATCTGCAGCCAAGTTGGATTGGAATGGAATTGTCCTTGTGGACAATAATAGAATGGAAGAGCGGCGTATAGGGGCTGATTTCCATTGAAGCCGCCAGGCTCGGAGTGGCTTTTTCTTCCTGGAGTCGGTGGACAGTACAGGAGTATGCGCCACCGCGTTGCCGAATCTCTTCGGCAATAGACTGGATTTCCAGGAGGGCTGATTGTGGCTTTTTATCGGCAACAAAGGTACCTTTTCCCTGGATTCGCTTGATTCTTCCTTCCGCAGTTAGTTCCCGCAGTGCCCTGTTGACCGTCATCCGTGAAGTTTTAAGCAGAGCGACCAGCTCCGCTTCAGATTCTAGCTTCACACCGCTCTTTATTGCGCCGTTGTCAATTTTTCCGGTGATATAATCTTTAACCTGCTGGTACAGGGGAGTATTGCTTTGGATGTTTGTTGCTTTTGCCATAATTATTTATGTCTAACGCAGACAAGCTGCAAGTAAGTGCCTCGAAGATCTCTATACTTTCGCTATCTGGAGGTATTTATTTATTTTTGTGGTCAAATACCCTTCTTCATTTTCTTGTTTTTTCGCAGTAATTATGGTGTAAGGCACTAAAAACTCGGGAGTAATGCTGCATCAACGAGTTTGTTGAGTGCACCCGACTGAATAAGATCCTGACTATTTTTGATGTCAGGAGCAAAATACCTGTCCTGGTCATAAAATGGTACAACTTTTCTGACCATCGCCTTTGCTTCTTCGAGCCGTACGGAACTTTTGAGCGGTGCGCGAAAATTAAGGCCTTGGCAGGCAGCAAGAAGTTCAATGGCTAAAACACCTGCCGTATTGTCATCCATCTCCGAAAGCCTGCGTGCGGCAAAGGTTGCCATGGAAACATGATCTTCCTGGTTGGCCGATGTTGGCAGTGAGTCAACAGAGGCTGGGTGGGCCAGTGATTTATTTTCGCTGGCAAGGGCGGCTGAGGTGACTTGGGCAATCATAAATCCTGAGTTTAAGCCACCTTTTTCGACAAGAAAGGGAGGTAATTTACTCATATGGGTGTCGATCAACAGGGCCATCCGTCTTTCTGAGAGGGCGCCGATCTCGGCAATGGCAAGAGCGAGGTTGTCGGCTGCCATGGCGATGGGTTCTGCGTGGAAATTTCCACCGGAAATAATATCGTTTTCTTTACTGAAAACAAGTGGGTTATCAGAGACGGCATTGGCTTCGATGGCTATAGTCTCTGCACTGTTTCTAATTTGAGTGAGACAGGCTCCCATAACCTGGGGTTGACATCGTAGAGAATAGGGATCCTGAACAGCTTCGCAATCTTTGTGGGAGATTTCAATTTCACTGTGTTCGAGTAGTTTGCGATATGTGGCAGCTGCATCGATTTGTGCCTGATGACCGCGGACTTCGTGGATAAGTGGATCAAATGGTCGACGGCTGCCAAGTGCGGCTTCAACACAGAGGCTGCCTGAAACCATCGCTGCTGCAAAGAGATCTTCGGTGGCAAAGAGGCCCTCAAGGGCAAAGGCAGTTGAGGCCTGGGTACCATTGAGCAGGGCCAGCCCTTCCTTTGGGCCCAGTGTGATGGGGGAAAGGCTGGCACGTTCAAGACTGTCTTTTCCTGAAAGTCGTTTGCCTTTGTGCAGAACCTCTCCCTCGCCGAGAAGGACGGTGCTCATATGGGCAAGAGGTGCCAGATCGCCAGATGCTCCCACCGATCCTTTTTGTGGGATACACGGGTACACTTCAGCGTTGACCAGTTTGACGAGGGCATCAATGACCTCATAACGGATGCCGGAATATCCCCTTGCCAGACTGTTAATCTTAAGGGGCATCAGCAGCTTTACCGTTGATTCTTTCATAAATGCGCCGACACCGGCAGCATGGGAAAGAACGATGGAGCGCTGGAGATGCTCAAGCTCTTCGGTTGGAATAATGGTATTGGCAAGCAGGCCAAAGCCGGTGTTTATGCCATAGATTACCCTCCCTTCTTTAATGGAGTTTCGCACGGTATTCACAGATGCCGTGATACCTTCCAGGCAGCTTTCATCAAGGCCTATTGTGGTTGGTTGTCTGGCAATTGTTCGAAGATGCTGAAGATTGAGTTTTCCCGGCTGTATTTTTATGTGTATCATAATGTTTTCCTGGTGATGTGTTTTTATTATTTGTTTCATTGTATATACAAATATATTCTTTCGCAAGTGGTATGGTCATATTTAAACAACTTGTATGTACAAATAGTTTGTGGTATTATTCTAGAAAGGAAAAAAGCATTTATCAGGATAACAACATACGTTCACGGAGGCAAAAAAATGTTTACCAATAAGGAAATATCCCAGGCAATGAACGTGAGGCTGGATGATAATCTGCCGGAAAGACAGGATTTTCAGGAAGGTATCAGGCGGGCACCAGACCGTGGGTTCAGGTTGACACAGGCGCAGGCGGAAACATCTCTAAAAAATGTCCTGCGGTATATACCGGAGCAGCATCACGAACAGTTGATTCCTGAATTTTTGGAAGAACTGGCCACCCGAGGAAGAATCTACGGCTACAGGTATCGTCCGCACAGGCAGCTCAAAGCACTGCCAATTAACGAATATAAAGGTAATTGTCTGGCTGGTAAAGCATTCCAGCTGATGATAGATAATAATCTTGATTTTGATGTGGCCCTGTATCCTTATGAACTGGTGACCTACGGGGAAACCGGTAGCGTTTGCCAGAACTGGATGCAGTTGCGGCTGATTAAAAAATATCTGCAGATAATGACTGAAGATCAAACCCTGGTAATGCAGTCTGGGCATCCCCTGGGACTTTTTCGCTCAAGCCCTGATAATCCTAGGGTTATTATTACCAACGGCTTGATGGTTGGTCTCTATGATAATCCCGATGATTGGGAAATAGCCGCCCAGATGGGTGTTTCTTCCTATGGCCAGATGACTGCCGGTGGCTGGATGTATATCGGTCCCCAGGGCATTGTCCATGGCACCTACAATACTCTCTTGAATGCCGGACGAAAAATGTGCGGAGTGGCGGGAGACGGCGATCTTGGTGGTCTGGTTTTTGTCTCTTCGGGGTTAGGTGGTATGAGCGGGGCTCAGCCCAAGGCTGCAAAAATAGCCGGAGCCGCTTCCATTATAGCCGAAGTGGATATGTCACGCATAGAAACCCGTCATAAACAGGGCTGGGTGGATGTCGTCTCCAGCGATATGGATGAGGTGTTACGGCTGGGAGCACAGGCTGTGGCAGAAAAGGCAAATACCTCTATTTCCTATTGTGGAAATATCGTCGATCTTCTTGAATATATGGCTGAAAAGAAATTTAGGGTTGATATGCTCTCCGATCAGACATCCTGCCATGTTGTGTACGATGGCGGTTATTGTCCCCAGGGGATCGATTTTGATGAGCGAACCCGTCTTCTGGCAGAAGATAGAACGGGCTTTATCGCACATGTGGACAGGAGTCTTCGAAAACACTATGAGGCGGTAGAGAAGTTGTCGGCCCAGGGCACCTATTTTTTCGATTACGGGAACGCTTTTTTAAAGGCCGTTTTTGATGCGGGTGTGACGGAAGTTGCCAAAAATGGTGTTGATGCAAAAGACGGTTTTGTCTTTCCATCCTATTTTGAGGATATAATGGGGCCGATCTTTGACTATGGCTATGGGCCATTTCGCTGGGTCTGTCTCAGTGGAAAACCTGAAGACCTGGCCGCAACTGATCAAGCCGCCATGGCATGTATTGATCCGGATCGTCGACCGGAGGATCGTGATAATCATGTATGGATCAAAGAGGCGGGAGCAAATAAACTTGTGGTCGGCAGTCAGGCCCGTATTTTATACTCCGATGCGGGCGGGCGTACGGCGATTGCACTGAAATTCAATGCCATGGTACGTGACGGTGAAGTGGGGCCGATTATACTTGGCAGAGATCACCACGATCCGGGTGGTACAGATTCTCCGTTTAGGGAGACTGCCAATATTTACGATGGTTCCAATGTCTGCGCCGATATGGCAACGCACTGTTTTGCCGGGAACGCGGCCCGGGGTATGTCGCTTGTTGCCCTGCATAACGGTGGGGGAACCGGCATTGGTAAGGCTATAAATGGTGGATTTGGTATGGTTCTGGATGGTAGTGAACGGGTGGACGAGATTCTCAGCTCGGCCATGTCCTGGGATGTAATGGGTGGAGTTGCCAGGCGAAACTGGGGGCGAAATCCCAATGCCATGGATGTGGCGATGGCGTACAATAGTGATAATGATAATGGAGATCAGATCACCATCCCATTTCAGGCCGATGAGGAAAAAATCGGCAAAGCCGTTGCAGGGTTGTTTCGGGATTAAGAAGGAAAATAAACTTGGAGAGAAAGAATGGTACGGCAACTTTTTCGAAATGCAAAAATATACAGTCCGGTGGATAATGGCCGAGCTTTAAAAGGGTCTGAACAGGGGCAACTCGTCCATTACCCGTGTGGTGCCATGCTTGTCGAGGATGGTGTTATTCAGGTGACTGGTGATGAAGGCGTGGTGCTTTCCGGGTGCGCAGGTGATATACAGGAAACGGACTGTGAAGGAAGGTGTCTTATCCCCGGTTTTGTCGATCCCCATACCCATATGTGTTTTGCAAAACTGCGGGAACGCGAATTCGAGATGCGCATTGATGGCACACCCTATCTTGAAATTTTACGAAAGGGCGGAGGGATACTCTCTTCCGTGACAGCAGTCGCTGCGGCGTCAGAGGAAGATCTTGCCGTAAACACCCTCAAACACGCGATGTCGGCCCTGGCCCTTGGCACAACCACTTTGGAAATAAAGAGTGGTTATGGTCTTGATGTGGAAAACGAGCTGAAAATGCTCAGAGCAATACAACGGATGGCGGAGGAAAGTCCACAGGATGTGGTGTCAACTTTTCTTGGTGCGCATGCAGTTCCAGTAGAATTTAAAGGCCGGGCTGATGATTATATCTCATTGATAATCGATGAAATGCTGCCACAAGTCTGGCGGGAGGGGCTGGCTCGCTATTGTGATATTTTCTGCGAAGAAGGTGTGTTCACGATTGAACAGGGCAGGCGACTCTTCAGCGCTGCCAAAAAGATTGGGATGGAAGTAAAGATTCATGCCGATGAGGTGCATGATCTTGGAGGGGCTGCACTCGCCGCTGAGATGCGAGCCTGTTCGGCAGACCATCTTCTTGCGGCAAGCGAAATAAATATTAAGAAAATGGCAGAAAGCGATGTTGTCGCAAATCTGCTGCCTGCAACAGCATACAGCTTGAGAAAGTCGTATGCCAATGCACGTTTGATGATTGAAAATAATGTACCGGTTGCTCTGGCAACCGATTGTAACCCAGGTTCAAGTTTTACGGAATCGATGCAATTTATCATTGGACTCGCCGTTTTGAATATGCAGATGACTCCCGCAGAAGCACTGGTTGCCAGCACATTGAATTCGGCATATGCCATAGGCATGGCGGATCAGGTGGGCAGTCTGGATAAAGGAAAACAAGCAGATTTTCTCTTACTTGAAGGTGAAACACCTGCTATTCTTGCCTATCATGCCGGTGTCTCTTCCGTTGTTTCTGTTTTTAAAAAGGGACAGTTGATCTCTGGCGGTGTGGGTGTATAAAAGGATTATGCCGGGGGGTAATCCCGGCTACCCGATTATCTCGTATGGTTACCTATGTATCAATTTGGAGTTTGCAATCGGTCGCAGGTATCGGTCAATCGATCCTTGTCTGGCGATACATAGAGTTCCTGACTATGAGTCCACCTTTCCATAAATCTCCATCTGGCCAAACCATGTCCCACTGACGGCTGTTTGAGATCATTGTATCATCTGCAAATATTTCAACGAATGCTGGTTCGTTAGCACCACTAAAGAAAAACTCTTTCGTCCTCACACAAATCATCTCTTTTTCAACGTAATAATCAAACCCGGTTGAAAGCTGCATCGGCGTATTGCCAATCTTTACCACTTTTTTTACAGTTAAATTCAGGGGTATGGTTACCTGATCAGTTTTCCAGTCGTAACTTATCTTTGGCTGTGTACCGACGACCTAGTCACCGGATGGAAATTTCAGAGCAAAATAAATATAATACCCCTTATCTCTATCTTTCTATTTAAAGGATGACGCTTGATCCTTTAAATTGTAAACAGTTCAGCGCAGCAGAGCGTACCTACCTGCGCTGAATACTATTGTTAACGGATTTTATTTTCTTCTATGTGCTTTTTCGTAAACGATATTTTTGTCTCTTTTTCCAACAGCTATGACAAAAACCAAAATATCTTCATCTACCACTTCATAAACCAGCCGGAACCCACTTGTTTTTAAATTTATTTTGTAATGATTTTGAAATCCAGACAACTGGGAACCTGGTACGTGGGGGGATTTAAGACGATTTTTTAATTTTTTCTTAAATTGAGTTTGGATTGTATTATCTAATTTTTTCCATTCTTTGTGAGCAGTTGGAAGGAACTTAAGTTTATAGTTCATCTAGATCAACTTCCACAGCAAATAGCTTTTCACTCTGGCGTTTCTGAACCAGTAACCCTAGCTGATAGTCCTCAAGTTTTTCAAGGAGCATTTCGTATGTTTCAGCAGGAATTAAATAAGCAGTTGGTTTGTTATGGTTCAGTATGGCAATAGGTTCTCCGCCAGATTGAGCGATAAGTGAAGAGGGATTCTTTTTGAGTTCAGAGATACTTGCAGAGCAAGAAGCAAAAACTGATTCCATGAAAGCACCTATGTTTTTTAATGGGTTCTATTTAGTACTCATTATAGGTCTTTTTACTGGTGATGGCAAGTGGGATTTTTATTCCGATGAAATCATGGGATGGGATAATAGCCCTGAAGTGTTCAACAGCCAAGATGAGACTTGCCTCGTATGTTCGTATGTGATTTTTGTCCAGATGATGAAATTTTATTCTTTTCACTCATAATGGGTGACCCCTATCATATTTTTGTAGAATGTCCGAGATAAGCGGCCTGCCAACCAGACTAGCAACCAACTTCGAGCGTTGTAATAAATTGTAGTTTATTCAAGAAAACGCGCGTGCTCGCAGGTCGGTTTGATTGATTTATTATACAATTACATTAACTTAGGACGGCTAGTGTTCTTTGTCTAAAGTGTTCCACTTCAAAGTTGAAATTAGCCTTTTTTTAGTCTGTCATAGAAATGTTCGTAGAAACGGTACATTGGGCAGTTCCCTGGAGTAATGTCTTCAATATACCCCAAATCCGCCAAGTACATAATTGCAGCATTTAAGTTAGGATGAACATCTGTATAATATTCGAAACTTGGCTCAGACTTATTAACAATTGTTTTGCTATTTTTAACAAAGAATATTCGAACACCAGTGAAATCTGGTTTGCTTACGTCATCCATCATTTCTTTGGCTATCTCAGGGAATTTTTTTAAAAACTCGTCCCATTGGTAATTTTCTTGTTTAGCCGACTCAAGCAAACGTCGTTTATCAGTGTATTTGTTGCCTAAATATGTTCCCGCTGCCCCAGTTAAACTTCCAACAACGAATCCTACAGCTAATGATAATATGTCCATATTTCTCCAGAACGCCTAACGGTAAGATTACAGGATTTCTCAAGAGCGTAGTGATGGGAAATCGATAGTGAGGTGCCTGATTATACTTTATTTTTTTACTTTCCCGTGCCAATACTCACCATTTGGGCCATACAAATCTATGTCACCGTTGCTCTTTACTTTACCATGGTAGTAATCGCCGTTTTGATTATAGAAGTCGATGTTTCCATTCTCTTTCAATTTTCCATGGAAATAGTTTCCATTTTCGTCATAAAGGTCAATTTTTCCACCTTCCTTTATTTTTCCATAGTGATATTTACTATTGTGGTCATATATTTCGATTTTTTGGTTCATGATTATCCTTTTTATATGTATAACGTCCCGTATCAGCCTGCCCCAAGCGATATTACCGGTGAAGGTTGTTCGTAGCTGTGAACTGAAAATAACCGATGAAGGTCATCTGGAAAACCGCTGTGCTTGGGGTCGGCTGGATACAATTGTTCTCTTTTTTATTTTTTAAAAAGATTATTCGGTATGTTTAACATCCGATATATACAAATCACCTCTTACTGCATTGAGAACTATTTTTATTTTAGGGTCGAGAGGGATGTCACTTGAAAGTATTCCTGACACTAAATATTGTAGATACTCATTGGTTTCATTTTCATTAATTATATTTTCTTTTATATGAGCGGCAACTTGTAAGCATATATTATCAGGTTCGTACATTTTCTCTAAGGCCATTAAAAATACTTCTCTATATCTTGGCTCATATAACACAATATTAAGAAGATCTTGATGTGCATTATCTTCGTGATAAGCAAGAGCGGTAAAAAATTCTTGAAATGTTAAATGTGAAAAAGAATATACATTACCACCTCTTTCAATGAACAAGCCATTGTGTGATTCTAATTCTTTGAGCAACAATTCAGAGGAAATATGGTTCAGATTTGATCGTTCAAGTTCAGTTTTTAGCATTTCGACAAGTGTACTTTCTTTGTAATAATACACATCCTTATCGAATGTTTTCCTTGCGATTCTAGCTAGAATCATTTTCTTTCTAGATGTGCTAAGCCCTTCTGTTAACGATGCCCTATCTATATATCGGAACGTATCCCATCTGAAAAACAATGCCTCAACACATGTTTGATATAACTCTGATCGATTATGTGGGATTGTCTGATTATATTCATATAATATACAAATCATTGTTAAGAGTAATGGGGTTTTGCATAGATCTCTGGCAGCTTTTGATTCTTTAATATGACTAAGCAAGTCGTTCTTTTTTTTCACATCTGAGTCGAACCACTGATCGATAAATATTGCGATATCAGAATTATTGAAGTTATCGATCTCGCATACAATAAAACCTTCAGCAACATAGTCAAAGACTGCAGAACGGCATGTTGTTACAATTTTATTTCCACGGTATTTTCTTGAGAATGCTAAAAGACTCTGCATCACAGTTCCAACAAGTTCCGGATCAATTTCATCAATACCATCCAACAATATCAAGCATTCTTTATTTCTAAGGTATAATTTGAGCCATTCTATATTGAAATTGTTACCACCAGTCTCTGACGCACAACTAAACACAAATGTTAAAAGCCAATCGGCAGTAGGTGTAGGCGCTTCTACACGTTTTAATTCTCTTAAGGGGACAAAAACTGGCAATAAAGGATCCGTCCTATGAAGCACAGGAACAAAACCAGTGTATGCAAGAGCAAGATATTTTAAAAAAGTAGTCTTACCTGAACCTGGTTGACCAAGAATCACTGCATTGTCATTATCTCTTATTATTTCTAATGCACTTAATCCGTGCTTAGTTGAATCAATATTAGAGTCAGAATCTGCTAATTTATCAATTTTGTGACTATATTCCTGAGATAGGGAAATATCTTTTTCCGCTAATTCATTGTCGTCATCTAATTCATCTACTAATATATCCTCATAACCAATACTCTTGATAATTTTGTCAATTCCTTTTTGATTTCTTACTGCGATGAATTTTTGGGCAAGGGCATTATTTTTTGTTGGTTTGAAAAGATTTTTGCTGTCAACACCTTGCAGATTCCTTCGTGTTGGGAGAGTTCGAAGGGCAATATACAAATGATGTAACTCTTTTGGGCATTGCATACCCATTATTTGGATGTGATTCAAAGAGGAGTTAATGCCATCTCGATATTGTTCCAGTTTGTCATTCGCTGGATCGAGGCGTTTAAACCAATTCTTGGCAGCAATGTATATGTCATTCCCAATGCCTTTAGCTGATGCCTGTGCAGCGCTTTTTAAAAAGATATTGTCCATAAAGCTTTCTCTAATTGACCATTTATGATTTCTATTTATGTATATTGTTGCAAGAGAACAAGTTATTATTCGGTTTCCGGATATCAGTACAAAGTTGATGTTATCAATAAACCAGATATCATCAAATTCGGGCCTATCACATCGTATGATTCAGAAATGGTATCAAGCAGGCATAACAAGAAAGTACCGCTAAATCAAGCGGATTGTTAACATGGCAACAATCTGCTGCTGAACCTGTAAATCATTTTTTCCCCTCTTTGTAATGTATTTGCAGTAGTAATATAAAAGTGGTAATTCCATCTTGAGTCGATTACATTCGTCGATCTTTTATCGAACCTTGTGTGAGGTCACATGGTGACGTATATTTATACTATGCTCGGTTTTCCGGCATGAATGATCGACGTACTTTTGACAGACACTTACTTGCAGCTTGTCTGCGTTAGCAGTTGAAGGATTTAGGAAAAAATCATGGCAAATAAACTCTATGTGGCAGGAACGGAACCCCGTACGGGGAAATCTGCGATTATCCTTGGCTTGATGGAGCTATTGAAGCGGAATGTTAAAAAAGTCGCATTTTTCAGACCGTTAATCGATGTTGACCATAGCAGGGGTGAGCGTGATAACACCATTATGCTTCTGAAAAGTCAATATCATCTCTCTTATGACTATGAGGAGATGTATGCTTTTACCATTGCTGAAGCGGGTCAGCTTATAGCAATGGGGCGCACAGAGGAACTGCACGAGGCCATTCTCGCTAAATACGATAAACTGGCGGCAACTGCCGATTTTATTCTCTGCGAGGGTGTGGAGCTTGAAGGAGCGACGGCATCATTTGATTTTGATCTCAATGTTGAGATCAGCAATAACCTGGGTTGTCCGGTTATGCTGGTTGCAAGAGGGAAAATGAAGACGATTCCAGGTCTCGTCCGTTCCATAAAGAGATATCACGACTCATTTACCAAGCGGGGCTGTGATCTTGTTGCCACTGTGATCAATAGAGTACATCCTGATTCTGTCTCTGCTATTGAAAAGCGGCTTGCAGATGAAAAAATAGCCAAGAATCAACTGGTGTATATTATCCCCAACAATGAAAATCTCGGCAACCCTTCTGTTGGCGAGATCGCGCGCCTCCTTAATGCTGAACTGCTCTACGGGGAAGAGAATCTAACCCGCCATGTAAGGAGTTTCACCATTGCTGCCATGCAGCTGAGAAATCTTCTTGCCAGAATAGAATATGGCACGCTGATTATTACACCCGGTGACCGTTCGGATGTTATTTTATCCTGTCTTGCCGCCGTACAGTCCATGAGTATGCCGAATATTTCCGGTATTATGTTGACAGGAGGGTTGATACCGGAGGAACCGGTACAAAAGGTAATAGAAGGTTTTGGAGATTCTGTGCCGATCATTTCGGTTCATGAAAATACATTTCAGGTCGCAATCCGGGTAGAAAACATTCATGCGGCCATAACTCCGGATAATAATAGAAAAATTATTCAGGCACTTGCTGTTTTTGAGCGTCATGTTGATGTAGATGAGCTCAGTGAAAAAATTATCAAAACGACGACGACAACAGTGACGCCGAAAATGTTTGAATCGCAGATTCTGCAACGGGCTAAAGCTGATAAACAGCATATTGTCCTGCCGGAAGGTGAAACAGACAGGGTCTTGAAAGCTGCAGAAATTCTGCTTCGCCGTGACGTGGTTGATCTGACACTGCTTGGGCGCAAGGAGAGGATACAAAAGCGAATATCTGTTCTCGGTTTACATCTTGAATCTGCACAGATTATTGACCCGATAAAGGCGCCACGTTTTAATGAGTATGTGGAAACGTATTACGAATTACGAAAGGATAAAGGTATTACCCGGTCTGTTGCCAGAGATATCATGGCTGATTTGAATTTTTTCGGCACAATGATGATTTATAAGGGGCATGCCGACGGTATGGTTTCCGGGGCCAATCACACCACCGCAGATACCATCAGACCTGCCTTTCAGTTTATTAAGACAAAGGATGACTGTTCCATAGTATCAAGTGTCTTACTGATGTGCTTTCATGACCGGGTTCTTGCCTATGGTGACTGTGCTGTCAATCCGGATCCGACCGCTGAACAACTCGCTGAAATTGCACTTAGTTCGGCCAAGACGGCTGAACTTTTTGGCATTAATCCTCGTGTGGCTATGCTTTCCTATTCTTCAGGGCGTTCGGGCAAGGGGCAACAGGTGGAGAAGGTAAGAAAAGCTACTGAAATAGCCCAGGAAAAAGCGCAGGGTATTTATCCGGGGCTGGAAATCGAAGGGCCGATTCAGTATGACGCGGCTGTGGATAAAGAAGTTGCTCATACCAAGATGCCGGAAAGCAAGGTGGCGGGTAAAGCAACAGTTTTTATTTTCCCGGATCTGAATACCGGGAACAACACCTATAAGGCGGTGCAGAGATCGGCAGGTGTCGTTGTTGTGGGGCCGATTCTTCAGGGTTTGAAAAAGCCGGTCAACGATTTGAGTCGTGGCTGTCTTGTCCCTGATATTGTCAATACCGTTGCAATTACGGCAGTTCAGGCCCAGGCGAATAAGGGGTGATTCGTAACTGCTCAGGGTGTTCTGAACAGTTACAACGATTTTTTACTTACCGGTTTTGGCCTTCATTGCACTGACAAGTTCCCGCAGATAATTAAGCCACTGATCCATACCTTCACCGCTGGTAGCGGAAAGATCCATGGTTCTCAGGTTCGGGTTGAGTTTTAGAGCATCTCCAACTGCTTCCGGGACGGGGAAATCAAAATAGGGCAGCAGGTCAGTCTTTGTCACCACAAAAGTCTGTGAGCTGGTGAAGGCCTTGGGATATTTTGATGGCTTATCCGGCCCCTCCGGGACAGAAACAAAGACTACCCGTTCATGTTCTCCAAGGTCAAAGGTGGAAGGGCAGACCAGGTTGCCGACATTTTCAATAAAAAGCAGATCGATATCGTTGCCGCCAACTTCTTTTTGCAGCCGGTGAAACCCTTTGTGGGTCATTGCCGCATCGAGATGACAAGCACCTCCAGTGGTAAGCTGGATGACGGGAACGCCTTTTTTCCTGATTCGTTCAGCGTCACGTTCTGTTTCAATATCACCTTCGATCACACCAATCCTGATTTCACCTTTTAATGCCTCGATTGTATGTTCCAAAAGGGTCGTTTTTCCAGATCCAGGGCTACTTATCAGATTGAGAGCAACGGCACCGACTTCGTCAAAATGTTCGCGGTTTGCTCTGGCGAGTGCATCGTTTGCTGCAAAGAGACTGGCATGGACGTCAACGGTTTTGGTATGGCTGTGGCCATGGTCGTGACCGTGATCATGTGAATGGTCAGAAGGACTGGGACAGCCGCAGGTATCACACATTGTTTTTCCTCATTAAATTTATATTTTTTTAACAAAATTATTCCATTTCAACTTGTAATAATATCAAGTCCTCTCCACCCTTTGGAATGAGCAGGAGTTCGCCACATTTTGGACATTCTTCAGGTTTTTGGCCTGTCGTAACGGTTTCCACGTGGCCGCAACCGGTACAGCTGTACTCTACCGGAGGGATCTTAATTTTGAGTTTTGCCCCTTTGAGTAATTCATCATCCGCTGACAGAATGTCAAAACCAAATTGAAAAGAGTCGACAACGACACCGGAGAGAGGTCCAATTTCCATGGTGACGCAGATAATTTTGCTGGCCTTATTGTCGATTGCAAGCTCCTGGAGCTGCTGAAAAAGGCCTTGAACCAGTGATATTTCATGCATGGTAAAATCAGTAACAGTTATTGTGCTTTTTTTGTAACGGTGACATCCATCTCAGCGAGGCGTGAAAGTATCATCTCGGCAACTTCAACTTTTCTTTTTTCCACAACATCAGAGAGTTCAATGGATTCAGTCAGTTCAAGGGGTATTACCGTATAGAATTCGACATGTTCCGGGGCACTGTCCCGCAGTTTTGCAACTTCGAGAATTTCAAGAAAACCGAGCTGGTGCGGAGACATGCGCATTTGAAAATTACCAGCCTTTACATCGTCAAGGGTAAAAAAGTGAAAAGAGCCGGGTTCACCTTCTATATCGACAACATCGATGACGAAAATAGGGTCACATTCTTCAAGAAATGGTGCCATATAGATACCGGCAGTACCGACATCCTGGAGCTCTACATTGTCCGGGAAATCGTAATTATTCTCCAGATAATGTACAACATGAACACCAAAACCCTCATCCCGTAAAATGAAATTTCCTATTCCGGCGATACCAATTTTTTTATTGTTTGTCATATTTTTATCACAGATAACTTAGCATTTATGTAATTGATTTAGCAAATTCTCGGCAGAGGCATACCGTGCAGCGGCATAACAACACGCGTACCGCCAACAGGAGTATTGATAACCACCCTTCCTGCTTTTCCTGCAACTAATTTTCCTATGATAGCTGCATCTTTTCCTTCTGCTCTTGAGTTCATAAGGGCCAATGCCTTATCAGCGAACTTTCCATCAACAATTGCCAGACATTTGCCCTCATTGGCAAGATAAAGAGGCTCAAGGCCAAGAAGTTCGCATGCTGCGTTGACTTCCGGGCGCACGGGGAGGGCGTCGGCATTCAGTTCGATGGAGAGGCCACTGTTTTCCGCAATTTCATTGAGTGTAGTGGCCACACCGCCCCGCGTTGGATCGCGTAAAGTATGTACACTACCGGGTAAGTCAGCAAGAAGAGCTTTCACCAGGCCATGCAGTGCCATGGTGTCACTTCGCAGGTCACCCTGAAGGGCAACACCTGCTCTGCGGGTCATAATGGTGATCCCGTGATCTCCCATGGTACCCGAAAGAATAACCGCATCCCCTTCTTTTGCTTTTTTAGAAGAAATGTCGAGGTCTACAGGAACAAATCCAATGCCCGAGGTATTGATAAAAATTTTATCACCCTTTCCCCTTGGCACAACCTTGGTGTCTCCTGTTACTACAGGCACTCCAGCTTCTTTGCATGACTGGGCGATGGAGATGATAATTTTTTCCAAATCGCTGAGGAGTAAACCCTCTTCGAGTATGAGACCAAGGCTGAGGCAAAGTGGCTCGGCACCGCGCATGGCAAGGTCGTTAATCGTGCCGTGTACAGCGAGTTTACCTATATCGCCACCGGGGAAAAAAATGGGATCAACAACATAACTATCGGTGGTGAAGGCAAGATTGCCCGGCCTGTTCGGCAGGATAGCGCTGTCCTCGAGGCTCCTCAAAATCGGATTATCAAGGTGTTTGATAAAAAGATCGCTGATTAGCTGCTGGCTCGCAAGTCCGCCACTGCCATGGTCAAGTAAAATGGTTTTTTCAGACATCTTTTCTCTTCTATCCTTAGTGTAAACTTTGCTTAAAGGAGACGGACACCCCGCAAAAGGGCATTAAAGGTCTCTGCCATATTTATGGTAGGCTGCGCATGTGCCTTCACTGGATACCATGCAGGGACCTATCGGGTTTGCAGGAGTACATCTGGTATCAAAAAGAGGACATTCCATTGGACTGTTCATGCCTTTGAGTATATTTCCGCATAAACACCCTTTGGGTTCCTCTGCCTCAGGGAGGACAATATCAAATCGAACTTCAGCATCAAAATCAGAAAATTCTTTGCGTATTCTCAGACCGCTATTTGGAATTCGTCCAAGACCTCGCCAGTCCATATCGGCTGGCTCGAAGATTCTTGCAACCATATTTTCTGCTCTTTTATTACTCTCCCAGGCAACGGCCCTCGGATAACTGTTTTCAACCTTAATATCATTATTTCCAACCTGACGAGCAAGTAAAATGAGGCTTTTCAGCAGGTCAACAGTTTCAAAACCACCAACAACACAGGCCAGGTTGTATTTCTCGGCAAGAGGCGTCCAGGCCCCGGCACCAATAATTGATGAAACATGTCCAGGGCAAAGCAAACCGTCGATTTTCAGATCAGGGTCACTAAGCAGAGCTTCCATGGGTGGAGGCATGGTTTTCTGGGTGGAAAAAACGACAAAATTAGGTACGTTTTGAGTTTTTGCAGCAAGTATAGTTGCGGCAATACCGGGAGTGGTCGTCTCAAAACCCACCCCGAGAAAGACTATAAGTTCGTCCGGATGTTTTTTAGCAATTTCCAGAGCGTCCATCGGAGAGTAGACGATATCGACTTTTGCTCCCTGGGAACTGGCAATGGCAAGGGAATTATGTGTTCCGGGAACACGGAACAGGTCTCCAAAAATGGTTACACGAACGTTTTCCATGTCAGCCATGGCAATAAAAGCGTCCATGTGGGAGGCCGAGGTAACGCACACTGGGCAACCGGGGCCTGAAACCAGTTCCATTCCTTCGGGTAGGATGGTTCTCAAACCGTTTCGGAAAATTGCCATGGTGTGAGATCCACAGACTTCCATTACCCTCAAGGGTTTGGTAACCGCATTTTTCAGCTCTTCTACAAGAGGTTTTGCGAGACTA
Organism: uncultured Desulfobulbaceae bacterium; assembly: GCA_947311315.1. Lineage (GTDB taxonomy): Bacteria > Desulfobacterota > Desulfobulbia > Desulfobulbales > Desulfocapsaceae > Desulforhopalus_A. The sequence goes on along the minus strand of CAMZKN010000146.1, from coordinate 10,654 downwards.
ATATCACGATATTCGTCTAAATGTTTCATTGCAGATCGTCTTTTACGAAAGGAGTTCTTCGGGCATATTCTCCGAAAGTTCTTTCAGGAGAGCAATATTCTTCAGTGCCTCCTCTTCTACCAGGGAATGGATGGCAAAGCCTGCATGTATAATGACATAATCCCCAACTTTGGGCCAGTGGTCGACTATATCGAGACGGATTTCTCTGCCTATACCATCTGCATCGACGGTGGCTACCTGGGTGGTTGTAAAATCGTCAGGATCACCCTGGACGCTGGTTACTTTCATTGGAATTGCGAGACACATGTCGCAGACCTCCTATAATTGTCTGACCAAAAGAGATCGCCCCATCATTTACCGGGAGCGAATTCCCCGTGAAAACTTTGATATTAATATGTTGTAATGTATGGAAAAGACCGCTGAGCAATAGGCTGTTTTGCATACATCCTCCAGAAAGCACAACCTGTCGAATGCCGGTCTGACGCGAGAGGGTTTCGATGAGCTTTGTTATGCTGCTGATTAGCAATGAATGAAATCGTAATGCAATCAGGCTCTCTGGATCACCACTGCGAAGATCATTGACGACCATTTTAACAAATTCTGCCGAACAAATCTCCCATTTTCCGTCTTTTTCTCTGAGGAAATGTGAAATAGTTGTATGCGAATTGGGCAAGATGTCATTGAGCCATGAAGAACTGAGCGCTTGCCTGGCACAGGACTCAAGCTCCATGGCGGCCTGACCTTCAAAGGAGGTGGTTTGCCTGATCCCCAGCAGGGAGGAAATGCTGTCAAATAATCTGCCACAACTTGTAGTGGGACGAGCATTAAAACCGTTTGTCAGCATGGCGGAAATAACAGATAGCCTGGCGGGGTCTATTTGTCGCAGAGCTTCAGGCAGCATCGCACTCTTTAGTCCGTCTTCACCGTAGGTGTGGAAAAGTACGGCCAGTCCCATCCGCCAGGGTTCGGCTGCAGCAATATCTCCGCCCGGAAGTGAAAGATAGCTGAGGTGTCCAAGCCGTGTAAACGATGTAGGGTCGGTCTGCAGGATTTCACCACCCCAGCTGGTTCCGTCGGTGCCAAGGCCGGTACCGTCGAATATTACGGCAAGTGTGGGCGAGTCAAGCCCGTGCTCAGCCATAACTGCAACCGCATGGGCATGATGATGTTGAATTTTGTATAGGGGCAGACCAAGTTCCTTTGCATAGTGACTGGACATGTAGTCCGGGTGCAGATCGCAGGCAACGGCTTCAGGTTCGAGCTGGAAAACACGTTTGAAGTGCTCAATTGATTCGAGGTAAAAGTCATATGATTCAAGGGAGTCAAGGTCGCCGATATGCTGGCTTAAATATGCTGAATGGCCTCTGCCAAGACAAAAGGTGCTCTTTAATCCGCCACCACAACCAATAATTTTGGGTAATTTGTACGTAACGGACACAGGTGCCGGGACAAAGCCTCTTGCTCTTCTCAGAAGAAGCGGTGTGTCTGCAACGACTTTGATAACAGAATCATCAACTCGGGTGACTATATCACGGTTATGGAGCAGGAAGGAGTCAGCAATGTTGCCGAGACGGGAGATGGCGTCATCGTTTGCGGTACAGATAGGTGCGCCACTGATATTACCAGAAGTCATTACCAGTGCCTGCGGGCAATTTTCCTGCTGGAAAAGAAGGTGATGCAACGGAGTGTACGGGAGCATAACGCCAACTTCATCTATTGCAGGGGCAAGACCGGGTGCCAGGGGAGAGCCTTGTTTCTTGCTGAGAACCACTATCGGGTGTTCGGGTGAACAGAGTATTTGTTCTTCATGGCTATCTATGTGGCACAGTTGTTTGGCCTGCGTGAGGTCGCGAACCATGATGGCCAGCGGTTTATGGGGCCGATTTTTCCGTTTTCTTAAAAGTGCTACACTGTTTTCTGAGCAGCCGTTTACTGCAAGATGAAACCCTCCCATGCCGCGGATTGCGATAACGGAGCCGGTGGCAAGAAGTGTCACAGCCTGCCTGATGGGGAAGTTTACTGTAAGCGTATTGCCATTTTTGTCATGCAGACTGACGCTGGGGCCGCAGTCTGGACATGCATTTGGTTGTGCATGAAAACGTCTGTTGCCGGGGTCATGGTATTCTTCGAGACAAAGTTTGCACATCGGAAATACTTTCATCGATGTGGCGGGTCTGTCGTAGGGAATGGAGTGAACAATAGTTAAGCGTGGCCCACAGTTTGTACAATTTGTAAAAGGGTAGTGAAACCTTCTATCCTCCGGGTCGAGTAATTCACGCAGGCAATCCTGGCATAGACCAATATCCGGCGGAATTGCTGTGTTTGCAGAGATGGTTCCGCTACTGGGCAGGATACTAAATGTCTGGCATTCTAATGAGGTGGAGAGCGGGCTGGTTTCAATAGAGGTAATGCGACTAAGCGGTGGCGCTTTATCAGTAATAGCCTGTAGAAACAAATCAAGCCTGTCGCTTTGAGCTGTGGCGGTAATGACTACACCGTTGCCGGTATTGGTCACAGTGCCGCATACTTCAAAACGAGAGGCTAAGTTGTAAATAAAGGGTCGAAATCCAACGCCCTGGACAGTTCCCCGGACGAGTATTTCGACCCCGTACTTCTTATGCTTTGTGTTTGAATTTAACACCGGTAAATATAGAGGAAATAAGTCCCTCTGGGCCTTTGCAGTCATTCCATATACAAAGATAAATATGGATTACTGGAAAGATCATAAACCACCACATTAAAATATGATGGATGAAACGAGCAGATTGCTGGGAGCCAAATACTTTAACTCCCCAGCCCTGCCAGAAGGTTGCTTCCGGGTAGAGCATGAAAAATCCACTCAGGATCATGGTTAATGCGATAACAAAAGTAATAAGATAAGAGGTTCCAGCCATAATGTTGTGGCCGAGTCTCGAATCATGTTCGTCGCTGATATAGCTGTAGTTGAGCAGGGTCATTTTAAGATTATTGAGATTACGTCCTGAAATCGGAAGGATATCCCAAACGCGTTCCTGTGCGTTTCCAAAAATGTAGAGAAAAAGCCTGATCGCTACTGCTGCAGAAAAAGTATACGCTGCAATATAGTGCATGAAGCGCATAGTTGCCATAGGGAAGCTTGCGCTTCCCTCAATCATAGTATTTGTCCACGGATTGTTGATGTAAAAGCCTGTGACTACCAGAAATACGATAGACAGTGCAAACATCCAGTGGAACAGCCGGAGCAAGATGCTCCAGGCGTGGTGTTTCTCGTATGTTGCCATTCTGTTTACCTCCTGCGGTTTGAGCCGGAAAGAAATGTTAGTTTGTGGTGTGACCTGTTTACAGGGCTTTCACGCTTACCACTTCCTTACCTTCTGGATCCAGCATATGAACGGCACAGGCAATACATGGATCAAAAGAATGTATGGTACGTAGTACTTCAAGTGGTCTTTCCGGATCTGCAATTGGATTACCCATAAGAGAAGCTTCATAGGGGCCGAGTTGGCCTTCGGCATCGCGTGGGCCTGCATTCCAGGTTGAAGGTACAACGCACTGGTAATTCTTGATCTTACCGTCCTGAATAACAATCCAATGGGACAGGATGCCACGTGGAGCTTCATGGACACCAACTCCGCGTTGTTCGCCCTTTGGAAAGGTTGGCGGATTAAATATTTCATAGTCGCCGGAGGCGATGTTGTTCACCAGGAGATCCCAGTGCTTGAGTGCCAGGTCAGCCATCATTCCAGCTCTGACTGCGCGTGCTGCATGGCGGCCAATGGTGGAGTGAAGAATTGAGGGGCCGACTTTTACGCCAGCAACTGCACTGATTCTGGCAAGTACAGCATCGACACTCTTAACGGTCAACTCATGACCCTGTGCGTAGCCAACAATCATCTGGGCGAGTGGGCCAACCTGCATCGGTTTGCCCTGGAAGCGTGGAGCTTTGAGCCAGGTGTAACGACCTTCATCTTCAAAATCGGTGAACTTGGGATCTGTGGTGGATTCCCATGGGTGTTTCGACCAGTCACCGTCGTACCATGCTCTGGCAATAGATTCTTCGACGTTTTCTTTGAAGTACGGATCGGCAAGTCCAGTTATTGACTTAACAGTGCCGAGATCGCCATTAAAAACAGTACCGCCAGGAAGATCAGCTTTAGTGCCTTTTGCATCGAGGAACATATCAGGTGCGGCCATATAGTTGGTTACACCGGCACCGTACGGGAGCCAGTCGGCGTAAAGAGCGCCAACTGCAACGACATCAGTAGTGTAAACCATCTGTACGAAACCACGAACTTCTTCGATCAGTTGTTTGACGTAGTAGAGACGTTCCATGGTGACTGCGGTCTCATTTTCCGGGTTCAGGTTAGTGGTAACACCACCAACAGACATATTCTGGACATGAGGATTCTTGCCGCCAAGAATACCAAGGGCCATGGTGGCCTTACGTTGGAAATCAAGAGCTTCAAGGTAATGGGAAACAGCCATGAGGTTAGCCTCGGGGGGCAGTTTCATTGCGGAATGTCCCCAGTATGCGTTGGCAAACGGGCCAAGCTGGCCGCTTGCCACAAGGGCTTTAACTTTTGCTTTTACAGCAGCAAATCGTTTCGGGCTGTTGCCCGGCCAGTCTGAAAGGCTGTCTGCAAGTTTTGCAGTGGCAATGGGATCTGCGTCGAGTGCAGAAACAACGTCTACCCAGTCAAGGGCTGAAAGTGCGTAAAAATGAACGATATGGTCATGCAGGCAATGAAGAGACTGTACCATATTACGAACGAGCTGTGCATTGAGTGGGATCTCAAGGCCGATTGCATTTTCAACGGCACGAACGGATGCGAGAGCATGAACCGTAGTGCAGACACCACAGATGCGCTGGACAAAAAGCCATGCGTCACGTGGGTCGCGGCCTTTCAAAATATTTTCAAGACCACGATACATTTGACCGGATGACCATGCCTTAGTGACCTGTCCTCCATCAACTTCTACATCTACTCTTAAGTGACCCTCGATCCGGGTGATCGGATCAATGGTAATTCGCTGAGCCATGTGTGAAACCTCCATTTTGTATTGGACTACCAGGTGTTGGAAAAATTTATGTACCAACCCGGTAAAATATTGTGCAAATGATAATCAGAATTCCAGCAATAACAAAAGTTGTGACTATTCCTCACTTTTTTTGCCGGTGATAATCCTTTTTCCTATTCCCACGGCGGCATGGATGCCAACTGCTGCGGCAGTGGCGCCTAAGACAGTTTTTCCTATCTTGTCAGCATTGTCGACAATACCGGCGCCAGGGATTTTTACCATTGGCAGTCTTTCGTAGAATGGAGTCATGGTGTCCCAGAAATTCGGCTCTGAACAACCTACACACCCGTGTCCTACACTTACAGGCCAGACATCAACATCGTTAAAACGTACTGCGGGGCAACTGTTGAAAGTCTCAGGTCCCTTACAGCCAACCTTATAGAGACAGTATCCGAGCTTATGAAACTCATCACCATATTGTTCAACAAATCGACCTTCGTCAAAATGCGCTCTGCGTTCACAATGGTCGTGAATCCTGCGACCATAGGCAAAGAGCGGACGGTTAAGGCTGTCAAGGGCTGGAAGTCTTTTAAACGTCAAGTAATGAAGAACAGTGCCGAGAAATGCAATTGGATTTGGTGGGCAGCCGGGAATATTGATAATTGGCTTGCCACTGACCAGATCCTGAACACCGACTGCTCCGGTTGGGTTTGGAGAAGCTGCCTGAACACCACCAAAAGCAGCGCAGGTACCAATTGCGATTATCGCAGAAGCTTTTGGGGCGACCTCTGCAAGAATATCCATGGCGGTTTTACCTGCAATTTTACAGTAAATGCCACCATCTTTGGTGGGGATAGCTCCCTCAACAACAAGAATAAACGGATGATTGTTTACAGTTTCCTGTAAATTGTGCTCAGCTTGGTGACCTGCTGCGGCCATGATTGTCTCATGATAATCAAGAGAAATGATGTCGAGGATCAGGCGAGCCAGATCGGGATGTGAAGCACGAAGCAAACTTTCTGTACAGCCTGTGCACTCCTGGAAATGAAGCCAGATAACCCGAGGACGTTCTGCGGTTGCGGCCGCTTCAACGAGTTTTGGAATCATAGCATCGGACAGTCCCAAAGCGGCTGCAGCCATTGTGCATCCCTTTAGGAAACCGCGCCGATCAAGCTGCGGGTCCAGAGTTTTGTTTACCGTGTCTGCCATATCAACCTCCTATTGCTGTGTGACAACAATTACGATTGTGCGCGTAGCGCGATTGATTCGACTTGAACAATGTCGAAAAAGTAAGAACTGAACTGCAATTATTATGTAAAGCCGACCAGCTTTGTGTTTTTACGAGTGATGAGAAATATCGTTGACCTTCTGGTAGAGTTCCAGCGTAGTCAATTGAAATGCATAAGGTATGGGAACCCGAATGCGGATTTGGAATGATTTTGTCTACCATTGTGCAAAGAGTGCGTCAGTGGCTGTGATTTGACTGTCGATTTTGTTGTGCAAGCGCAACAATAGCTTCTAAAAAGTATCAAAAATAACACCAAACGTGCTCAATGGCAAGTACATTTTAATTTACGCGCGCTGTATGGTTGTTTCTGAACCAGTGCAGGTTGGAGGTTGCACAACATGCACACGTCAATCTTAAGCGTTAGTTTGCACAAAATGATTAACATTTATAGAGAGTGAGTGGTGATTCGAATTACGTCAACAGGAGGCCGGTTATTTCTTTAAGCCAAAAATACCGCCTTTGGTTTGAGTGGCAAATGCTGGTCGTGTCTTTACTCGTGATCGGCTTGTTGTTTTAGGCAGTTCTCTTGCATGTTGGGGGTGAGGTGAATCGGTTTTTATGCAGCGGTCTGGAATCGGTTTACCGGTAGTTGCCTCAGTATAAAAATGATAAAAGAGAGATGTTTTTTGGAAATAGCTTTTTTTTCTCAGCCATTTTGGCCAGTTGTTGTTGGTATTGTTGTGGATAAGCAGGGAAAGGTTGGTGAGGAGGGAGACGATTTCCTGGCGCAGGGATCTTCTGAGGTTGAGGCTGATGCCAATTGTCTGGTCGAGTTCTGCTCTGATCTGTTTAGATATCTGAAAAAGCTGGCTACCTTTCCTGGGTATGCTGAAAAGTTGAAAGCGGGATTCAGCCCAGGGGGTGAGGAAAAAGGCAAAGAGGAAAAAGTCTGGTTGCCTGTGGATACCTGATTTCTGAGAAAGAGAATTCAGGCGATCAATGGTGGTGAAAATTTGTGAAAGTTCTGATTTGATATCAATGTTTTCGTGCTGGCACCTGGCAAATATCTTTTTATAGAGAGGAAAGAGCACGGTGAAGACGCCGGTATTAAAGGCATGGTCGAACCAGGGGGCAGAAGAACCGCTGTAAAGATCTTTAAGGATTTCGTCGCGAAGGCGTGACGGGGGGCATTGTGTTAGCTTGTCGCAGTTGCTGGTTATGGCCTTCCATGTGTTTTCTTCAATGGTAAAATTGTTTCTGGCGCCATGCCGTATGGCTCGCATCATTCTTACCGGATCCCTTCGTATTCTACGAACCGGGTCTCCAACAATTCTGATGATTGCATTATCAAGATCATCTATTCCTTTGATGTGATCGATAATGGTTTGGTTTTTGATCTCGTAGAAAAGAGCGTTGATTGTAAGATCACGACGTCTTGCGTCTTCGCTCAATGTCCCAAAGGTATTGTTGGGAGCGAGAACCGCTTCCGGGCCATCAATGTCGTGCTCGCTGAGTGACCTTAAGGTACTGACTTCAATAGTTTTGCCGCCCCTGAAAAAAACCTGAACAAGTCGGAAGCGACGGCCAATCGTGTTGCTGTTGGGGAAAAGTTTTCGTAGCTGACCTGGGCGTGCATCCGTGCTTATGTCGAAATCCTTTGGTGTTTTCCCAAGATATAAATCACGTACACCTCCTCCGACCAGATAGCCTTTAAAGCCGGCTCTGCTTAGTTTCTTTAAAACAAACAGTGCGTCCCTGTCGATTTTATCGGGAGTGATTGCATGTTCTTCAAGGGGAATAGTGCGGGGTACGAGAGAATGTACCCCTTTTAGTTCCGGAGAGGATGATTCCATTTTGGAATTCATAATAAGGCTGAGTTGTTATCAGGTTGCAGGAAGAAAACCTTTATCTTCCTTGTACACTGACTCTGCCTGTTGCCTGAATTGTTTGAAGATTTCTGCTACTGAAAGGATATTTTTCATTTTATAGCTGTTTTCTCCAGAGAAAAACAATCCTTTCTCGGTGTCGCCTTTGCGGGCAAGGTTGAGTCGTTCGTTAATGCAATAAAGGTGGCTGCATTTTTTGATACATACGTACGCGCATCTTTTTGTGCTGACATCTTCTCCTGAATTCATTGCCTTAACGAACGCATTGTTAATCGCACGGCCAGGCATTCCGACCGGGGAAGAAGTAAGAACGATGTCTTCTTTTTTGGCATCAAGATATGTCTGTTTGAAAGAATCAGCTATATCACATTCTTTGCTGAGGACAAAGCGTGAGGCGATCTGAACCCCGTCAGCACCATATTTATCCATCATTTCAGCCATTTCGTAGCCGGTTGTAATGCCGCCGGCAGCAATAAGAGGGATCTTTTTGATAACATCGCGTATTGGTGGAAATAACTCACGAAGTGGCTTGTCGGTACCGAGGTGGCCACCAGCTTCCTTTGCCTCGACAATAACTGCAGCGGCACCTAGTTTTTCAGCGAGTCTGGCAAGGGCAGGAGAGCTGACTATCATTACGATAGGTGTATTGTGTTTTTTGCCGATTTTGAAAATATCACGGGAGAAACCCGCACCGGTTATGATCATATCGATACCGGCATCGATTGAGGCCATGACAAGTTGATGGAAGTCTTTCATGGCATACATGATATTTACAGCAATAACACCCTCTGAAGACTTTTTGGCTTTTAATATGTCGTTGTGAAGTTCTTCCGGAGGTAAGCCAGAGCCTCCGATTACACCGATGCCTCCGTTACTGGCAACTGGGGCGGCGAGTGCAGAGGTGGAAACACGAATGGACATTCCGCCTTGTATCAGTGGGAACGATGCTGCAAAGTTGGCAATGTTCAGTGAAGGTAACTTCATAAAGCAAAAACTCCTGTTAGGATGCAGATAGTAAGAAAAATAAGATAATGCACCGCCCATCATTTTTTGTCAAGAACAGTATGTTTGACTATGTTGGGTTCGTTTATAAATACTATATGGTAATAATAATTGATTGCAATGAAAAATAAAGATACAGAGGCGAAGTCAGCCATCTACCTGTGGGCTGTTACGGAAACTGTAAAGCATACCTTTTCATTTTTTTCAATAATCCCTGGCGGGTTATTTTAAGTATACGGGCAGCCTGTGATTTATTACCTGAGGTTCGGGCAAGAGCGCGATTGATAAGCTGGATCTCAAGTTTTCGTACGTGTTCTGCTAGAGTGTGGTCTGATAAACTGTTGTTTGTGAGGGCGCCCATCTTTTTGTGCCAGGAGAGGAGATCTTTTGAGCATGTGTCTATGGAAAGCGTTTTGCCGGAAGGGGTTAGTGCAACAAGCCGTTCCACTTCTTTGTTGAGCTGACGAATATTTCCGGGCCACGGATAAAGTTCAAAAAGATTGAGTATTTCCGAGGTAAAACCGCCCGTAGTTTTGTTGAACAGGCTCTCTGTTTCCTCGAGAAAATACAGGGCTAGCGGGAGAATGTCGTCTGTTCTGTCCCGGAGTGGCGGTATGGTAATTTCAACCGAAAAGAGGCGAAAAAACAGATCTTCACGGAAATTACCTTTTGCCACCTCAGCCGATAAATCTTTGTTGGTTGCGCTGATCAGCCGCAGGTTGTATTTGGTGATCACATTACTTCCAAGACGACTTCCCTCGCTCTCCTGGATTGCACGTAAAAATTTTGGCTGGTTGGAGATGATCATTTCGCCGATTTCGTCGAGGAGTATTGTTCCTCCATTGGCCTCCTCAAATCGTCCAATCCGTGTAATTTCAGCACCAGTAAAAGCACCTCTTTCGTGGCCGAAAAATTCACTTTCAATGAGGTCTTCGGGGATGCAAGCACAGTTGACCGGGATAAATGGTTTGTGGTGGCGGTCACTGTTTTCATGAATCATGCGGGATATAAGCTCTTTGCCTGTACCATTTTCGCCCTGGATTAAAACGTTGACTGGAGTGTTGCTGACTGTTCTGACAAGTTCGAGTACTTCACGCATGGCTTTGCTTTCGGCGATGAACAGTCTTCCCTTTATATGGAACTGTTTAAGCTTGTCAACCTCCTGATTCAGATGCTTTGCTATGCGAATAATTTCCTGATTGAGTACAATGGACTCAATGGAAATCGACAGAAAATGTGCCATTTTCTCAAGCTGTTGTGTGTCTTGAGTGGTGAATGGTTTTTCGAAATTTTTATTGAGTATCTGTACTGCGCCGGTAACGCCGTTTCCGTTTAAGCTTTTAATTGGAGAGCAGAGGCTGTTATGGCAGGTGAATCCTGTTTGTTCTGCCATATCAAGATGAAATCCAGGCTGGCTGGTGAGGTCGTTAATCCCAGGGTAAATTAATGCTAACCGCCAACTCTTTCAATTGGCACAGGAATTTTTCGTCATTTTTAAGTGATCTAAAACTGCTCGTACGTCAAAGCTGAGCTTGCGCAT
>CAMZKN010000145.1 GCA_947311315.1 uncultured Desulfobulbaceae bacterium | reverse complement strand
TATCTCACAAGAAGATTTATAGGTCAATTAACTGTATCTTATTTTGAGCAATATGTCCAATTGTAAATGTAACCTTTTAAAGTTGTATAAGAACTGGGTTAGGGTTAAATCACCCTGGGAGCCAGGCGTTGAGAAAATTTACTCAGTTTTCTGCTCGGCTCGTACCGCAAGAGATATAACTTCCTCATCTTCAAAAAAAACAAGGCGTTTGTTGTGCATATCATCCATGAAGTGGATGAGTGTTTTCTTTGCGATTTGGGGAAATTCGCGTAAAATTTTATCCAAAGAACAGGGCGTTTCGCAAAAAAGATAGATTTTTCTTGAGAGTCCCCGCAGCCGGTGCAGGAGTGGCGGCCCGGTCATTCGTTCCTGTCGGATTATGATATAAGTGCCACCATCACGGTAGGAAAGCGGGTGGCTTGCTTTTTGTGACCTTTCCTGGTGAAATTTTTGCCAGTCAAGAATTTTCTTTTTAACTGGACGCCAAAGTTTACGCTGATCAACACGATTGCCACGGTAATCATTAATGAGCATGGTTGTCGCCTGTAACTGTTTCTGCGGATAGAGTAGACGGTTTTTACTGTGTGGCACAATTGTTTGTATGGAAAAATCTTTGTGCCTGTTATAAACAGGAGAACCATATCCAAGAAAAAATGTGGCCGCGTCCAGAGGAGCAAATGGAAGAACAAAATCAAGGTTGGTTATCGTTTCGTCCACTTCCTTTTGAGTCGAAGAGGGGAACTCTGTTATTAGATTGCCTTCGAGTTTGATGGATGTTCCGCTGCAGAGTTTCATAACCGCCAGATTGTCAATAACCCTGGTTCCTTTTTTCATTTTGGCCAGCAGAGAGGAGGAGAGTGATTCTATTCCCACTTGGACTGTTGAGAGTCCGCCTCTGCGGTAGAGTTGTAATGTTTCAGGTTTGGCTATGCATCTGATTTCGGCGAAAAAATCAAAATCTATTTTCTCTTTCAGGATTGTTGAAAAGAACGAATCAGTCTCTTTTGGCGGTAGAGCATTATCGGTAAAAGTAAAGTGCAGACACTCGTAGGTTTGAGATAGTTGAAGTGCTTCTTCAGCCATTCGAGCACCTTTCTTATAGCGATAGTTCTGCCACTGCACATTAAGATTACAGAACGTGCATTTGTTCCACCAGCATCCCCGTGAAAATTCAATAGGAAGGACAGGAATAAAAGGCTGATGGGGGAAAATTCGACGTATTTCCTCGAAGTATGAAGAATAATCAGGATAGGGTAATGCTCCGATATCTACCGTTTTCTCTGCCAGCGTTCTGGGGATTTGTGTTTTTGTGTATATCTTTTCTGGTAGTGCTTTCCCGGTACCGTTGAGAAATCTGCAAAGACTGTGAAGTGCTTGTTCACCCTCTCCATCAATAATAAAGTCTAACTGGTTGAAAGTGTCGATCAGAGATCTTCCCAGTTCTCCTGCACAGGAAGAACCGCCCATAACTATGGGTATTGACTTATTTTTATCCTTGATCTTATCCGCGAAATAGAGAGATGGGAGCAATTGATTGAAACACGCAGTAAATCCTATCAGATTGTATTGTTCAAGATTAAAAGCTGAGAGCCAGGTTGTACACGTTTCATCTATGTTCTTAACAAGGTCATCAAACTGTGGAAGTTTCTTTCCTGTGCCTTGAAAACTTTGAGAAAAAAGTTTACGGGCATCCTCTTTTTTCTCAGGGAACAAAAGGGGAGAGAAAAGTGCTTCACCAGCCCAGCCGTTGTAAGCAATTTCCCTATACACATCCATGCCAATATTTTTGGCAATATCGAGAAAGGGATGATAACAGTCCACAGCGAACCCCGGCTGTTGTTCCAGGTACGATTTGAGACTGCCAAGTTGGACAGAAGGTCGGTTGAAAATCGGCCATGGTACGGAAACAAGTGCAACTCTAAAGAGTGTTGAGTTTGTTTTTGCCATCTTACTGGTGGATTATTTCCGTTCCTTCGGGTGGCTGAAATTCAAAAAGAGCGTCTCTTTCCTGTGGAGTTATTTTTTCAAGGCTGTCGACGACAATGTCACTGAAATTGAGGACGGTTATCGTGCCAAAATGATCGCGGATCTGCATGCGGCGAATGAGTGAATCGTTAGTAATCCAAAGGTCGATATCCTGAACTTGAGATTGTGGTGTTCTTGGTACGAGTTTGATAATTTGAACATCCAGAACACCTTCAGGTACACTTTCATTTTCTTCGGGTAGGATGTGAAAGTCTTCTGCCAAATTTCCTTTGCCAATAAAAAAGGTGTAGGTGAGCTCAGAATCAAGGGTGCTGGCAGGCGTGACGATCATCTGTTTAAGGTTTGAAAAATACATGGAAAAGTCTTTCCCATCACTGACAAGGACTTGCCTGACGGGACTACTGTAATCCCAGCGCATGCGACCTTTGCCATCACCTTTATAGAAAAAAGCCTTTCCTGAACCACTTTTGGGACGACCGGTCATCTCTCCTCTGGTCTGTTGAAAGAAATTAAAAGAAAGGGATTTTATTCCGTCGTACCTTTGCTGTAGTCGGCTGGCAATATCAGTTGGATTTTCTGGTTGTTTTTCTGCTGCATTACAGACAGGTGTTACACAGAGAAGAAAAATAAAAAATATCGTGTATCTCACTGACATCGTATTCATTGTTGTTATATCCGCTCGAGTTTTAATGGTCTTTGAAATATTTTTTCCGCAACCTGCTGTACCGATTGCGTCAGATCTGTGACAAAGAATGTGCTCTCTTTCTTTTTTGTTGCACTGATTTTTTCTGTTTGCAATTGCTTTCCCTTTTCAAAATATCTTTTGAGATATTGAGCAGTGGCAATTGATGAGTCAATCAGTTTGATTTTTTTGCCAATACGAGGCTGGATGAGATGTTTGAGCAGAGGATAGTGGGTGCAACCGAGAACAAGAGTATCTATCTGCTTATTTTTCAGGCCATGAAGGTATCGTCGCAAAATCATTTTTGTTTCACGCTTGTTCAGCCAGCCTTCTTCAACCAGGGGAACAAGAAGAGGGCATGTCTTTGAAAACACTTTAAATTCTGGCTCTTTACTGAGAATTTGCCTTTCATACACATTTGATCGAATCGTAGCCCTTGTGCCAATAACACCGATTCGTCCTGATCTGGTCTCTTTCAGTGCCTGTTGAACCGCCGGACTGATTACCTCAATAATGGGGATATTAAACTTTTGCCGAAGTTGATCTGTTGCGACACTGGAGGCAGAGTTGCAGGCAATAACAACGATTTCAGCTCCCTGGTTGATAAGAAACTGCGTATTCTCAATAGAATAAGCTGAAATTGTACGGGAACTTTTTGTGCCATAAGGGGAACGGGCAATATCCCCCAGGTAGCAAATAGGGTGGTCAGGAAGAAATTGTTCTATTGCCCGGGCAACAGTCATTCCTCCAACACCTGAATCAAATATACCTATCATAATAGTATCGGAATGTTTTTTTTAAAGGTAACTGCTCACAGGCCCCCCATCTTCGCACGGTCACATTTACCGGTATAGAGGGGCTATAACGGGAAAATATGCCTGCACGAATATGGAGCACCTGTGAGCAGTTACAGTTCAGAG
>CAMZKN010000144.1 GCA_947311315.1 uncultured Desulfobulbaceae bacterium | reverse complement strand
CTATGGCATGGTTACCATGAGTTTCAATATATGTGTCTGGGTTTTGCGTTGCTGGACGAAGAGAACTGACATGTACAGCTCCTTTTTATGGGTAATAGGCAGTCCTAGGATTCCACCGTTGACAGCAATGGTGTTGAAACAATTGTCCATAAAACCCCTTATCTTGAAGGGGCAAAACTTGGTGGTTTTTATCGAATGCGGGCATATCCTAACAATAGATTCAATGGTAAATCAGTAATATACACAACGGCTGAATATCGCCTTACTCCCCGTTGGAATCCCATTGGCAATGTGAACTGGCTTCGCTGGTTGAAAATGGACTGGATGCAGTTGGTCGGTTCAATTGAAGGTGGCAGAGTGGCCGACGAGTATAGTGTTTCCGAGTTGTTTTCTGACTGGAAAGTCGATGGCGGAGTTGGTTTGCGGGCAATGGTTGCCGGGAGTGTTGTCCGTTTGGATTACTCAGTTTCCGAGGAAGGATCTTCTATGTGGGTCATGTTTGGTCACCCGTTCTAGAACCTGTTCGAAAACAAATTCTCCCAATTCTTCATTGGTGTGGGAGCTTTGGAGGTAGATAATGAGCATATTGATTGCCTGTTCTGGATGTGGAGCTAAAAATAGAATTGCAGAAAATAAAAGGCACCTAACTGCAAAATGTGGCAAGTGCGGAAATCGTCTGCCCGCTCCGGGAAATGTTGTTGGGCTTGACGATCAGAATTTCCAGGAGGTTGTGAACAACTCTTCCCTGCCGGTACTGGTGGATTTTTATTCGCCTACCTGTGGTCCCTGTCGCGCTCTGGCTCCGATTATTGATCAGTTGGCCAACCAATATGCGGGTAAAGCTGTTATCTGTAAACTTGATACCAGTCGCCATCAGATGAGTGCTGGTCGTTTTCAGATTAGAGGTGTGCCGACCCTGATTTTTTTTAAGAACGGTCAGCAGGTTGATCAGGTTGTGGGGGCTGTTCCCGCGCAGGAACTGGAACAGCGGCTGAACAGGCTTGTGTCTTAAGAGCAAAACTATTTCCAGGCAAAAGAGGGTTGCTCGAAATGAGCCACCCGCGTTTGACATCCCATCAAAGCAACTTCCCGAAACTGATACAGTATTGCTGCGGTTGGTGTGGCAATCCAGGAAGTGCCAATTGGCATAAAGAGGATTGGGTGTTTCGGGTCGTCCGTTTTTTCGAGAACAGGTGCATCATTACGTAGCAGTTCTTGACAGGGTATTCTATGTATTGATGCCACTTCCGCTGGATCAGGTTTCAGGTCAACAGTATTACCTCCCCAGATAATGACAGGAGTAATGTGGAAACCGGATCGGGTGGCGAAATCATCGAGACATCCAAGAATGTTTTTATCGGGCAGAAAAAGCCCGACCTCTTCACTCAGTTCCCGGATGGCGGTCTGCTCGGGGCTCTCCCCCGTATCGATACTTCCCCCGGGCAATGCCCATTGCCCCGCATGATTTTTAAGGTGTACAGATCGTCTGGTTAGGATCAGTGCGGCATCATCGGCGGCCACAGGAAGGAGGCCGGAAACACCACCAAGTCCTCTGTAATCAACTATTGTGACGGCAACTGCTGCCCTGCGAAGATTCTTGCTGTTCAATCGTACCCGATCTGATTTTGCAAGATTGGCACGTATTGTGTCTTTCAAGCTGTTATTACAGGTATGCTGTGCCATAAAGAGGGCCTGTGAGCAGTTACTTTTTATTTAAAAGTCTTTTTCCGGCCCTTCTACTGAAAAGAATTGAAAGCATTTTGAGTGAAAAAATATAAACGATCAGGCCGGTGATGATGCCGACAATTACACTTCCGGCAAGCAGCGGCAGAAGTATATCTTTTCCCATATGCAGTATGGCCAGAAACTGTTCTTTTATTTCCCAGAACTCGAGGCGTGTCATTGTTCGGCCAATATCGATAAACAGTCCTGAGACCTCCGAGAGTGGTGGCCCATTGCATAGTGTGCTGCCAAGCCAGTAGTTGAAGGTATAGATAGGAGCGACCGTCAGCGGGTTTGTGATCCAGACCGGAACCATGGCCGCGGGCCTGTTCAGATTAAAAAAAGTAGCGATAATTACAGCCAGTATAAGCTGTACTCCGACAGTTGGTGTAAAAGCAATAAATGTACCAAGCCCAAGTCCTCCGGCAATTGCTTTAGGCGAACTGCGAAGTTTGGTTATCCACCTTAAAACCGGTCGCAGTCGTAAAAGATTATTGCGCCTGTTTTTTTTGGAGGAAGAAGTTGTCATTATACAGTTACTTGGAATGTGTCATTCTGAGCCAGCGCCCATTTGTAATGGGAGGAAAGCATACGAAAAAGGGTATAATGCACCAGCATTGTACTACGACTATATGGTGTTAGCCGTCTGCCGTCAACTCTTTTAGAGCCTTACTCCATAACTACTGTTCAAAAAACAAAAAAATGAAGAAGGGTATTTATATATAAAAAATATATAGATATATTCAAGGTACTTACTTGCAGTTTGTGTAACTTCTCCAAAAGTGTTGGTAAAGTCCATTCTAACCGTCGCATAGCATCTTACGAAAATCTTTAACCAGTGGAAGGCCATACATAGCTTTTATTGAAGTGAGTTGTTTTTG
>CAMZKN010000143.1 GCA_947311315.1 uncultured Desulfobulbaceae bacterium | reverse complement strand
CATTTGCCCGTTATAGCCCCTCTATACCGGCAAATGTGACCGTGCGAAGATGGGGGGCCTGTGAGCAGTTACGTTAAAATGAGATTGTGGAAGTTGATGTATTATGGAAATTGATTACTACGAAACTTTATCTGTTACGAAAAACGCCTCTTCCGGTGAAATAAAAAAAGCGTACCGGAAACTGGCGATGAAATACCATCCGGATCGTAATCCTGATAATAAAGAAGCGGAAGAAAAATTCAAGTGCTGTACAGAAGCGTATGAAGTACTGAGTGATGAACGAAAACGTGAAATATTTGACACATACGGCCATGCCGGTTTAAAAAACAGTGGCTATAGCGGTCCAGGAAATGCCGAAGATATTTTTTCAAGTTTTGGTGATATATTCGGCGATCTTTTTGGCTTTGGTGGCGGGAACCGCAGCCAGGCCCGCAGAGATGGGCCCGTTGCAGGTAATGATCTACGTTATGATGTCGAGATTACTTTTATGGAAGCAGTGCACGGAGTGTCCAAAGAGGTGCAGTTGACCAAAAGGGATACCTGTTGGACATGTGAAGGTACCGGTAGCAGACCTGGTCATAAAAAGAAAATTTGTCCGACCTGTAATGGTAGAGGTCAGGTGGTTCGCTCACAGGGGTTTTTTCAAATGAGTTCGACCTGTCCGCAATGCCATGGCGAAGGGGAAATGATTACTTCCCCCTGCAATGATTGCAATGGTGCCGGACTTGTAGAGAAAACAAAAAAAGTTGCGCTGAAAATTCCGGCAGGTGTAGATACCGGTGCCCGTATGCGTTTACGTGGAGAAGGAGAAGGCGGCAGGCGTGGCGGAAACTCTGGAGATCTGTACGTGATAGTCCATGTGCAGGAACATGAATTTTTTAAACGTGAAGGTGATACCGTCTATTGCAGATACCCTATACCCATGGTGAAGGCATCTTTGGGGGATACTGTGGAGGTTCCAACGATACACGGTAAAAAGAATCTGAAAATCCCGGCAGGAAGCCAGTCTGGTGAACTTTTCACTTTAAGAAATGAAGGCGTTCCCAGCCTTCGTGGGCGTGGCCGTGGAGATATGGTAGTGGAGCTTCAGGTTTTAACGCCAACTAATCTTTGTGATGAACAGAAAAAAGTGCTTATGGATTTTGATGGACTTTGTCAGCAGCATGGACAGAATCAGGAGCAGGAAGGATTTTTCAAAAGGCTTTTTAACGAAGTACTTGGGAAATAGAAATTTTTTCTCAATAGAGAGGTAAAGAGGGGAAAATGGTCTCAAAGATCGATACATCTTTTACACATTTTGATGAGAGTGGCAATGCCATCATGGTAGATGTTGGCAAAAAAATTGAAACCGAGCGTGTAGCAGATGCTTCCGGAAGCATATCCATGTCTTCTGCGGCATACGAGTTAGTAAAAAAGGGCACAATGGCAAAGGGTGATGTCCTTGGTATTGCCAGGATTGCCGGAGTGATGGCTGCTAAAAAAGTGGATGAACTTATTCCATTAACTCATCCTCTTATGATTAATAAAGCCAATGTGGATTTTGCTTTTCGCGATGATGAACTGACAATTGATATTTTCGCAACAGTCGGTATTTGTGGAAAAACAGGTGTTGAGATGGAAGCACTTACGGCTGTATCCATTGCAGCTTTAACTATATATGATATGTGTAAGGCCATTGATAAATCGATGGTTATCAGTAATATTCGCCTTCTGAAAAAAACGGGCGGGAAGAGTGGAACCTATACCAGGGAACAGAAGTAAACGGTATTCCGCTGGCTAATTACCCGATTATTGCACTTTTTATTATGCGTGTTGTATTGGAGAGAATAAATGGAGAGTAAAAAATTAGAGGAGTTTCGGATTCAGCTTCTTGATAAAAAAGACGAAATTATAACTGAAGCCGGAAAAACGATGTCTGAAATGACTGATCAGACAACAAATATTCCTGATCCTAACGATAGAGCGACTGTTGAGTCAGGACGAAGTTTTGAGCTGAGGATTCGTGATCGTGAAAGAAAGCTTGTCTCAAAAATAGATGAGGCAATTGCCCGCATCGATGATGGAAGTTACGGGACATGTGAGGACTGTGGTGAAACAATCGGTCTGAAGCGATTGCAGGCAAGGCCTGTTACCACCTTGTGCATAGACTGTAAAACAGCGCAGGAAACGCAAGAAAAATCAAAAGGAATTTAGTGAGGTTATGCCTGAATGCCTGAGCTTCGAAGAGACCCTGTTCTAGGACGATGGATTATTATTTCCAGGGAAAGGAAAAAGCGACCAAGCGATTTTCCAGTCGAAGTTCCGAAAGGGAATGGTGGCTTTTGCCCGTTGTGTCCTGGCAATGAATCCTCCACGCCACCTGCTGTCCTGACATTTAATAAAGAGGGACAGAATGGCGGTGAGAGTAAGTGGCAGGTAAGGGTTGTACCGAATAAATATCCAGCTCTGGTCATTGAAGGTGATCTTGAAAAAGAAGGAATCGGGCTGTATGACCGGATGAATGGAATCGGGGCCCATGAAGTTATAATCGAAAGTCCCAGCCACGATGAGAGGTTTGCTGACCTTGATTCGCATAATATGGCGCTGGTGTTTAAAGCCTATAAGGATCGAATCCTTGATCTTGAAAAAGATTCAAGATTTAAATACGTTATGGTTTTCAAGAACCATGGCAAGGCGGCTGGAGCATCTCTCGAACATTCTCATTCTCAACTCATTGCATTGCCTATCTTGCCTCGGATGATTGTTTCTGAGCTGGCTGGATCAAAATCCCACTATAACTATAAGGAACGATGTGTATTCTGTGATATTATTCGACAGGAAATACAGCAGGATGTGCGGGTCGTGTGTCAAAACGAAAAGTTTATCACTTTGACTCCCTTTGCACCTCGTACGCCTTTTGAAATGTGGATTTTACCAAAGCACCATTCGTCCGGGTACTGTTCACAGGACGATGCAGACCTACTGGCTCTTGCTGATATCTTTTCTTTATCGTTAAGGGCACTTTCATGCTGTATTCCAGATGTTCCGTATAATTTCGTCTTACATACTGGGCCGCTGCATGAACCATCCGTTGAATATTACCACTGGCATTTTGAAATTGTGCCCAAATTGACTTCCATTGCCGGGTTTGAATGGGGGTCAGGTTTTTATATAAATCCATTACCTCCTGAAGAAGCCGCTGAATTTTTGCGACAATCAATGAGTCTGTTGATTTAATAGGATTTCTGTCTGATGTCGAGGCATACGGAAAATTTTACCACAGGTATATAGTTGATATCGGAGTCTACGCTTACCTCCGAGGATAAAATTTTCCACATAACGAAGAGATCGGGCATAAATACAT
>CAMZKN010000142.1 GCA_947311315.1 uncultured Desulfobulbaceae bacterium | reverse complement strand
CAGCTTTGACGTACGAGCAGTTTTAGATCACTTAAAAATGACGAAAAATTCCTGTGCCAATTGAAAGAGTTGGCGGTTAGCATTAATTTACCCTGATCTCCATAGGCAGTAATCATTATTGCCCTGACAAGAGGAGAAACCGCACGCATCTTCTGTAACACGACAGCCCCGTTCATACCCTCCATACGGTGATCAACAAGGACGAGTTGAACCGGGTTTCCTGCAAAAATACGTAGAGCGTCCTCGCCACATGAGGCAGTCAGCACGACATAACCCTGCTTTTCAAGAAACCCCTGCAACATATCCCTCTGCATTTTTTCGTCATCAACAATGAGTATCAGCATAGTTCTTTACTCTTCCCGGCAAGTGGCAACACCAATTTAAAGCAGATTTCCCTGCGATCGTAGTCTACCTGGCAATCCAGACTTCCCCTGTGGGCCTGAGCGATTTTCCGACTGATAACCAAACCGAGACCGGTTCCCCTGCTCTTACTGGAAAAATACGGTTCAAACAGAAGTCTACTTTCCTTTTTGGCCAAATGAAATCCACCATTCACAATCTCAACACAACAATCGCGGTAAGTATTCGTTACCCTAATCGATATCACACCTCCTGGGGGTTGCGCTTCGACGCTGTTTTTCAATACGTTTTCGATAAGCTGGCCGAGGAGATCTTTATCGCCGGAAACGACGTGTTTATTCTCATAATTAAGTGTGATTTCAACACTATGATCGATACAATGTGGTTTATAGAGCTGAACAACCCTGTCGATTATATCAATCATGTTTACAGGCGTTGAAGAAGCCACAAAAGAATGGCTATACTGTTTCAGTCGGGTGATAATATTATCCGCCCTTCCCACCGCATCACGCATACTACTAAGCAGCTGATGCTGTTCGGCATCCAGGTCAACAGATTCTATCTGCAATCTTTGCAAGCCCATGCCGATGGCATTCAGAGGGTTGCGCAGTTCATGGGTAATGGTGGCTGCAGCCCTCCCGAGGGCAGCATCCTCATGCTGACGACCCATTTTTTGTTCAAATTCACGTGCCTGCCGCAATCTCTGTTGCTGTACCCTGTATAACCACAATGAAGAAAATCCACCAACGACAATCAAAAGAAGAATGAAAAAGAGAAACTCTTTTTTCATCTGCTGAATACGTCTTGTAAACCGATCCGCTTTTAAGGCAACAACAAACTGCTGTGAACCAACGGGAATAACCGTTTCCAACAGATCATCGGTTACAGATTCTTTAAGAGAAGTATCTCTTAATGATGACAAAGCTCTATCTGATTCCAGCCGTACATAGGCAATATCATGAAAATCATTGAGCATAAACAGGAGACGTTTAACAGAGATTCTGTCCAGAATTGCATCAATTTTTTGCGCTGAAACTCCGGCCAGTACACATTTTCCTGCGGATAGGAAAGAAAACAGGTATATTTTTTCTGTCGTAAGGTTTTGCAGACCTGAGGATTCCTCACAAACCCTGCCTGGTAACCAGTTCATCGGGCCACTGACAACAGTACCAGCACTATTATTGATAATTTTTGCGCCGGCAAGCCCTGACTCTATGGCAAATGCCGTCAATTCGGCACTCCTGAAAGGTTCTACTCCATCAAGAAAAAGAAGAAAACGGGCGCTGTTCTCAAGGGAGTTGCCGACAATTTCCTCCAGTCCGCTTTTGGCAAGAAGGGCATTGCGGATATTAAGTTCAACAACAGCAGCCAAAGCCTCTGAATGCTCAAGGGAATGTTTTTGAAATTCACGTGTGGCCTGTGCGGTCTGCCAGAAAAAATAAGCACTGATAAAGATAATAACGATCACGAAAACAAGTACATTTGTCTGCCAGCCTGAAGACCTTTTCATTTTCTGCCACCACCACCGCCGCCATTACCACCACCATTACCGCCACCGCCATGCCCGCCATTTTCATTTCCACTACTCCCACCCCTTCCTTCACGACCAGAACCTGCTCTTACACCGTCCCGATTATGATCTGCTGCCGAAAGTTGCTGATATGTTCTTTCCCACATTTTTCGAAGACGTGAACGAACTCCCGTAGAATCCTGGCATCCACCGCCTCCACAACCTCTTATGTCGGTGACAACAAAAACACGCCTGGAAGATTCTTCTTTCTCCCCCCATAATCGAATCCTCTTTCCAGGAACAACACATCCGGGAAAAGGTGAGCCCCGGTCATTAGTTTTAAAAGTATTACGCTTTGACAAACGAACTGTTACAGTATTACGGCCGTCTGCTTCTTTGAATAATTGTAAGGAAGATTGTGGTTCAACCTCAATCTCCATCTTCTGCACATCTACAGCAACAACCTTCCCCACAAAAAAATCCTGGCAATATGCCGGAATTCCACGGATAAAAATACTATTTAAGACACACAGACAGAAAAATACCAGTTTCATAAATGTCTATTTGTCTCCATACACCAGAGAATGGATAGTTTCAAAAACTGCCATTGGTTCGATACCATTTACAGTTCCAATTTCTTTTACTGTCATTGCGGCGTCGGCATCCATATCTTTTTCCTTAAGACCACGACGAATCTCTGGAAACACAAGAGAATATTCAGCACATATCTCGGCAAGTGTCATATTGCCAAATCCTGCCATGGGGCTGTCAGGAAAGGTTGTTTTTTCATCTTTTTCATCTTTTCCATCATCTGTTGCCGCAAGTTTTATTACGTTGTAGATATCCTGTGGACTCAGCTTATGAGCTGCGGCAATATCCGCAAGAGTATCACTGCTTTTTACAGGAGTCAGCCCCTTTTTGCTCAAAAGATCGATAGCCAGATTCAAATCAAGATCTTGTTTTTTCGCGAAAAGTTTTAGCGATGATAACTCGGCATGGCCATAGGGAGGCTCTCCATATTTTTTTGCTGCACTGTCTTTTATGGCCTCACCAAGAGAGATCACACTGCTCATGGGTGGTATCTCAAAATAGGTCCCCAGTCCCACAATTACCGTGATCAAAAGAGCTATATTAAAAGCCGGAGTCAAGATTTTTAGTTCTCTTGCCCGGTTTTTCATATAGGCTGTTATTGGGCGCCAGTTTAAATACATATGAAGAATCCCTGCAAAAAGAAAAAGAAATCCCAGATTAATATGAAGATTTCCCCATTCACTTTTGCTGAGGCCCCATAATGTCCAGTCAGCCCAGTAGGCAACACGTCCCTGTGGCACAATATAAAGAATAATTGAAGTCAAAAACAAAAAGAAGAAGGAAATAAACAGGGTCATGGACGTAATCTTTCTCATTGGCGCATTGATTCCTTTTTTTGCAAAATATCTTTAAAAAACGTTCCACCTACTCTGGTAGTAGCGAACACCCCACAAAGGGATTCGAAGGTCTCTGTTCGTATGCTATCTGTTGCTACCACAAACCAGTTAGTGCCTGTCCATAAATGGCCATTTTATCCTAACTCTTCGTTGCTCTCAAAATTTAATCCTCGGAGGTAAGCGTAGACTCCGATATCTTGTATATACCTGCGGTTAAATTCATCGTGCGCCTCGATTTAGAATAAAATATCTCATTTCTGGCCAGACACCAGTTAAATAAAACATACCTCATATTTTCTTATTTTTCCTCACAGTAAAAAAGACCTCTCTCCCTTTTCAACCGGGTAAGAGGTCTTATCTTGTGAAATGCAATACCTGCAAAGTACTACGACAAATCTTCATTTTGCATGGCCACTTACATTATGTCGTCAGGCATTCTCCGGTACCAGGTCCATTACCCGTTCCATCACCAGGGCCATCTCCCCCGTTGCCCGTACCATCCCCAGAACCATTACCGCCATTTCCCCCTCCATTCCCGTTTCCTCCACGCACAACGAGAATATCGTCCGATGACAATACAGTGGTAAGACAATCACCTGTACCGGGGCCGTTTCCGCTTCCGTCAGCGGGGCCGACACCACCATTACCGTTGCCATCTCCAGGGCCATGACCATTACCTGCCATGGCTGGAACTGTCGCAAGAATCAATAAGAATACAGCTATCACTACTTTTGATAAAAATTTTTTCCCATGCATACTTTTATCCTCCTTGTATTGTTATCCATGTATTTTATAGAAACTCTGCACAAAATACGTATCCCGTTTATCGGAACTTGGAAAAGTTCTCTCTCCAATACAACAAGCATGCCAAGTAGAATCATTCTTCATTATCCTTATATTTCAGTATATTACTTGACAACTCAATATAAGATATAAAACAATATCGACAATTCGAGCAAGAAGGCGACAAAATTGTCGAAGGCACTCAATAAAAATTTTTCTCTGGAAAAGACTATAACTATAGGTATCCCAGCATGACTTGATACTATAAAATTATGCTATTGCTCGTTCACGATCTTCAGGTTCCTCGTAAATCTTTGCATCCTCCTGCCAATATTGCTCTTCCTGCTTAACAACTTTTG
>CAMZKN010000141.1 GCA_947311315.1 uncultured Desulfobulbaceae bacterium | reverse complement strand
GGTGAGTTGATCGAATGTGCTTTTCATGCTTCCCATCATACAAGGGCAGGGGTTCGAACGCACGCTTTATTTTACCAACACTTTTGGAGAAGTTACAAAATTATTGACACAATTGTGGTTGATTTGTAACGTTAAATCATACGAATTGTGCAGGAATGGGTCGTGTAGTGTTTGTGAAAGTGGTTGAATAGCCTTAATTTGTAAAACATATGTTAAAGTTAATCAGAAAGTTCAGAGATTTATCATCCAATGAGAAAAGGCTTTTCATAGAAGCGTGGTTGACCCTGGGTTTTATGCGTGGAGCGATATTAACCATTCCGTTCAAACGATTGACGCGATCCCTTGAACAGCATCAAAATGATGCTGAACTTACACCGTTGAGTAGAGAAAAATCGCACCTGGCCATAACAACCGGAAAGATCATTTCCCAGGCGGCAAACAATACTCCATGGCAGAGTAGTTGTCTGGTACAATCATTTACGGCCCAGCGAATGCTGGAAAAACGCAATATTCCCGGGGTCTTTTATCTTGGTGTGCGAAAAGACGAAACAGCTGAAGAGAAAATGAGTGCCCATGCATGGTCCCGGTGCGGTGATATGATAATTACCGGTGATAAAGGTCG
The DNA here is from genome assembly GCA_947311315.1 of uncultured Desulfobulbaceae bacterium. Lineage (GTDB taxonomy): Bacteria > Desulfobacterota > Desulfobulbia > Desulfobulbales > Desulfocapsaceae > Desulforhopalus_A. The sequence goes on along the minus strand of CAMZKN010000141.1, from coordinate 13,553 downwards.
TGAAGATTTTACAGTTATTTCCACGTTTAGATGGGGACAATGATAATTTACGGCATAAAAATTGATAGCGACATTGTCTTACCCATCGATATTCCGGAAAATATTGTTTCTCGTTATAGCGTTGAACTCTCTTTGGCATTACCTGGCAAACTAAAAAGCGAAGTTAGCAGCAGGTTTCCTTTTTACACATCCCATGGGCGCAGAGTATATCTCAGCAGTGCCGGAGATATTGATGGTTGTGAGAGAGGCGCACCCTGGTGCTACGAAGTTGAAGACGTGGTAAGCTTCTTTTGGATAGGCGGTGAGCGGACAATATACTATGAAATGGGCAAACATGGTGACGCAAATCTTCTAAACTTCTGGTTTACCCACCTGTTTCTACCACTCTTTTGTACTTTGGAAGGTATGTATGACTTCCTGCATGCCGGTGCCATTGAAATCGCGGGTAAGCCAATTCTTTTTATCGCTCCTTCCATGGGAGGTAAATCAACATTAACCAACCATTTCATTTTGCGGGATCATGTGCTTGTCTCAGACGATAAAGTCCCGACGTTTGTGGAAGACGAAAAGTTCATGGTTGCTGGCTCCCATCCCTATCATCGTCCCTACCGTAAATTTGAAGAGTTGGGCTTCCGTGTCGATAGTTTTATAAAAGATTTTAAACCAATTCATGCTTTTTATGCATTGGAAGGTGTAGCCGCTGATGGGGACATAACGATAAATGAAATAAATGGCGCCGAAAAATTTCGCACCCTCCTCCCTAACTATTTATATATGTTTTCTTTTTTAAGAGAACAGAGACTGCAATATCTCTCGTCCATGTTGAACCAGATCAAGGTATTCAAGATAACTATCCCATGGGATATGAAAAGGCTTGAGGAGGTTCGCATTGCAATTTGTACCCATTGTAGCGGTATAAAATGAGTAGTATTTTTGGGATATTTCATCGAGACAATAAAGCAGTAGATAAAGAGATCATCTACAAAATGAGTGACTCCATGTCCTACTGGCATCCGGATGACAGGGGAATGTGGTTCCATGATCAAGTTGCGCTTGGCCATGCCATGCTCTGGAACACTCCAGAATCAAAGTTTGAGAAGCTACCGGCTAAACAAGACCATATTGTAATCACAATGGATGCTCGTCTGGATAATCGCAGCGAGCTGGCCCTACAACTTGAGGTTCCCAACTTTTCGCATAGCCGGATAACTGACAGCGATCTAATCTTGAGATCGTACTTAAAATGGGGAGAGCAGTGCCCGCGTTATCTACTTGGTGATTTTTCCTTTGTCATATGGGATGAAATCGGGCAAAAACTTTTTTGCGCAAGGGATCACGTGGGGGTAAAACAGTTTTATTTTCACCTTTCAGACAAACTCTTTGTATTTGCAAATGATCTGAAAGGACTCGTCAGTCACCATATTTTCCCTCTCACAATTAATAACAGCGCTGTTGCTAATTATCTTGTTAATCATCAGCTGGTCAGTTCTACACTAACTTTTTTTAACGATATCATAAAACTGGATCCCGCACATACACTTACCATTACCAGCCAACATGTTAAGAAGAGGTGCTATTGGAAACTGGAAGATGCTCCAGCAGTTAAGCTTTCAAAACCAGAAGACTACATTGAAAAACTTAGACAACTTCTGGAACAGGCAGTCCATGATAGAATACGATCCTCCTATCAGGTCACATCTCACCTTAGTGGGGGCCTGGACTCATCATCTATCGCCGTTATTGCCGCCAGAAAGCTGCGGGAGAAAAATAGACAACTGCTTGCCTTCAACTGGTTACATGAGCCAGGAGAGGAAGACGACACCACACATTATGAGTGGTCAAACAGCAAATCCATCGCAAAGGCAGAAAATATTGAACACCATTATCTTTCTCTTTCCACTAGCGACGTGTACACATTTATAACACATCATGATATTGCTTACGGGGCAACTACCGTTTTCTGGTATGAATATCCATTACGACAAGCTGCACAAAATAAAGGTTCCCGCACTATCCTCTCAGGCTGGGGTGGTGATGAACTGGCCACTTACCACGGGCAGTCTTTCTATTCTGATCTGCTGGTTAAAGGCAAAATATGGAAACTCTTCCATGAGTTAATAGCTAGAATAGCCAAAGGCAATAAGGGAATAAAACCAATTCTGGGGACGATATACTATAAATTGTTTATACCGCTTATTCCTCGAAGTTTACACGGTAAAATAATCAAAAGAGCTGGCAGAAAACCACCTTTTGCTTTTGTCAGACAAGAGTTCATGGTTGAGGTCAACAAAGAATTGAAGAAAAAATCTGCCCTTTCAATGCAACCACAAAAAACAATCAGGGCCCATATGCTTGCGTATTGGTACAATGCACATATCCAAAGTCGCGTAGAATCGTGGGCCTCGGATGCTGTCGCCAGTCGCCTTGAATATACCTATCCGCTACTTGATAAACGAATCATGGAGTTTGTGATAGGGGCACCGCCTGAGTGTTTTGTAAAAAATGGTGTGGGGAGACATTTATTTCGATCTGCGATCAAAGGCTTGTTGGCTGAAAAAATTATTTGGAGTGATGCTAAATATGAGCCGAGAAGGGTTGAAAGACTTGCCGGGATGGTTCTTTCTTCCAGCAAAATGATTACTGCAGATGAAAAATTCAAAGCGGGGCCCGATAGCTACATCAACAGGCAAAAAATATTCGAATTATTGAATACAATTGATCACTGTGTCGTAAGCAAAACCAGCCTTAACACTCTTGCAGAAGCAGAAACAGCGCTGTTGCTGAGCATTTCAAAGGCAATACAGTACTCATTCTCGAAGGGAAAAAATGCCTATGAATGTGAAAATACGTTAAACGGGCTTTCCCAATCTAAGGGAAAATAACCACCCTTGGTTTCTTTTATATTCAGTTGCGTCAACTGCGGTTGTCGCCATACTTTTTTTTCTGTACCGTTTGAGTCAGAGGTCGGTATGGCTGTTTTAACTATTGCTTTCTGGTTTTTCATTTTGTTATCCTTTTGTGACTTTCTTTGAGAAGATAACATGAACACCGATACACGCTGTCTACTATTATATAACATATTATCGGTTGAATAAACGTCAAATTTTAGAAATAAATCAATAATGATTCTTGATAAGAAAATAATATTCTCAGATACTGTATATACCCAGAAAATTGACGGTGAAATGGTTCTGCTTGATATGGCGAGCGAAAATTATTTTGGTCTTGATAGTATTGGGAGTGAGATATGGCAACTGTTGTACGATGGAGCAACTCTTCGACAGGTGCAGGAGACTCTGCTTGAATTATACGATGCCGAGCCGGAAGTACTGATCAATGATTTTGAAAAATTCATGACAAAACTGCTGGACAGTGGCCTGGTGAAAATTGAATAGTTTCGTAAGACGGTAGCCTTCTAAAGGATTTTGAAACGGTACTTGTTTTGTGAGTCCAACTCTTAGCAGACACATTTCTTTCCTCTTTAAAAAAGAGGGATTGATGGAATGGACTGTAATTGTTCAAATTTTGCACTTTGTTGAGTGAGATGTGCAATCATTCGCTAGTAAAGCATTTTTCTAAAAGCTGTAACATTAGGTAATTAATCAATAAAATATAGTTGGCACAGCGATTGCTTAAGGAGATATTGCGTTTGCATGCAAAACAAAAAGTAAAGGAATCGTCGTACAGTAGAAAGATTTCTACTGTAAAACCAACAATTTTAATGGAGTAATGAAAATGAAAAATGGAATTATTGCAGCAATTATTATCAGCATGGCGTGTATCACTTCCGGGGCAATTGCAAATACAAATAAAAAGGTTGAAAAGATCGCTCTATCTCAGGGGGCTCAGGCTGGACTGAAGTCTTTTTCCGGTCAGGTAAAGATGAAAGGAGCGGTTGTTATTCTTCAGACGGACAAAGGTGATTTTCCACTGGAAGGAGAATCTGTGAAGAAGTTTGTTGGTAAGAAAGCCACGGTTCTGGGCACCCTTAAGACCGAGGGTGATGTTGCCCGTATTGTGGTTGCCAGGGCTATGGAGATCAAGTAGTCGGCAGCACTTGTTAAGCCTGAGATGGAAGTTTTACCCTATCTCAGGCTTAATGAGGAATTACTGCTCTAACGCACTCTCTTTGGTTACCATAATAAAGATAAGGGGAATAAAGAGCAGAGTTAAGAATGTACCGACAATAAGGCCGCCAATTGCCACCGCTCCCAAAGGGGCCAGGCGTTCAAGGCCGATCGCCGATCCAAGGGCAATGGGCAGCATGCCCGCTGCCACGGCAAAGGCTGTCATCAGCACCGGTCTGGTGCGGATATGTATCGATTCAAGCATGGCTTCGGTTTTACTCATGCCTTCCATCATTTTTTCCTGGGCAAAATGGATAAGCAAAATGGCGTTATTGACGATAATCCCCGAGAGAAGGATAAAACCCATCATCGCCGGCATGGAGACGTGGTAGTCAAGGATAAGGTTTGTCCATGAAGCACCAATGATGGTGAGTGGAATGGAAAGAACGATCAAAACGGCGACTTTGATACTGTCAAAGAGTGCGATCAGGGTGAAAAAGATCAGGATTATCGCAAAACCGATGGCCGTAACCATGCGACCTGCCGCATTTTTAAACTGTTTGACATCACCGCTCTGTTCCATGGTAACTGAGGCTGGCAGCGTGGAGCCGGCAAAGATTTTTTCAAAATTATCCATTATATGAGAGATGGCTGCTTTTTCTCTGGAACCATAGACGTTAAGGGTATAATTCAATCCTTCCCGGGTTATGATTCCCGGCTCCTGTTCACTCGTTACAGAAGCGATTGCTGCCAGAGGAATTTTGCCTTTGGGTGAATCAATCAAGGTAGTTTGAAGAACGTCAATATTGTTCCGCTGAGCCGAAGGCAACCAGACCCGCACCGCAAAGTCAATACTGTTTTGCAGGGGAAAAGATGCGATTACCGCACCCCGGAGCACAGCCTGTAACTGCCTGGCAATATCACCACTTTTCAGGCCATAAAGTGCGGCTTTTGCCTGATCAATGTTCAGATTGTAGACGGTTTTGTCGTTGTGCCATGTTCTTGCAACAGAAACCAGTCCTTTGGTTTTATAGAGGGCCTTTTCCACTATATCGCCCGCTGTTTCAAGATCATCAAAATTGGGACTCGAAAGTGTTACATCAATGCTTGCTCTGATGCTGGCCATAGCAGTTGCACCGTAATCGACAACTTCAAGGCTTTTGATATTGTCAATCCGGGCCAGAAGAGGTCGCAGTCGGTGCTCAATGTCCCATATGGATTCCTCCCGTTCAAATCGATTTACATAGGTGGCAGTGATGGCAATGTGGTCTGTACTGCTCCCACTGCCAATACTGAGCACTCCAGGCTCACTGCCAATGGAGGAGGAAAGCCGCAACAGAGGGCCATTTTCTGCCAGAATAGTGTTTGCTTTTTCAATGATGCGCTGGCTGGCTTCGATTGGCAGGTTTGGATCCGTGACAATATTGACCTTTATGCCACCGGTATCCATGGGGGGTAATAGTTCCCGGCCTACGGTGGGCATCACGCCACGTATACTTATGATAAAGAGAACCGCTAGGCAGATAAAGTAGATTGCGGCAACGATTTTCCTCTTTAGAGCCAGATCGACAGCGGCCGCAAAAAACGAACGGATTTCGTCATTAAAAAAACCACTTATTCGTTGGAAAAATGCTTCCATGCGGACAATCCAGCGATGTTCAATGGTGAGTATTTTGAGAGAAAGCAGAGGTACTGCGGTAATGGAAATCACATAAGAGGCGGTAAGTGCCAGAAGAAGTGTGCCTACCAAAGGGCGAAAGAGGGTTTGGGGATAGCCGCCAACAAAGAGAATTGGCGCCAGGGCGATCATGGTTGTAACGGTTCCCGAAAGATCAGCGAACATGATTTCTTTTGTGCCGGCAAGAACAGATTTTTTGATATCGTCGCCACCTTCTCTGTAGTGGCGTTCAATATTTTCCATGACGACAACTGTGTCATCCAGGAGTAAACCAAGAGCCAGAACAATGGCCGTAAGGGTTATCACATTAAACTCGATACCAACAAGCCACATCAGGGCTATGGTGCTGGCATAGACTATTGGAATAGTAGCCAGAACGACCAATACCTGACGAAAACTCGCGAGAAAGAAAAAGACCACCAGAGTGGACATAATGATCGCATCTCTCAGCGACTCAAACATGTTGTCGGTGGATTGAACAATGGTATCTTTTTGTGTATCGCTGATCTCAAAGCGTAATTTTGGGTACTGCTTTTTTATCAACTCAAGTTTTTTCTCAACTTGAGAAATTGTTTTGATAACATCGGCATTGAGGCCTCTTTGAATGGAAAGGGCGATGGATTCCCGTCCATTACCGTAATAACCGGAACTGTTCTCATAATGACCAAAAGAAATGTCACTTACATCGCCAAGCTGGATATTTGGCGTAAGACGCAGGTGGCGCAGGCCCTGCACGGCTTCTTCTTTGCCGGGAGATTTTAACAGGTATCGGCTTTTTTCATTACTGATAAAACCGATGGCATAATCTTTATTATTGCTCTGCAGTGTTGCCAGTACCGTTGTCAGGCTGAGACCGTATCGATCCAGTTTTGCCTTATCAATAATGATCTGCATCTCTTTTTTATAACTGCCGAAGATATCAACATTGGCAACACCCGGGAGTTTGAGTAGTAAATGGCGCAAATCAGTTTCTGCCAGTTGACGGATATCGGGGAGTGAAATTGTATCGGAGCTTATGCTGATCACCACTATGGGGGCAGTTGCAGCGGATATCTTATGTACCTGTGGTTCTTTTATGTCAGGTGGAAGAGTCGAACGAATTTTATTTATACTATTTGTGACATCACTCGCAGCCATATCGAGGTCTTTGGTGTATTCAAATTCGGCCCGGATTACAGAAACTTCATCAATGGTTGTGGAAAAGACCCTGCGGATTTTATCAAGGCTGTAAAGTTCTTCCTCAACAGGAACAGCAACGTTTGCCGCAAGTGTTTTAGCGGAACCACCCGGCTGGATAATAACAACTGCAATCTCAGGATAGTTTGAATCCGGAAAAAGTTTACGGTTAACCTTCTGGTAACCAATGAGCCCAACAAAGACGAAAAGAGCCAGAAAGGAATAAATGAAATAGGGGCGCTGCAGGAGCCGCTCAATAAAACTGCTATTCATTCGTATCACCCCTGTTTATCGTAATGTTGTTATGTCCGGGAAGCATGCTGAGTTTTGCGGCTGTTGCCACGGCAATGGGATACTCCGGGCATGGCTGAATAAGGGCGTGATCGTTGTTTTCTGCAATGACAGTGACGGGTAGAGGTTTGAATGCCCCGTCTGTGTACATCATGACCCGGGTTGTCTTTTTTGATTTTTCCAGTGTATTGAGAGGAACAGAGCAGCCGCTGCCCTCGAAGGTAAGCAGGTCAATGGTAATATAACTGTTGTTGGGCTTTGGCAAAGGGGAATCAACAGCGATCTCTGCTACGGAGAGGCCATTAACAGCATCGCTGTAAAGGTTTGTGATCTGACCAATCTTCTGATCACCTGAAAAAGCCGATTGACCGGGTTTAACCGGAATATTCACAGGTACATAGTTGAAAGTGAGTTTCTGTTCTGGGGAGTTGAGAGAAAGTATGGGTTTCCCGGGTAGGGCAAGATCACCTGAACGAGCAAAAATGGTGCCGATAGTTCCGCTAAATGGTGCAGTAATGCTGAGGTAACTGAGTTGGACTTTAAGGCCAGCTATCTTTTGTTGCGTGGCTTCAAGACCTGCCTGTTTGGTGGCAAGTGCCACTTTGGAGGCTTCAAATTTTTCCTGCGCCAGGCCGCCAACCTCAAACAGTGCTTTATTGCGTTTGTGCAGACTTTGTGCGTAGATTACGTCTTGTCTTTGGGCCGAGAGGCTCGCCTGCAACGATCGGATATTTGCAGCGATTTCCCGGTCGTCAATCCGCAAGAGGGGAGTGCCTTTTTTTACGGTCTGGTTTTCTTTTACAAAAATCTCTTCTATTCTACCACTTAACTTCGACGAGATTTCTGCACTTTCCTTAGCGGAAAGCAGGGCAAGCACAGAACGGGTCTGTCGCAGCTCGGCTGTTTGGGCAGAAACGACTTTCACCTGAAAGGTGGGCGGAGTGGGGGGTGGAGTATCCTTGACACTCTGTTTGCGTTTTTTTAAGAGTATGGCACCACCTGCTACCAGAGCAATTATTAACAGTAACAGTATAAATTTTTTCATTTATTTTCTCCATTTTCCAACAGATAATCCAGATAAAAGCAACTACTCAAATAATTATATTTTGCACTGATGGAACGGTTCAGTGCCAGTTGATTACGAGCTTTTGCGTAGAGCAGGTCATTTACATCGGCGGACCCTTTGTTGAACCTCGTCTGTTCTATCTTTTCCGTTTCTCGGGTTAAAGCACATTCTGTCTCGGCAGAATGAAAGGCATCGACAGCAAGTTGGATTTTTATCTCTGCTTCTCTGAGTGATTTTTTGAGGTCAAGTTCTGTTTTTATTCGTTCCCGCTGGCTTTGCTGTTTGCGTATTGCTGCCATCTGCTGTGTAGTATTGCGGCTGCCAAAGTCAAAAAGAGTCCACTTCAGATTGACAGTTGCCTGCCAGACATCCTGGTTGTGCCAATCGCCTTCGTTGTGATTTGAATCGTCATTTGGGCCGAAATTCTGACCGTAAAAACCATTAAAAACAATCTGGGGATAGTTTGCCGCATTGCTTTTTTCCATGATTTTATCCATTTTTTCCACATCAAGAACGGCTGAGCGGTAGCGCTGGAGTTTTTCTATGTTTTTTGTAGTATCGATTGTGGCCGAGGACGGCACAGTAATAGATACTTTTTCAAGAGTTTCTATCGATTCTTTATTTAAAAGATTTGCAAGGGTCGCTTTCAGTATATTGATATTACCTTTGATTGCCCGTGCCTGGACCCTTGCATTTTCCAGGTCAGCTGCAGCTTTCAGTTGCTCAATCCTGGCCTTTTTCCCGAGTTTGACTTCCAGAGAAATATCATCGTAGAGTCTTTGAAGTGTTGAATAGTACTGCTTTTGGGCTTCTTCCTGGGTTTGTTGGGCCAGAATGTTTATGTAAAGGGTTTTGACGTTATAAATAAGCTGCTCCCGGCTGAGTTTGAATGCTGTCCCGGCCATCTGTTTCTCAAGTAAGGCTATTGCCACCGAACTCTGTTGGGCAAACCCGGTAAAAAGCGGCAATTCATACATGATACCGGTACCGAAAAGATCTCTTGTGGTTGGTACGGCTGTAGGATCAAGGAAAATTGATGAAGGTGTCAATGGTGCGAGGGTACGGGGAAGATTATAATGGCCGTAGGATGCAAGAAATTCAATTCTGCCGTAGTTCTCTGATTTTTTCCCTTTCAATGCCTCTTCACTTGCGCTTTGATTCATTTGTTGTTTTTGGATATCAGGGTTGTTTTTGAGCGCAAAGGCTACGGCTTCATCGAGGGCCATTCCTTTACCGTTTTGAGGAATGAAAATTGTGATTGTGCAAGCCAGCAGGCCAAAGAGTAGAAATCTTGTCAGCATGATTTTCCCACTTTTTTAGTCAATGAGTTGGGTTTTTCTTTCACTTTATAAGGAAGTGTGAGGCCATGATTAAGCATGTCGACGAGTACGTTTATGTATGTTTTCGTGTCGAGAGTTTTTGAGCTGTCGGTCTGAACCTTTTCCATAAGAGGGCCAAAAAGAAAGCGTGAGGCCATAAGCGATGTGAGCGTGGGTGCAAGGCAGGTCGGAGGAATTGGTTGAAAGTTGCCTTCGCCTTGTGGCTGGCAGAGCTCCCGGTTGACTACTTCTACCATCTGCCTGGCCCAATTTGCCTTATGCTCAACAATATCTGTATCATCATGGGGGAGTTCACTTATTGTGATGATCAGTGATTCTTTTTGTTCATCAAAATAGTTGACGCTGGCTGTGATAAATTGTTCCAGTCTCGAATGAATATCTCCATCTCCAGCCAGTTTTTCTCTGGCAATAGCCAGGTAACCCGAAAAGAAGTTATCAAGTATTGTTTTTAGCACGCCCTTTTTGCTGCCAAAAAAATAATTGATCATGGAGAGATTTACATCAGCCGTGTTGGCAATTTCACGGACGCCTGTTGCTGCAAAGCCTTGCATGGCAAACAGAGAAACGGCAGTTTTATAAATGCGTTCCCTGGACTTCGCTGTCTGTTGTTTTTTTGAATTGTTATTTTCCATAGTGGCCTTAATCAAACGATTGTTTAATGGTTTTCGTGATTGTATTCACTGCGGGATTGTGTGTCAATAATTTTGTTGCTCTACCCATTCCGGCGTCATGTCCAACAATAGATTAGAGGATGTGAAAATGATGGGGGAATCTTCGGCTGCAGGGATCGATAGCAGGATAATAAGGTTCTTCAGATTTGTAAAAATTGTAGGCACGACGCAACTACAAGAGTTAATAATAACTATTAGTTACGGCCTGTACTGATATTTGTTGACAGGATGTTGAAGTGTATTATGATCGTTCAGGGCTAGTCTTTGTTCGTTTTATAAATAGAGGTGGAGTATTTTCCACTTTTGCTGCTTTAATATGAGATATGGTGGAAAAAATAAAGAAAAAGGTGATAAGTGGACAGTATTTTCCACTTTGAGCCACTTGATATCTAATAACATGGAAAGTAGCTGCAGATATAAGGTGATATGGTGGACATTTTCCATGTATTACCACTGTTAGGTTCTAAAAATAATTATGGAGTTAAAAATGGTATCGACAGGTTTTTACACAGGGGTAGCAGCAGGTTTGCTAGTCTCTCTGATCACTTTTTTTATTGCCAAGCTATTGCCTTGGGTTCATAACGTTCTGAGCAAAGAAGCAAAATTACCAGCTAAATGGCAGTGGTTTGATGATACCGACAAAGAACCGATAGGCACATTAACTATAAAACAAACAGGAAATATAGTTAAAGGAGAACTAATACGTAACACTAGTACAGGCGGGGAAAAGAAACAACGGCGTTTCATTTTAACCGGAAAGCTATATTGTGATAAATTAATTGCTTTATACAAAGAGCCAGGAAACCCTAGGCTTGTAAGTGGTGCACTTGTATTGAAATTACGTTCAAATCGTGAACATTTCTATGGAAGGACTTTATACTTAAAACATGATAGCGGTAATGTCGTAGCCCCAAAATTTATTTTTTCTACAAGTGAAGAGTTACCCGAACTAGGGGAAAAATACCTAGGCCTAGATAAACAAAAAACAAGCCTTGAAACATCCAATAACAATCCGAAACCTAAAAAATGACAGATATATTCAATCAAAAAATTGAGTTGGTAATTGACAATTTTGTTCGTGAACAGGACATTCCAACTCTTGAGATTGCAATAAGTAACCAAGACAATGATTTTTTTAAATATAAATCAGGATTGCATGTAAACAAACATGAAGCATATAAAGTTGACGGATTATATCTTGGGGCATCAATATCAAAAACTATTACTTCATTAGCAATTTACCATCTTATTTGTACAAATAAAATGTCTTTGCATGATCGAGTCATTGATATTTTACCATGTTTATCAAAATGCTCAAATATTGATAATAATTGTAGAATAATTGATTTATTAACTCATAGTGGAGGTATCGTCGAAATTTCATATAATTGGGATAGAATGTCGGATCCTGACATTTCCTGTTTGGAATCATTCGAAAATAATTTATATAAATTCACAGTTGACCCAAACAAGATTAGTAAATTTGTTTATGGCAACATTGGGTATGATATTCTAGGAGCAGTAATTGAAAAAATTTCAAAAAAATATTTTCATACATTCATAAATGAGCATTTGTTCGATAAATTAAATATCAACAATACTTTCTATTTATTCAAAAATATACCTCAAGAAAAGTTATTAAGCCCATATATTAAAACTAAAATGGAACTTCTTCCTATTTGTGGCTTCCCCCCACGCAATTAGACACAATCCGAGTGCAGTTTTTTATACAAATGTTTCTGATTTAACCATGTTAGGTAGATTACATCTGAACAATGGTACAATGAACGGATTTGAAATATTACAACCAGAATGTTACGAATTAATGTGGCACCCCATTCAGACAACACCCTATCGCCCAAATAAACATTATGGATTAGGTTGGTTCCTAGGCGAATTTAGTGGATTAAAAATTATTGGTCATGGTGGTAGAGAGTATGGATTCAATTCAATCATGTTAATTTGCCCTCAATTTAAAATTACCATTGCGATTTTAATTAATGTCCACACAGCAGAAAGTTTAAAACTAGCTGTAAAAATCCTTAGCATAATAACAGCTTACGCACAAAGAAACCTAACAATGGTATACAGCTGACCCCAAGCACGGCGGTTTTCCAAATAACATTAATGGGTTATCCTAGTTTACTACTGCGAATAACCTTGGTCGGTAATATTGCTTGGGTCAGCTGATACCGGTCGTTATCTTACCATAATATAACGTTTTGTATTATGGTCTCTATCTGAATAATCAGGTTTAGTGTATTCACTATTAAAAGGTATGAACCATGTCAATTTATCATAATCTTCAGGCCACAATGCATTTTCATAATCAAAAGCATCCAGAATCATGTGTGGCGTCGGCCTTTGAGTTTGTCGCCAAACTTCACGGATTAATTCCGCCAGAATCATTTCCTCATCAGGAGAATCCAAAAAATCAAACACAATCATTTGCTGACTCAAATGTTTTAGTCGTTCAAGGGTTAAAATGTCAGAGGCATTTTTACAATATTGGAGAGGTTCTTCCAACTCTTGAAAAAGAAATGAGTTCGGAAAAAGTCGCTTTAATTGCTCTTTTACATATTGGAATAAATCCTCATGCTTATCATGTATACTGCGTAATACGAAGTAGTAACCAATTGTTACTGGTTGATCCTGCAGTGCCTCGCGTAGTGGTAAATAAAACAAAAGATTTAACCAAGGTAATTCAACGTAATCATCACATTGATAGAAGAAAGACTTTTGATATTCTTCTGTGCGAAACGGTCCAGGATAATTAAGTGATCCTATAAATATTCCTCTCATAGTATACCAGATAACAAACGCATGCACTCTGACCCCAAGCGCGCCTGTCTTTGAGTTAAAATTTTTTATTAGTCAAGCATACCTTGCACGTACCAAAATTGTTGGTAATTTGCTCGGGGCAGGTGATGCTGGACGTTATCTTCTCCAAAATATAGATCTCATAAATTAAAAATTGCGAATTCACAAGGTTAACATATGTCAAATATCCCTCCGGAAGTAAGAAAATTTGAAAAGAAATATAACGTTTATACAAGATATTCAGACTCTCCTTGTCAAATTATCAAGAAAAAGAAAATAGATGCCAAAATAATATTTTACAAAAATACTAAAAAACAGGTCAGTATTGATCAGCGACAATTATAATTACCGCCTGACGACAATTATTTTCACCGGATAATTGTGAATAGATTATTCATGTTGCTCTAAGGAGGAACATGAATGATCACAGACAATCAGGTGAGG
>CAMZKN010000140.1 GCA_947311315.1 uncultured Desulfobulbaceae bacterium | reverse complement strand
AGAATGATTTCAAATTGCTGTTCAAATTGTTCCAGGAGAAAAGCGATTGTTGGATTTTCTTTGTCTTCTTTGGGAATGTTTTTGGTGAGTTGATCGAATGTGCTTTTCATGCTTCCCATTATACAAGGGCAGGGGGTCGAACGCACGCTTTATTTTACCAACACTTTTGGAGAAGTTACATATTTTGCTCCACGATAAAAACTGTTTTCCCCCGTTTGCTGATCTCCCTGATAATCTTTACAATGTCCAGCCGGTAATTTGGCTGCAGGCCAAGTGCAGGTTCATCGATGCAGAGCAGGTCGGCATCGGACATAAGGCCTCTTGCTATTGCAAGCATTTTCGCTTCTCCACCGCTCATGGTCGAAGCCAGTTGACTCTCCCGTTGAACAAGTTTTGGGAAAAGTGAGGAAACCCACTCCATGTTTTCCCTCTCATTACGTCTGGCATTTTTTGAATAAGCACCAAGTTTTAGGTTTTCCCTGACCGTCATATACGGAAATAACTCTCTATTTTCCGCAATATAAGTGATGCCCAGATTAACAATTTTATCAGATGACAGTCCGGCAATATCCCGTTCATCATAGATGATCTGCCCATCAATTTTTTCGACAAGGCCACAAATTGATTTTAATAATGTACTTTTCCCGTGACCATTAGGGCCAAGCATGACAACAACTTGTCCTCTTTCCACCGAGACTGAAACATCCTTCAACACATGAGACTCGCCGTAGTATGTATTCAGTTCAATTGTCTTCAGCATAGGAATCACCCAGATACGATTCGATAACCCTCGGATCACTGGTTACAATTTCAGGTTTATCACAACAGATCATACTTCCTGATTCAATGATCAGGAGCTCTTCTGTAAGTTCCGTCAAAACTTTCATGAAATGCTCGATAATAATAATTGTGATACCAAGCTCTTGATTGATTTTTTTAATGAGTTCCATCAAACGGGATATTTCTGTTGCATTGGATCCTGCCATGGGCTCATCCAACAGAAGAATTTCTGGTTTTGTGGCCAGAGCGGCACCGATCATGAGCTTCTTTTTACCGAGTAAATTTAAAAGACCTGTGTTTTGAAACTGCTCTTTTTTCAATCCGACAAAGGCTATAATCTCATCGGAATACTTTGTATCCAATCCACCTTTTGCACCGAAACGGCTGCCAACATAGATGGTATCCTGAACATTGAGGGATGGGAATATTTCGGGGACTTGAAAGGTGCGGGCAATACCCAACTTTGCAATACGAAAAGGCGGCAGACCAGCAATACTCCTGCCATTGAATTCGATACTGCCTTCATAACCGTAATTTCCTGTAATCAAATTATAGACAGTTGACTTACCAGCTCCATTAGGCCCGGCAATGCCGTAAATCTGCCCTTTCTCAACGGTAAAACTGAGGTTATTGACAGCAACGAGTTCACCGAATTTTTTGGTTACATTGTTTACCTTGAGCATAGCAATTTTCCGTTCCTGTTTTCCTGGGTCCCGATCATGCCATCACAACCTCAACATCCATTGCCATAAGATCATGATTAAAATCCTTCGGCATCTTCAGGTTAGTAATCAAAATGTCGATTTCTTTTACCTTTGCTATCTCCATAGCAGCCACAAGTCCAAATTTAGTATGATGGGACATAATAATTACTGATCCCGTTGTATTCCGAATCATTGCTCTGTTAATAGCGGCTATATCCTGGCTACTTGTAGTAAGGCCAGTTCGCAAGCTGAACGCGTCTACCCCGAGAAAAACCTTGTTTGCATTTATTCGTTCAATGATTTCAAGGGTGAAGTTCCCGGCAGTTGAATAGGTAACAGGGTTATATTTACCCCCAATGAGAATTAATTCAGCCGTAAGTGCTGTACTGCCTACCTCAGCAGTAATACCACAATTATTGGAGAAAACAGTACAGGGCATATCCCTATCCACATACGACAAAATCATAGATGCCGTTGTCCCTTCGCCTATGAATACCACGTCGTGTGGTTCAATTAACTCTGCTGCCATCCTGGCAATTTTCTCTTTTTCTTCTGGATTCTCTTCCTTGCTCTCTTGATATTTAAATTTATCTGTCATGCGCTCATGACGAAAAACAGCACCGCCATGTGTTCGCTTCACCATACCTTGACGCTCAAGCGCAGCCAGATCCCGCCGAATAGTCATCTCCGATACTTTCAAATGTTGGCTGAGTTGTGAACTCCTTGCCGTATAATCGCTTTTTATTATTTCAAGTATCAGCTGTCGACGCTGTTCGGGCAACAAAGGGTTTGTTACTTCCATAATTTCACCAACTCTTTTGCTTTCCGGGTTACAGTCACACATTTCACCATACCAGCAGGCAATTTAATAATTAACTGTAACTACCATATATAGACAATGTTAGATAGTGTTGTCAAGTGTTTATTATTTTACCCAAACGAACACTCTCCAGTTACACTAGGCCAATCATATTATTTCATAAGAAAATCCCCTTATACATGATGTGAATATTATAATCCCGCAACAATAAAACATTTGTAATACACTGTATTTATTTTCTTTACATAAAATTCAACAATTCAGATTAGCAATACTACAAGGTACAGTCCAAATAATCTCCCATGTGCCCGGCAGCCAAAACGCTCTCGTATGTGTGCTTTTTCTCTCACTTGCCATCACACTTACCCTACAAAACTGCATAACGGTGAACACTATCAACCATAAAAACACCTCTTTTGAGTGAGTTTTCAATACCGTATATACCACAATTCAAAATAATATTTTCCGAAAGAAAGTAGAACAATTTCATCCACACACTATTTGGAACCTCTTGATCGACTTCCACCAAAGTGAAAAAAAAGACAAGAAAAAACCCGCAAACCTTTTCAGGTTGCGGGTTTAAAAGACTTTAGTGGAAGTCTTTGGACTACAAGATGGTGCCGAAGGCCGGAGTCGAACCGGCACGGGTCTCCCCACACGCCCCTCAAGCGTGCGCGTCTACCAATTCCACCACTTCGGCACACATTATCTTATTGTTTTACAGGTTCCTCAGTACTCTTTGTTTCCTCTGCAATAGGTGCTGCAATTTTTTCGTCTTTTTCTTGAACAAGCGGCTGAACTATCGCTGCCGGTTGACTTGCAGTTACCTTACTCATAACAGAAGACGTTCCTGTCTGAGATGACAAATATGCAAGTGTGACAGAGGTCAACATAAAAATAATAGCTGCTGCAGTTGTAATTTTATTGAGCAGAGGTAAAGGGCCTTCTGTTCCAAAAAGTGACTGACTGGATCCACCAAATGTTGCACCGATGTCTGCACCTTTACCATGCTGAAGCAAAACTATGCCAACCAGAAAGAGACAAACAAATACATGCACAATTGTAAGAAGAGATTCCATAAAATTACACTCTTAAAGAGTAAAATTAATTATCCGCCCAAACGACTCAGCGTCCAGGGCAGCGCCACCAACCAATGCACCATCAATATCAGCTTGCGACATCAATGCATCGACATTGTCTGGCTTGACCGAGCCACCATACAATATTCGTGTTTGCTCGGCAACATTTTTTTCATATATTTCCTCAAGAAATCCTCTAATAAATGCGTGTGTCTCCTGAGCCTGCTCTTTTGTTGCAGTCTTCCCGGTACCTATCGCCCAGACCGGCTCATAAGCTACAACAACTTTTTCCATACTTTTCGGCGAGATACCATGCAACCCTTTTCTCAGTTGATCCGCAAGAACAGCAAAGGCGCGCCCATCGTCTCTCTCTTTCAATGTCTCACCAATACAGAAAATCATCAACAGACCAGAGGCGAGTCCGCCTTTTAACCGCCTGTTCACAAGATCATCGCTTTCTGCAAAAATCTGTCTTCGCTCAGAGTGCCCTACAATGGCAACAGTCCCACCTGCATCTTTGACCATAGCAGGTGAAATCTCCCCGGTAAAAGCACCCTTTTCCTCCCAGCAAACATTTTGCGAGCCGATAAGAATTTCCGTTTCTTTTACAACATGCGAGACCTCAGACAGGATTGTAAAAGGTGGCGCAATCAACACTTCCCGGTCTTCAAAGCCGGTACAGAATTTTGCCACATCAACTGCGAGTTGACAACCATCAACCACGGTGGTGTGCATTTTCCAGTTTCCAGCAATCATAGCTTTTCGTTTTGCCATTTCGTTCTCCAGAATGTTCTGTTTTTTACTGAGCAAGTGCTTCACAGCCAGGAAGTGTTTTGCCTTCCATCAGAGTGAGAAACGCACCCCCCCCTGTTGACATATAGGAAATATTTTTTTCTTCCCCGGCCTTCTTCACTGCAGCATTCGAATCACCTCCACCTACAATTGAAAGCGCATGGGAAGACGCAACCGAATGGCACAGGGCCATCGTCCCTCTGGCAAAGGCATCCATCTCGAACGCACCCATTGGTCCATTCCAGATTATTGTTTTTGCATCCTGCAAAGCTTCTCCAAACAAAATAGTCGATGCCGGCCCAATATCCAATGCCATCCAACCGGAAGGAATATCTCTGAATGTCACATGCTTGGTTACAGCATCAGCTTTAAACGACTCTGCGGCTACAAAATCAACAGGAAGATACAACTTCACTCCTTTGGCATCGGCGTTCTCTATAAATTCTTTTGCCGTATCAAGAAGATCATCCTCAACTTTGGAATTCCCAACATCCACGCCAATACTTTTTAAAAAAGTATTGGCCATTGCCCCACCAATTATCATACGATCAACCGTATCAAGCATATTGGACAGAGCTCCAAGCTTGGAAGAGACCTTGGCACCGCCAACCAGGGCAACAAGCGGCCGCACAGGATCACGCATCGCCTTATTAAAAAAATCAATTTCTGTTTCAAGAAGAAATCCAGCTCCTTTTTCAGTAAAAAAAGCTGCACCCCCTGCAACGGATGCATGCGCACGGTGTGATACAGCAAAAGCATCGTTGATATACACATCGGCAAGGTTGGCCAACTGTTTTGAAAAAGTCACATCATTTTCAGTTTCTTCTTTATGAAAGCGCAGATTTTCGAGAAGAAGTACATCTCCATCAGCCATCTTCGACACCATCGCCTCGACCCCTTCGCCCACGCAATCTGGAGCCAACTTCACAACCACTCCCAGAAGTGTTTCGAGGTGACGCGCCACCGGAGCAAGACTGAACTCTTCGACACATTGTCCTTTGGGTCGTCCCATATGGGAACAGATGATCAACTTCCCGTTTTCTTTAAGGCAGTGCTGGAGTGTCGGCAAAACCATACGAATACGGATATCATCGGTAATACAACGCTGATCGTCCATTGGCACATTAAAATCTGCCCGAAGTAAAATTCGCCTGCCGATAAGTTTGAGATCTCGAATAGATTTCATTTCAATCCCTCTATATGGTGAGTTTCATCCAGTTTCTGTACATCTTTGCGAAAAACAAGAGCACTATCGAGTGGATTTGTATAATAGTTGCGCCTCAAGCCGACCTGATAAAAATTATTTCTTCTATACAATTTTAGAGCCGGCAAATTAGCCGCCCGAACCTCGAGAAACAGGACAGTAAACGCCTTCCGCCGCAACTCAGCTAGCATCTTTTCAAGGAGAAGCGAGCCTATCCCCAGCCCTCTCACTTCGGGTGCAACCGCAATTTTCAACAGTTCTGCCTCGGGCCTTATGACCCGGCATCCACACCAGCCGAAAATCCCCGAAGGACTCCCTGCTGCCACAAAAGACAATCCATTTGGAATTCGACATTCACTGGCAAGTGATGATCTCGACCAGGGCGACAACGTGCTTTTTTCAACAGTAGCAACCTCGTCCAAATCGGATAAGCACATCTTTCGCAGGATGATCTCCTGCGTATCAGAACATTCCTTCACTTATATGTACAATCTGATCACCAAGCATATTTGTGTAACTGCCGAGCTCATTATCATACCAGCCATACACAACAGCCTGTGTCACAGGCACATTGAGGATAGGATCCGCCCCAGGCACCAGACTGTCTGCTTTGACTTTATCGAGATTTACCTGGATGTTGGCTGTGCGGGTATGGGTTTCTGTTCCCTCAATTACAGCAGCAGCGGCCGGTGTACCTAAAATATCAGATGAGACATTCTGCTGTTCTGAGAACAACAGGTAGGAATTATTGGCTGCATAATCTTTGTAGATCGAATTTATATCTTCCCGCTTTATGGGCTTATCAGAATCTTCCTGCAGATTCAGCACAAGAATAATCAAAGAACCAGAAGAAGTGGGAATACGTACAGATTCTGCCATAAATCCAATGGAGGCCATTTCGGGTATAACGAGAGCCAGGGCCTTTGCAGCACCCGTTGTCGTCAGGATGATATTGTTTAGTATCGACCTGTTTTTTCGTAAATCCACTGCCCCTGATTTAGGCAGCCTGTCAAGAACCTGCTGGCTTCCGGTTGCGGCATGGACTGTCACCATTGATGCACTGAGGATGTTATCAGCGCCCACTCTTTCCATCAAAGGCTTGATCATATAAGAGAGACACGTCGTTGTGCAGGAAGCCGCAGATATGAGCGAATGACGCTCTGCATCATACATCTCTTCATTAATGCCCATCACTGTCGTAATCGCATCCTCAGGCATATCAAGCCCCTTGGCCTTGATTTTAAAAGGGGCCGAAAGTATTACTTTTTCTGCACCTGCCTGCATATGACCTCTGAGTGCCCCGCCTTTTACATCAGGATCAGCTGTAGGGTCGGTAAAAACACCGGTTGTATCAACGACCAGCTTCACGTCATTTTCCTGCCAGGCTATGTCAGCCGGGTTTCGCGCGGACCTGAGGATAGTGACCGGCACTCCGTTCACCACCATAGTTCCTTTTTCATTGTCGAGTTCTTCAATAACCCGCGGACAATTATGGCCATGAAGATAGGCACCCAAACGCCCATAGGTTGAATCTCTCTCAAGGCTTGCTGCCAGGTCTTCAAGATTTCGTCCGACTTCCCGACCGATATTGGCAACAATTCCCGAAAAGTGTTTCCGTGACACGTGGTGCCAGAGAGAAAGTTTTCCAATTCTTCCCAAACCATTGATACCTAATTTCATAGCAATGCCTCTCCTTTCCTGGTAGAGTGGTGCGCCCATACTGGCGATTTCCCTCGCCCAACCAATCATGGACGGATCGAATCATATCGGCTCTGCCGATACGCACTGACATACACTTATGTAGCACTAACTTTATCTCTTAGCAACCTTAAGATTTTTTTATCTCTGCCATAAAATATCATGCAATTCACACAACCACTAGTCTACGGCACACTTATCAAAAGATATAAGCGATTCCTTGCAGATATCGAGCTGGAAAACGGCAAAATTCTTACCGTTCACTGCCCCAACACCGGCACCATGCTCTCCTGTTCAGATCCAGGCAGCCCCGTTTGTCTTTCAAAGTCTGACAACCCCAAAAGAAAATATCCTTTTACTCTTGAAATGGTTCAGGCAAACAACACATGGATAGGAGTAAACACCGCAAAAACGAACAAACTTGTGGTTGAAGCCATTACCGAGGGGCAAATTGATGAATTTACAGGATTCACTGCCCTAAAAACAGAAGTAAAAGTTTCTGATCACAGTCGACTTGATTTGCGGGTCACCAAAGAAGAAGAAATTACATATGTTGAGATCAAAAACTGTTCTCTGGCAATAGAGGGTTGCGCACAATTTCCCGACGCTGTAACCCAAAGAGGCACAAAACATCTGCACGAGTTGGAAAAACTTGCGAAAGAAGGTTTCGGTGCCTGTATTTTTTTCCTGGTTCAGCGAATGGATGCCGATCGCTTCACTCCTGCTACCCATATTGACCAGGAATACAGTAAAACTCTACACCATGCAGCACAAAATGGCGTGCAAATCCTTGTGTATCAGGCGGATGTCACCCCAGAAGGTATTAACGTAGTACGATCTTTGCCCTACTCACTCGGCTAGCCAGTTTGTGTCGAAATTGACAATCCCATCCATTAGTTCTGCGTTTGCATAATCAATGGATGAGATTTGCGATTCGTGTCCATCGTATCGAAGCGAAACGATCTACCGACAAAAGCGGTTTATCAATATCCCACGACCAGTGCAAGACAAAAGCTTTCCCTAGTACATCTTTTTGATCAACAAAGCCCCAGAACCTGCTGTCATAACTATTATCACGATTATCCCCCATAACAAATATCCGGTCTTTGGGAACAAGGATAGGACCAAAATTATCCCTGGGACTCACCGCACCATCAAGAATTGAAGGGGAGCTGAAATGTGCCTGAGGGATGTCAACAGGCTTATTGTTGACAAAAACTACTTTATCTTTAATGAGAATGGTATCTCCAGGAACACCAACCACTCTCTTTATATAGTCTATTGATTTGTCTTTTGGAAAACGAAAGACAACAACATCACCCTGTTTAGGATTTTTAATCGGTACCAGAGTAGTCCCGGTAAAAGGAATTTTAATACCGTAAATAAACTTGTTGACCAGAAGATGATCCCCAATCAACAAGGTCGGCAACATCGAACCCGACGGAATTTTAAATGCCTGTACAACAAATGTTCGAATAAACAGTGCCAACAGAACCGCAATGACAATTGCTTCGAAATATTCCCGGAAAACTGATTTGTTCATCCCCGTTCTAGACACAACAGACCCCTTATTATTTATGCTATTCATGCAGCTGTTAGTAAGCTTTTTACTGTGGAAGCTAATACCATCATTCCGGCAACGCTCTACTGCACACCCTAAAAGTACAATTTCTGTATAAATTTCTATTAACAAACACAAATAAAACATTGCAGAATAATTCCCTTTGCCTCGCGCAATATACTTTATCTACCCCGCAATTACAAGAGTGTTGATTTTTGACAATTTTAATAACTAGCAGAAACTAATATAGATTCCCACATATACACTATATGAGGAGCACCGTAACAATCTGCCATCAACATGCGGTGGAACAAGTATCATAAATTCATCCTCCACACTAATTAACACCCTGTAAAATAAGCATTTTCCTTCAAACGAAACGTTTGTTTTCCTTGACAAAATAGATATTTTGTGCACTAATGGCCTTATGTACACGTAAAAGCAAGGGTTTTATTGTCCAGTAAATTTAATTCCTAATTGCTTGGGCGTGGACAGATTAAGTGTAAGTACGTATTTCAGCCACTTTGGCTTATTGTTGCTTGATTTTTTTATTTCTTTTTTTATTGGTATGAATATGGCCTTATTTTCTCAAAAAGATCTGGTTGTTGGTCTCGATATCGGCTCACATGCTATCAAGGTATGTCAGCTGAAAAAGGTTTCAGATGGGTATGCAATAATTACACTTGGGAGTACTGTTTTACCCGAAGGGGCAGTCGATGACGGCACCCTTAATGAACCGGAAATCGTAAGTAAAGCTATTGCTGATCTTTTCAAGAATTTAAAAATTAAGAACAAAAAAGTCGGGTTTTCTATCTCGGGGTATTCAGTTATCGTCAAAAAAGTAAATCTGGCGGTAATGGACGATGCCAAGCTCGAAGAACATATTATGGCTGAGGCCGAACAATATATCCCTTTTGATATCGAAGATGTCTATCTTGATTTCCAGGATTTGAAAACAAGTCAGTCAGAAAATGACAGAACAGACGTCATGCTCGTTGCTGCTAAAAAAGAAATCGTTGATGATTATCTTGAAATGTTACAAGCACTCAATCTTAGCCCTGTAATTGTGGA
This sequence comes from uncultured Desulfobulbaceae bacterium, assembly GCA_947311315.1. Classification (GTDB taxonomy): domain Bacteria; phylum Desulfobacterota; class Desulfobulbia; order Desulfobulbales; family Desulfocapsaceae; genus Desulforhopalus_A. Next base: position 14,800 of record CAMZKN010000140.1, on the reverse strand, counting down.
TGTGGATGGTTTTGCACTGGAAAACACCTACGAGTACAACTATCAAAGTGATGAAAACATTGCCCTGGTGGACATTGGTGCTTCAAAAATGAACATCAACATCCTTTCCCAGGGAATTTCAGTTGTTGCCCGCGATATAATAGTCGGCAGCAGACAATTAACCGAACAGATACAAAATGTATTTGACGTAGACTTTGAAGAGGCGGAGGGGATAAAACTTGGTCAGATTCCAATGGAAGAGAGGAAACAGGATATTGAAGATATCTTCTCTTCAACCTGCACACAATGGGTTCTTGAAATAAAAAAGGCAATCGATCTTTACCACTCCAACCATCCCGATCAACCGCTGAAAAAGCTCATCCTCAGCGGAGGTGGCGCAAAAGTTGCGGGCCTCAGCGATTTTCTTATACAGGAAACCGGCTTAACGGTAGAAGTTTTCAATCCATTTCTAAGAATTAATACCAGCAACAAGAAAATCGATCCAAATTACCTTGACAGTATTGGCCCTGAAATGGCAATAGCGACCGGAATTGCGCTCAGGCCTTCAATTATATGATGTTTATTCTTATGTTGGGAACCAGATATGCTTAAAATCAACCTGCTGCCAGTCCGGCAACTCAAAAAAAGGGCCAAAGCCAAAAAACAACTCTTCGGAATGTGTTTTTTGTTTGTTGGCGTCCTTGCTCTTGTTGCGCTTGTCGGTGTGTTGCAGGCTCAAAAAATCAACCATCTCTCAGATGAAGTTACTGCTCTTAAAAAAGAAAAATCTTCCTACACTAAGACTCTGAAAGAGATGGATAAAATCAAAAAAGAAAAAGAAGAACTGGCCAGAAAAACAGACATCATCAAGCAGCTCAAAGCCAATTCTTCTCTTACTGTAAGAGTGGTGGATGAAGTTGCCAACAGAATTGACAATAAAAGGATGTGGCTTGAATCACTCGACCAGCAGGGGGCTTCTCTTACTTTATCGGGTGTGGCTTTAGACAACCAGACCATTGCTCAGTTTATGGACAAGCTCAAAGGATCCCCTTATGTACGAAGTGTCAGTTTAGCCGGGTCTTCATTAAAAATTGTATCAGGAAGGGATCTCAAAAGTTTTTCTTTGGTTTGTCAAGTCGCCTACCCCAGTGCATCAAAAAATGATCAGCCTGAGGCAAATTAACACTTAATTTTTTTCCTAAGATCACGCTATGCAAAAACGCACTACATCAACAGGAACTTTTATAGATGACAAGTATGCTCCTCTTGATCCAAAGGTAAAGTTGGGTATTGCTGTTCTCATTGCACTCATTCCCCTTCTGATATTTTATTTTACGTACTACCGGCCTAATGGACAAAAAGAACAGAGTTTAATTAAACAGAAATCTGATCTCACAACTGAGTTACGCCAGGTAAAACAGAAAGCTTCGAACCTATCTAAATTTAAAAAAGAACGTGATGAGGCCAATGAACTGTTTGTTAAAGCATCGGCACTTCTTCCAAAAGAAAAAGAAATTCCTAAGCTCCTTAAGGATATCTCTGCTCTGGGGAGAAATGCCGGTCTTGATTTTCTCACTTTTAAGCCGGAACCGGATAACCCGAAAGATTTTTACGCAGAAATTCCAGTCACAATAAACGTTCGTGGCCCTTACCATAATATGGGATTTTTTTTCGACCAAGTCAGCAAACTCGAACGAATTGTTACTGTCGCAAATGTAAAGATGAGCTCCCCGGTAAAAGAAACGGGTGAAATGCTCCTAAAATCAGATTGTAGACTGGTTACCTATCGTTTCACAAATGTCGAACTTCCCAAAGAAACCCAAAAATGACTTTCGTGAGCCGTACTATGACTATACTCTCATTGAAACAATGTTTTCAGTCTTTTAAAAGTGGTGTATTCTTTCTGCTAATTGTCACGTTTATGACAATGCCCAGTGCGATTCAAGCTGCCTCTTCTGAAGACAATCCTACGATTACTCCAATTCTGTTGCCAGAGACGCCAAATGATTCTTTTGTTTATCAACTTGAGAACCGTGCAGATCCTTTTGAACCATTTATTACAGAAAAGGCTGCATCCTCAAATATAGACATGAATGAAATTATAGATCCAGATATTGACCTGACAGGTATGCAACTTTTTGAACCTGGGCAACTCAACCTGGTTGCACTAATGCAAGTAGGTATCGAAGATATTGCGATGGTCGAAGATTTCACAGGCAAAGGATATATCCTGACAAAAGGCACAAAAATTGGAAGGCGGGGCATTGTAAAAGATATTGCCTCGAACACCGTAATTATCGAAGAGACTGCTGAGACTCGAGCAGGCAAGAAAATTATCACCAAAGTTGTGATGATACTCAAGAAAGAGGGAGATGAATAAAAAATGCTTAAATGGTTAGACAAATATCAATTGGCTGTTTGCCTCACATTTTGCGTTTTATTGGCATTTGATATCTCAGTTGCAAAGGCAGACTCCGACATTTCTTTTGAAGTTTCAGATACCAAAGCTACTGTTATCGATGAAAGTTTAACGTATAGCATAACCGGGAACTCGATTCCTGTATACACAGTTTCTGAACGGTTTTCACCTTTCAGGATTGTACTTGATATTGCCGGAGCAAAATTTGCCGACAATAAAATACCTAGTCCTGCCCAGGTTCCCATAAACAGTTTTGCACATTTAAAAATTTCGGAACTTGCAGACCATATTCCACCGGTCATGCGTTTTGAATTTATTCTGGCAGACAGCCACGACTATTCCGTTGAAAAAGATGGCTATAATATTGTGCTTAAATTTTTTCCCGCTAGAGGTGGTAAAAAAGCTGCTGTTTCATCATCAAACAGGCTTTCATTGACAGATTTTCAAATATCCAGCACACCCAACTCTACAACAATCAACATCATTTCCAATACACCCATAAAAAATTATACTGTTGATACAATTGGAAGCAGCGATATTAAACCTGCACGAATGTACATCGATATAGACGATGTTGCTATTAACGAACTCATTCGCGAAAAACTTATTGGTACATCAGTAAAAAAAGTGAGGGTTGCTCCAAGAGGACGTGGAGCTCGGATAGTCTTTGACTCTGCAAATAAGACTCTATTTTCATATTCTGTAGCACCCTCTGAGCTTGGTCTCAGCATTGTCATTGATGAAAACAAATCACTACCTTCAGCTAATCCTGGAACGGCTGGAGCCGTCGTGGCTACTGATAGCACGCTTGATGCGTTAATTGGCTCCTCTGAAAAATTACTCAAACAAGATCCTTCTGAACTTGAAGCTGTTGTGTCAGCTCAAAAAGCTGCAGAAAATTTTGAAAATGATTTTTCATTTTCCGGTTACAAAAAACAGCGAATAAGCGTTGATTTCTATAAAATCGATATTCACAATGTCTTTCGTCTTTTCAGGCAGGTCACTGAGCTCAATATTATTGTTGACGAAGAAGTTGCTGGTTCCTTAACTCTAGCACTCACAGATGTTCCATGGGATTTTGCTCTGGATATTATCCTTAATCTCATGGATCTAAAAAAGGTAGAACGTTTTAACACTATTGTCATTTATCCTGAGAAAAACGACTTTGTGTGGCCCACACGCGCTGAAGACAACCTGGCTTTTGAAGCAGATATTGAAGTCATTGAGCAGGAAGCACTCGTAATCGAGCGAACATCCACTCAATCTAGGGAAATAATGCTTGCCAAAGAATTTATGTTAAAGGCGCAAAATCTCGAATCCAACGAAGAATACGAGGATGCTGCCCTAATGTTTTCCAAGGCTCTTGAGCAATGGCCGTCCAATTCCAGGATTTCAAACCGCTTGGCCTCTTTATATCTCGTGAACCTTGGTATGAATGCAAAGGCTGTTTATTATGCCAAAGAAAGTTTGAAGCTAGATCCAAAAAATACTCATGCTGCCCTTTATGCTGCCATCGGCTCTGCGAATATGCAGCGTGTTACAGAGGCATCTGAATACTTTACACAGTCCATAAGCCAAACACCTCCGATGAAAGAAGCCTTGGTAAGTTTTGCCGCCTTCAGTGAAAATAATGGCCAAAACGAAGCGGCTCTTAAACTTTTGGCCAAGTACAACCAATATTACGGTGAAACCGCCACGACTATGTTGTCTAAGGCAAGGATTTTGGACAAACTTGGATTGACCAAAGAGGCGACAAAACAATACCAAGCTGTTCTTGCCTCAGGTTTTCAAATACGTCCTGACCTAAAAAAGTATATTTCCGGGCGGATAGCGGCTAAAGATTTGATGTGATTTTACTGAATATTATTTAGTTCAAACTTATTATTTTTTTTATTTTAGTCCAAGAGGTCTTTATGAAGTCCATAAAAAATTATCTCCTTGTTAGTAGCCTCTTGCTACTTGCCTTTTTCCTTACCTCCTGTGTTTCGGAAAAACAATCCCAGCCAGAACCGGCTACTCCTGAGCAGCCAAGTACCAGCATATCACCTGCTCCCGTTGACAAACCAACTACCTTGCCGGTTCGATACCAAACACCAAGTTATTTAATTGACCAAGCTGCAAAAGAAGACATTACTATTGCTGAAGAAAGCAAACTCAAGGTTGGTGCACGGATTACGTCTACTCGCGGGCCACAGCCCCTTTGGGATATCGTCAAAAGACTCGCATCGCTCAAAGGGATGAATGTTTCTTGGTCAAGTGATGTCGATCAAAAAGTTCTAGTAGACGTTGATATCAGTTCCAATGATGATTTTTTTACTGCACTTGACAATATGTTGCGACAGGTCGACTATTTTCATGAAATGAATGGTAATACCATTGTTATCAAATATAAAGAAACCAGACAATTTCAGATTGCCATGCCCTTCACTACACAGGACTACGTAACTGGGACTGGCGGCAATATTCTTGGTAGCAACGATGCATCAAGTAATATAGACGGTACTATATCTCTTAAAAGCAAGGGTAATGAATTCGATATTTGGGACAATATTAAACTTAATCTCGATACTATTTTACAGATATGGACTTTTCGCAGAGAAGGTGAAACTGTACTGGAAAATACAGATCAAGTCCTTGACGACAAGTTTGGTGCAAGAAAAGGTTCTCGTGGGTATTCCGCTGATGAAAATGCAGACACAGCAGCTGAATCTACTGGTGCTTCAGACTCGGCGGCTTCTAAGGCAAATTCCAGCAAAGTTTCGGGTGGCCAGGGTTTTTACATTATCGATAAACCTGTTGGTCTTATTACCGTCACAGCTCCACGACCGGTTCTTGAAAAAATTGATGCATATATAACGACCCTGAAAAAATCCCTTTACCAGCAGATTTCTATTGAGGCAAAAATCATAGAGGTTCAACTTAACGACCAATCGAGCATAGGGATTAACTGGTCAAGTGTCCTTAAAAACTTTAACCTGGAAGGCCTTGCTACGTTTGGTGCTGGTGGCCAGATCTACCCATTTACGTACAGTAACGATAGAGTCGTTGGTGATAAAACTTATAGTGCTGATGGCAGTTCTTATACGAAAACCATTAATCCTGGACAATTTGTATCAAAGATTTCTATGCTACCTGCTTCTTTTGATATTTTTCTCAATGCTTTGAACGAACAAGGTGATACAAAAATTCTTTCTAATCCAAAGATCAGTGTTATGAACGGACAACCAGCCCTGATTTCGGTTGGCCGTAATGTTACTTATATTGATTCTATCGAATCTCATCTTGATGCTGTTACTGGTGTAATCACTTATACTGTGAATACAGAACGAATTCTTTCAGGTGTAGGTATGGCATTAACAGCCACCGTTCTCGGTAAAGACGACATTATCATGAATCTCATACCTATTACTTCTGAACTCCAAGAACCCATTGAATACCGCAATATTGGTGCCGATGGTACTACGGTAGGCCTACCAATCGTCAATGTTAGAGAAATGAGCACGACTGTCAAAGTTGGCGATGGTGAGATGCTGGTAATCGGTGGATTAATAAGTGATTACAATGAAACAACAGGCGAATTTGCACCAATACTTGGTGATATACCATTCCTCCGCTATCTTTTTGGATGGGAGGAAAAGATCCATAATAAACGAGAACTTATCATTCTACTACGACCTCGTATAATTTAATCCTGACAACTAGGATTCAGCACCTTTGAAAAATCTTAGAATTTTGCAAATAAATAGAAGAGCAGGGTGCTCATATTAGAAGAATTATTTTAAAATTTCTGTAGGGAGATCAACATGGATAGGCTGAAATATCTTATCATCGGAATTTTAGCATTAGCATTAACCGGTTGCGGTCAGACCGTTGTAGAAACGCTCAATGTCGCTGATGGTCCAGCGTACAATGCACCCGGTAGTGGTAGAAGCATACTTATTATGCCATTTGCTGACTACTCCCAGGGTGATCTTCAATCAGCGCAAAGACGCAATATGGTTATTACAGAATCTTTGACAGACCGTTTGACGAATCAGGGATTTGGTCTACCAATTCAAGAGGACGTCTTTGACTATCTTGTTAAAGAAAATGTGATTCGGCTCTCTTCCTATGACGCCGCAGATACAGGTTCCCTCGCATTAGAACTTAAGAATGACTGGTCTTCCAGCATGAAAAGCGAAATTAGCAGGTATAAAACCCAAGTTGAAGAGGAAGCCGCACACAAAGCCGGTAGCGCCCCTGGTACTCATGGTCTTACAACCAAAACGGTCGCCAAGATCGGTCGTCACTTCAATGCTGATTATATTATCAGAGGAAGAATTCTTGAGTTCAAAACACGACAGGAAGCCTCCTGGGCACCTTGGAAGAAAGGACTTCTTCCTTTCGTAGTCGGTGGTTCCAACAGAATTCTCCATGGATTTGCAAGTTCCGATGAATACGATGAGCAAAATGAATCACTCACCGCAATGCTGATTGCTGGCCGCCTGGGCTATACACAGGGAACTTGGCCTTTTTCCAAGGGTGAAACTATTCTTGGCAGATCAGGTCAAACTGCAGATACCGTTCTTTGGGGCTCTGTAGGCTATGGTTTAGGTAGTGTGTCCCATAGAAGTGGTCAAATTGACCAAGCTGCTGTTCAGATGCGTATCTGGGTTCAGGAAGCTGCCACTGGTAACGTAATCTGGACAAACAGAGTAAGGGTTCTTGTCTCGCCTGAGACAATGTTCGCTGACAAACAATATGACACACTCTTTAATAAAGCTATAGATAAGGGTGTATCGACTCTAGTTGATCATTTCGTTACATACGGATTATAGTTTAGTCAAGATTCATCAATAAAAAAGGGGCAATACACTTAGTGTGTATTGCCCCTTTTTTTATGTTCTTAATATTCTAATTTGTTTCTTCACCCTTCTTCTTTTGGGCGTTCTGAAACAATGCCATAAAGTTTACAGGTTCCATCAAGAAGGGGACAAACCCACCATCGAGTGACACCTGGCTGACTATCTGTCTGGTAAAGGGAAAAAGAAGTGTGGGACAATCAACTCCGAGAAGCATTGGCATGTGTTCTTGTGGTATATTTTTTAGCAAGAATATCCCTGCATGCTCAATCTCCAGAATAAACATTACCTTCTTATCTTCTTTCGTTGAAACCTTTGCAGTGATCTGCAAGGAAACCTCCCAGTGATCTCCATCGATATTCTTATTATTTAATTTCAGATTCACATCTACGGTTGGATCAGCATTATTTGGAATTACGAAGACTTGAGGAGAATTAGGATTTTCAAAGGAGAGATCCTTCACATACATTTTCTGCATACGAAATTGCGGCTGTTCATTTTTGTCCGTTCCTTGTTTTTCTTCCATTGTCTACCTCAGTTATTGTTTTTGATGTTTATGAATTCATTAAAAATGACAAATCGACATGTTAGCAACATATCACATAATACGTTGCAGCGTGTGCATTAAAACGCACTACCGTCAATGTAGCAAGCATTGAAAATGCTCTATGAATTGCAAAAGCAAAATTTTTCAATTCATTGCTCCTCGTAAGAATTGTCCAGTATAAGATTTTTCTTCAGCCAACAGTTTTTCAGGGGTGGTTGCAGCAATGATTTGTCCCCCTTCATCACCGCCTTCAGGTCCGACGTCGACAATCCAATCTGCAGTTTTTATAACATCAAGATTATGTTCAATCACAATGACGCTGTTGCCCTGTTCAATCAATCTGTCGAGAACATTAAGAAGATGTTGAATATCTGCAGGATGCAATCCGGTGGTAGGCTCATCGAGGATATACAATGTTTTACCGCTTGAGCGACCGGAGAGTTCCTTGGCAAGTTTTACCCGCTGTGCTTCCCCCCCCGAAAGCGTTACTGAAGATTGGCCAAGTGAAATATAGGATAAGCCGACGTCAAAAAGCGTCTGCAGCCTATTTTTTGCAGGTGGTATATTTTCAAAAAATTCGAGTCCTTCTTCTACAGTCATCGACAAAATTTCATGAATATTTTTATCCCTATATTTAATCTCCAGAGTTTCAGCATTGTACCTTTTACCCTTACATGTTTCACATTCCACATAGATATCCGGTAGAAAATGCATGGCAATCTTATTTACCCCTTCACCTTCACATGCCTCACATCGACCACCTTTAATATTAAAACTGAAGCGTCCAGGTTTGTACCCCCTGGCCCGCGATTCCGGTAGTCGAGCAAAAAGATCTCTTATTGGTGTGAAAAGGCCTGTATATGTAGCGGGATTTGATCGGGGTGTTCTGCCAATAGGGCTTTGATCAATGTCAATTATCTTATCGATTAGATCCAGCCCTGATAACTCGGTTTTACCTTCACGAAAACTCGACTGTCGTTTGTTAAGGCCTGCTTTTGCTAGTTTAAACAAGGTTTCCATCACCAATGAACTTTTCCCGGAACCAGAAACACCAGTGATACAGGTCATAACACCAAGAGGAAATGATACTGATATATTTTTCAAATTATTTATTGAACAATGTCTCAACTTTAGAACATTATTCTTTCCCCTCCTTACCTTTCTTCTAGCTCCTGGAGTTTGAATAGACAATCTTCCTGACAGGTATGCCCCGGTAATAGACTCATTGCTATCAAGTAAATGTTTTACCTCACCATTATATACAATTTGTCCACCATGGATACCCGCTCCAGGCCCTATATCAAGTACATGATCAGCAGCCAGAATCGTATCAGTATCGTGCTCAACAACAATAACACTATTTCCAAGATCCCTTAGTTCCAGCAAGGTATTGATCAGTTTCTGATTATCACGCTGATGGAGGCCGATGCTTGGTTCATCTAAAATATACAGAACTCCGGCAAGTCTTGAGCCAATCTGTGAGGCAAGGCGGATACGCTGAGCTTCTCCCCCCGACAATGTCCCCGCTCTTCGTTCAAGTGAAAGATAACCCAGGCCAACATCATCTAGAAATGACAACCTGTCGACAACTTCTTTAAGAATGGGTTCTCCAATTTGTCGCTCACGGGGTGACAATGGTATGAGAGGCAAAATGTGTAATATTTTCTGGATAGAGAGGCATGTGAGCTCATAAATAGACCACTGCCCTACACGAACAGCAAGTGCTTCCTGTTTAAGCCTGGCTCCTGAGCAGAGGGTACATTGCTGCTCTGTCATGTATTTACTTAACTCTTCACGAATCATGGATGACTGCGTCTCGTGATATCGCCTGTCAAGTTGTGGAATAACGCCTTCAAAAGCCTTCACAGACGACATTACACGCCGTCCTTTACTGTAATGAAATTGGATCTCTTCTTCACCAGACCCATATATAAAAACTTCACGAACATTTTTGGGTAAGTCTGCAAAAGGAGTCCCCAGAGAAACCGTATAATGCTTCGCCACCGACTCAAGCATATGACCGGTATATGACTCTTCCCGGCGATATCCCCAAGGTGCAATTGCCCCTTCGTTTATCGATTTTGTCTCGTCAGGAACTACCAGTGAATGATCAAAAAACTGTTTCACCCCCAGACCGCCACATTCAGGACAAGCCCCCTGAGGGTTGTTAAAAGAAAAAAGCTGGGTAGATATTGGTGGCAAAGAAATTCCACACGAATGACACGCCGCAAGTTCGCTGAAGAGTTCTAAAGAATTATCTTCCGGATAAAGCACAAGCAAAAAACCTTCTGTAAGTTTTACAGATGTGCTTACAGAATCAGAGAGTCTCCTCCGCACAGAATCCTTAATAACCAGGCGGTCGACCACAATCTCAATGGAGTGTTTTTTATTTTTATCAAGCTCCTCAACGTCATCAGCATGAACAATGTCTCCATCAACACGGACTCGGACAAATCCTTCTTTACGTATTCTTGCCAGCAACTGTTCATGGCGGCCCTTTCGCTCAGTGACTAAGGGAGCAAGGAGGATAAGCTTCGTCCCCTCATCTTTTCCCATAAGTGCATTGACCATATCTTCAATCGATTGTGCTTGAATTTCACTTCCACATATATGACAATGGGGGTGGCCACACCGGGCAAACAGCAACCGCAGATGATCATATATTTCAGTGACTGTTCCAACGGTGGAACGAGGGTTTTTGCTCGTTGTCTTCTGTTCTATTGAAACAGCGGGAGACAAACCTTCCAGGGAATCGACATCAGGTTTATCCATCTGGCCAAGAAACTGACGGGCATACGTAGAGAGCGACTCAACATATCGGCGCTGTCCTTCAGCATACAATGTATCAAAAGCCAGTGTCGATTTCCCCGAACCAGACAAACCAGTAAACACCACAAGCTTATTTCGTGGTAAATCGACATCCACATTTTTCAGATTGTGCATTCGTGCACCACGAATGCTGAGGATTTTTGGTTCCATGGGCAAAAAGAGACAAAATGTCAGGAAAGGTTCACAGGGGAAAAATCAAGCGTAAGGTACAATATACTATTAATTACCGGCAACAAAATTATAGTGATCAACTTTTATGCAACGATCCATAATAACAGAGAGTCCTTGATCACGAGCAAGCCCAGCGGCAACGTCATTAACAATACCTTGCTGCATCCAGATGGCGGTGGGGAGAGGTTTGAGTTGCAACGCTTTTTCCACAACAGGCAAAATATCTTCTGATCTTCTGAAAATATCTACAATTTCTATATCATGCGGAACTGATGCAAGATCAGGATAACATGTTTGACCAAGAATCTCAGTCTGTCCAGGGTTAACAGGATAAATTGTATATCCGGCCTCAAGAAGATACCGGGCCACCATATTGCTTGGCCTATCTTTTTTTGGAGACAGGCCGACAATGGCTATAGACGTAATAGACTGCAGTAACTGCCTTATATCAACGGACTGCGAAAGAGCATCGAGTGTCTGCATAAAAATACCATCCATAAAAGTTAATCAAAACCTGTTCACCGTCAAGAGGATATAATGATGACACCATAGACAAAAGTCAAGATAGCAATTATATAGTACGGGAATAAAATAATTGGTGACAGCCTGCCCGAATTCCAATGGCGGTCTCTCAGCACTCACTCCATGAAGAACAGACAGAACAAGAGGAAATTCCATGAATTTTCAAGACATCATTTTTGAACTAGGAAAATATTGGTCGGAACAAGGTTGTGTCATCCAGCAACCTTACGATATGGAAGTTGGCGCCGGTACGTTCCACCCCACCACATTGCTCCGTGCACTCGGCCCGGAACCCTGGAAGTCGGCATACCCACAACCTTCCAGACGCCCCACAGACGGTAGATATGGTAATAACCCAAACCGCCTGCAGCATTATTACCAGTACCAGGTCATCATCAAACCTTCTCCACTCAACGTGCAGGAGCTCTACCTGGAAAGCCTGCAGCGCTTTGGGCTGGACCTGCAGGATCATGATATTCGTTTTGTTGAAGACGATTGGGAATCACCCACTCTTGGTGCCTCCGGGCTTGGCTGGGAAGTCTGGCTTGACGGTATGGAGATTACTCAGTTCACTTACTTTCAACAGGCGGGATCCATAGAATTACACCCGACAACTGTAGAAATAACCTACGGCCTCGAACGTATTGCCATGTACCTGCAATCAGTCGAAAGTGTCTATGATATTGCATGGAACGATGAGGTCAGCTATGGCGAAATTTTTCACCAGGCCGAAGTTGAGTTTTCGACCTTTAACTTTGAAGAAGCCAATGTAGAAAAACTGCTGATGTTTTTTGATACCTATGAGCAGGAAGCACTAAAACTCATTGAAAAGAAACTGATCCTGCCCTCCTACGATTACTGTTTGAAATGCTCTCACACATTTAACCTCCTTGATGCCAGAAAGGCGATCAGTGTAAACGAAAGAACTCGTTATATCGGCCGCATTCGAAATATTGCCCGCAAGGTTGCTGAGGCATATGTTGCACAGAGAGAGGAAATGGGACACCCGTTACTTAAGAATAAAGAGTAATTAAACCGGGAAATGTGCAGAAAGAATTGACTCTGAAGTGAAAATGAACTACTACTTCGGAGTTTTGATGCAAAGGAAAACAACACCCGCAAGGGGCATTACAAATTCTTTGGTGGTATCATTCACCAAAATGGCGGAAGTGCATGGGAATCGAACCCACCTAAGAGGCTATTAACCCCTTACACCGGATTTGAAGTCCGGGAAAGCCACCAGTGCCCTATCCACTTCCGCTGGTGTGTTGTGTAAAAAGAAAAAAACATACTAATAGTTGTTGACCTTAAAAACAACTCTTTATTATATTACCACAATTTATGATATTTCTTATTTCAAGAGACCAGTGAGAGTGTTTACCCTCTTTTACTATAAAAATTCAAGGAAAAAGTTTTATTATCCATGCAGTGCACAAGATTAGTCCAAATGATAAAATCGTGGTATGTCCACGTCCGGGAGGAAACCATGGCTCCGGCCCGAATGGTTTCTTTTATTGAGGAACATGCAGAGACCTGCGAGATTTGCCTGCAGGATCCTGACCTCAAAGAAGAGATCGCAAAAATAACCGAAATGGTTCTCCCCGAATCGAAAATTCCCAAAGCTGTTCGTCAACAAAACTCTAAAATTGCTGCCGCTGAAGCTGAAAATGGCGAGGAAGACGAAGAGGACAAGGAAATAGATGTGGACGTAGAACTTGAGGCCGAAATTGAGCCTACCGAGACGGAACTACCCTGATACACTTGTAACGATACCTTGCAAAATTAGTCTTTTTGTCCAAAATCAAGGTATGTGCGAAACTTTAAGCACAACCCAGACGCTAGGCAAAAAAATAACTTTTCAAAGTAACCGGTAACTATCAGCTAACTCCCCACAAAGGCCATACAGTACAAGAATCAGGCTCCTTTTGTCCACTCTTTGAGTTTAGCCGCAATAAATTCATTGACGACCGCCTGCTCCTTACTTCCTTTGCCTTCAACTACAATGGGCTCTCCAAAGGCAAAGTAAACAGTCTTTGTCCTGTCGAATTTACCAAAGTCCTTGAATTTCGTGCCATTTTGCCAGGCATCTGTTTTCAAAGCCAGGGGCAAGATCGGAGCGCCTGCCTTTTTTGCAAGCTTTACGCCAATAGAACCCATCTGTTCCGGATCAAATGTCTCTGACCGCGTTGTCTGCGGAAACACGATAATTGAGACATCATTTTTCAATTTAGCCACACCATCTGTCATTACGGTTTTAAAATCCTGCCTTGGATTCGATCTTGTAACTGCTACAGGATTACGTGATCGCATAACATACTTGAAGATGGGATAGGAAAGCAGACTCTCTTTGACGACAAAAGTCACCTCTTTCAACGGTTGTATTATAACCGGCAACACCATTGTCTCCATCATACTCATGTGATTGCCTATAATGACAACAGATCCACTCTGTTTTTCAATATTCTCAATACCCGAAATATGTATTTTGAGCCCTGCATCTTCCAGTCTTTTCAGCACTTCAAAACTACTATCTGCCCAGTCTGATCCTGCATACACACCTTTCTTGGCCTTTCTGCTTGCCTTGAAAACTATGAAAAAAAGTCGAGCATAAAATAATAATGTTGGAAATATTTCAGAAAAAAAGGTTCTCTTCCGATCTGGTGTAGTATATGTCGAGTCGACGCGAAGTATAGTGTTCATATTATTAACAAAGAGAGCTGATACAAAGAGATAAAAACAAGTATTAACGCGGTAAGTATAACAAAAAACAGTGTCTTATCAACAATATTCGTACTATCCAAACGAAGATGACATCCTGCTGAACAGTTACAGAAAGTATTGAACACCGAAAAAATATGCTATCCTGAAATCATGCACAATATACTATGCAATATAAACAGCCTACTGCGACACATGAGTCTTGTGCTTCTGCTTTTCCTCGGTGGCTGTGCTGAACAACGCACCGTACCCATGATGCCAGCTCCCGTTATTTACCACGACACAACCATTGATCCCTACTCGCACCTCTACCCGGAAGAAAGAACAACTACGGTGCCGGTACTGTATGCAACCAATCGAAAGCCTCAAACCGGTGCCAGCACAACTCCCTACAGCAATGGAGTAAGTGAGCTGCTGCATCTGGGCGAAGCACACGTCCGCTTTGGCACAAATAGTACAAGTTGGAAAGATCTCTACCTGGCATCAACGAGCCCTGAACAGTCCAACCCCCTCTTAATCAACCTTGAAAAAACCCATGAGCTAGCGACGATCCCCAGTGAAGAAATCTACTCAGGTAACCTTAAACTTTCTCATCAGGTCAGAAATTTTATTGCCAACGTTAACGAAAAACTGTCCAGAGCAAGAGACAAAGAAATTATGTAACTTCTCCAAAAGTGTTGGTAAAGTCCATTCTAACCGTCGCATAGCATCTTACGAAAATCTTTAACCAGTGGAAGGCCATACATAGCTTTTATTGAAGTGAGTTGTTTTTGT
>CAMZKN010000139.1 GCA_947311315.1 uncultured Desulfobulbaceae bacterium | reverse complement strand
ATACAACAAAACACAAAAACAACTCACTTCAATAAAAGCTATGTATGGCCTTCCACTGGTTAAAGATTTTCGTAAGATGCTATGCGACGGTTAGAATGGACTTTACCAACACTTTTGGAGAAGTTACCAGTTACGGTTATCGCGATGATTCACCGGCGGGTAACGACAGGGCTGATTTTATCTCCCTGGGTCTGCAATTTGATTTACCTTTTTTCACCAGCAACCGTCAGGACAAGGAAGTTGAATCTGCAGTATCCCTTGCGGCAGCTGTAAAAACAAATAAATGGCAGCTCATACGTAAAATGATTGCAGGCTTTGAAAAAGCCAGGGCGCAACTCTATCGCCTCGATGAACGTCAGAGACTGTATCAAAATGAATTACTGCCCCAGATGCATGAACAGGCAGAAGCATCTCTTACTGCGTATACAAACGATGATGGCGACTTTGCAGAAGTTGTTCGTGCACGTATAGCAGAGCTCAACGCCTCAATTGATGCACTGGGTATAGATGTGGAGAGACAGAAGACGATAATTCAACTGAATTATTATTTCATGAAAAGCGCCGATGATATTGTCGCAACCAATCGTCGCACAGGAGATTTGCAATGAACAAAACTATACGGGTTTTCATTACACTTTTTGCGGGTATTGGTATTGGACTGGCTGTCATGTGGGTCGGCTATCCCAAACTCAACAAAAACAACGCAGCAACAACAGGTGAAGGCAATGTAAGCAAAGAGAGAAAGCCGCTCTATTGGGTTGCGCCAATGGCCCCCGATTACAAACGCGACAAACCCGGAAAATCACCCATGGGTATGGATCTTATTCCGGTGTATGAAGAAGGTGACACAAGCGGTGGTGCCGGCCCCGGAACCGTAAAAATATCAACCGATGTCGTCAATAACCTCGGGGTGCGAATAGCAGCGGCCGAAATGAAACCACTGCACTCCAGAATTCAGACTGTGGGTTACGTAGGGTATGATGAAGATCAATTAACCCACATCCATCCCCGGGTTCAGGGTTGGATTGAAAAACTCTACGTCAAGGCTTCAGGCGATCCAATAAAAAAGGTGAACCACTCTATGATATCTACTCACCTGCACTGGTTAATGCCCAGGAAGAACTTCTTCTGGCAATAGATCGAAAGGCCACGCGCCTGATTAATGCTTCCGAAGACAGACTTGCCGCATTACGTGTACCGGATTCCTTTATCAAACAGTTACGTAAAACAAAAAAAGTAAAACAAACCGTCACGTTCTACGCACCACGAAGCGGTGTTGTTGACAATATGGCTATTCGCGAAGGTTTTTTCGTAAAACCCGGATCGACCATCATGTCCATAGGTACACTGGAGCAGATCTGGGTGGTAGCGGAGGTATTTGAACGCCAGGCTGCAGAAGTTAAGGTCGGGCTCCCCGTTACCATGACTCTTGATTATCTGCCCGGTAAAGAATGGCGTGGCGAAGTTGACTACGTCTACCCGACACTTGACGCAAAGACCAGGACCCTCCGGGTACGCCTTCGTTTTGACAACGAAGATGACCTGCTTAAACCAAATATGTTTGCCCAGGTGGTCATACATGCAGACAGCTCCAAAAGCAGTCTTGTCGTCCCCAAAGAGGCAGTTATTCGCACGGGCAGTTCAAACCGTGTTGTACTGGCGCTGGGGGAAGGACGTTTTAAATCGGTTAACGTCAAACTTGGTCGACTCGATGAAAATTCTGCCGAAATTTTATCCGGCCTGTCAGAAGGGGAAAAAGTAGTAACATCTGCACAATTCCTGCTTGATTCCGAATCCAGTAAAACATCTGATTTTAAACGCATGAATCATGATGAAAAAGTTGTACCACTCAGCGCCTGGACAGAGGCCACCATCAATAATATCATGGTTGATCATCGCATGATTAATATAACCCACCAGCCTGTTGATGTCCGGGACTGGCCGGAAATGACCATGGATTTTGCAGTTGCGGAGAGTGTCGACCTTACAAAACTTGCAAAAGGGATGGCGGTACAGACAGAAATGAAATCACAAGCATCAAAAAAGACAGTTATCAGATTACCAAAGTTCTCATTCCAGGTGCTGGTAATGACAGTAAAAATCTCGACGATCTGAACCTTGATGGAATGGATCTTGACGACCAAAACAATTAAGGAGCAAAAATGATTGAATCTATTATTCGCTGGTCGGTGAGCAATCGTTTTTTTGTTCTGATCGGTGCGGCCATGATTGTTGCTGTCGGCCTTTATTCACTAAAGAATACACCTGTTGACGCTTTGCCCGATTTGTCAGATGTGCAGGTTATCATTAAAACAACCTTTCCGGGTCAGGCTCCGCAGGTGGTTGAAGATCAGGTAACGTATCCACTGACGACTGCCATGCTTTCCGTACCCGGTGCTGTTACCGTACGTGGCTATTCCTTTTTTGGTGATTCCTATGTGTATGTGATCTTTAATGAGCAAACTGATCTGTACTGGGCCAGAAGCCGGGTGCTGGAATATCTCAGCCAGGTGGCCCCTTCTCTACCTGCAAATGCCAGGCCCCAGCTTGGCCCGGATGCCACAGGTGTTGGCTGGGTCTATATCTACGCTCTGATTGATAAAACAGGAAAAAATGATATCAGCCAATTGCGCAGCCTGCAGGACTGGTTTTTAAAGTATGAGCTGCAAACCGTACCAGGCGTATCTGAGGTAACCTCGCTTGGTGGCATGATTCAGCAATACCAGATCATTGTCAACCCGGAAAAATTGCGGGCCTTTGGTATTCCTCTTTCCCATATCCAGATGGCTATCAAACGTGGTAACCAGGAAATCGGAGCCTCGGTTGTTGAAATGGCTGAAGCGGAATATATGGTCAGAGCTACCGGGTATCTGCAAAGTGTACAGGATATCGAGACAATCCCCCTGGGTGTAAATCAAAACGGCACCCCATTGCTGCTTAAAGATGTGGCTGAAGTACGAAGAGGACCACAGATGCGCCGTGGTATTGCTGAGCTTAACGGTGAAGGTGAAGCCGTGGGCGGTATCATCGTTATGCGTTTTGGTGAAAATGCCCAGAAAACTATCGACGGTGCCAAAGCCAAACTTGAAGAATTAAAAGAAGGGCTGCCCGAAGGTGTTGAGGTAGTCACAGTTTATGACAGAAGTGCCCTGATCAAACGGGCAGTGGATAACCTGAGCAGCAAACTTCTTGAGGAATTTGGCGTGGTTGCATTGGTCTGTATCATCTTTCTTTTCCATGTTCGTTCATCACTTGTAGCCATTGTCAGCCTGCCTGTTGGTATCCTGACGGCATTTATCGTCATGCATCTGCAGGGTCTTAACCGAACTTTTTGCGAATAATTCCCAATCTCTTCTGTAACGGAGGTTTCCCGTTGAGGATAAAAATAGATATCACATAACATCAGTATGTTACACTTTTTGACTCTTTTGTAGT
>CAMZKN010000138.1 GCA_947311315.1 uncultured Desulfobulbaceae bacterium | reverse complement strand
AACAACTCACTTCAATAAAAGCTATGTATGGCCTTCCACTGGTTAAAGATTTTCGTAAGATGCTATGCGACGGTTAGAATGGACTTTACCAACACTTTTGGAGAAGTTACCAAAATATCCCCCAAATAATTGAGATGGCAGATAAAATTTATATAATGGAGGAGGGCAGTATATCTTTTGAGGGTGGAAAAGAGGATGTAATAAACAACGAGCAATTAAAGGAAATATTTCTGGGATTGTAGGGTATTTTGCAAGCAGCGCCGGGGATAGGCGAAGAAGTAGTTTTGCAAGGTAGCCTGTAGTTGTATTCTACAGCTATTGGGGCGCACAATGTTTCTTGAAATAATTGATGTCTTTATAAGTGGTCTTATTAACGGCTCTATTTATGCTTTAATGGCAGTCGGCCTGACGCTTGTGTATGGTGTTACCAAGGCCTTCAATTTTGCTTATGGATCTTTTTATAATCTGGGTGGGTATTTTGCATGGGTGCTTATAATTCCCCTTGGTCTTGTCGGTGGATATTTTTCTGTCTTCTTTCTTGCCATTCCATTCTTCTTTATTGTTGGATATTTACTCGAGAAAATACTGATATCGCCTCTTAGGAAATATGATGACTGGGAAATGAAGGTCATGATGTTGACTCTGGGTCTGTCTCTTTTTATGGACTTTGGTTACCAGGCTATTTTCGGTCCCAGGATAAAATCACTTCCCGGTATAGTTGACGGCACGCTTCAGATTGGTGACGTTGTACTGTTTCAGCAGGATATCGTTATTTTTGTGTTATCTATCGGAGGTATGCTCTGCTTTGGCTGGGTTCTGAATAATACCCGTACCGGAATGGCCGTTCAGGCTGTTGCTCAAAATCCTGCCGGTGCCCAAATTGTGGGTATACCGAAGGATTTTATTTTTGCAGCGACCTTTGCACTTTCAACGATGATGGTTGGTTTTGGTGGGATTCTGCTCTGTCAGAAAAACTTTATCGATCCCATGGGCAGTACCGATATCATGATTAAAGCCTGGGTGATCACTGCCTTTGGTGGTATGGGGTCAATTCGAGGCAGTCTGTACGCGGCGTTTATTCTAGGGATGCTGGAAGCCTTTGTTGGCTGGTATTTTGGAATGATTTATGTTCAGATTGCCACGTTGACCTTGCTTTTGGTTACCCTGGCAGTACGCCCCCGTGGCTTAATGGGAAGGGAGTAGATTATGAGTTTAAAACGCATGATCGTCATTTTATGTGGGTTTTATGCTGTGATGGGAATTCTACCTCTTTTTGTTGGTGGTACCGATTATATAATGAATATCCTGATTATGATTCTCATTTGGGCGGTGGTAGCTTCCTGCTGGGATGTTATCATGGGTTTTGCCGGGATTTTTTCCTTCGGCCAGGTTGCTTTTTATGTTGTTGGAGCATATAGCTCGGCTATTTTGTCTGTCTCTCTGCATATTCCACCGGCTTTTTCAATTCTGATGGCCGGTGTAATTACTGGACTTTTTGGCGTGCTTGTGGGTTTACCCTGTTTAAGACTTGCAGGGCCTTACGTTGCATTGGTAACATTTGCTGTGCATATGACCCTGGTTCCTTTTTTACGGGGGCCCTTGGGACGTGCAATTGGTTCAGGCGGAGCCCAGGGTATTTTAACCGTTCCACCAATTAATCTTTTTGGCTATTATTTCAGCGCAGAACAGCTGATCCCCTTCTTTTATTTAACGCTTTGCCTGACAATAATATGCACTCTTGTGCTCGTTGTGGTTATCAAATCCTATTGGGGGACGGCATTCCTGGCTCTGAAAGATTCCGAAAATTTTGCCGCCAGTCTTGGCATCAGTGCGTTCAAATATAAACTGATGGTTTTTGCGTTGACTTCTTTTATCACGGGTATTTTTGGTGCTCTTTACGCACATTACGTTGGCATGTTGTCAACAAAGATGCTCAGCATGGATGTCTTTACCATTTTGATGATCATGATGGTGATTGGCGGTATCGGTAAATACCCAGGCGTGGTTGTCGGGGCTGTTATCACGGTAACAATCAATCAGCTTCTTGCACCCCTGGGAATGTATCGGCCTCTCATCATGGGGGCAATCGTAGTTGTTCTGGTTCTGTTTCTTCGCGAGGGCATAATTGATCAGATTGAAAGCCTTTTGTTTGCAAAAAAGAAAACATGCAGCGGTGGGAAGTAGCGTTTGTGTCGTATCAACGTTTTATAATCAAACGGGAAAGGAGAAAAAATGAAAAAAATGAGGCTCATTGGTATCATTTTGGTAATTGTCATGCTTGCATATACGCAGGCATTTTCCGCTGAAACAATCAAGATTGGGGTTCCTTTAGCCGAAACCGGAGCATATGCCGGCTCGGGCGATAATTACTGGAAAGGAATCGAAATGGCCACCAACGAAATAAATGAAAACGGTGCTCTTATTGGAAAACAGATTGAAATCATACGTTTTGACTCCCAGGAATTTGCTCCTGAGGTTGTCATGCAGGGAGCAAATTATCTGTGCGGTAAGATGAAAGTTGCGGCTGTTCATGCCGGTTGGGCTGGCTGGGGGCAGGATATTAAGGCGTATGGCAAATATGATGCACCATTTTTCTGTGATGACGGTGCCCAGCCAGCAGTAGATGTTTATAAGAGCAATCCTGAAAAGTACTCCAACACATATTTTATCACAGATACCGGTGGCGATCAGGCCAACAGCATGTTTAATATGCTGACTAATCTACCCTATGACTATCCCAATAAAAAAATCGTTATCATTAACACCGATGATGCCTGGGGTATGGAAGTGGGTGATACGCTCACCAAAAGGTTTGAAAAAATTGGCTGGAAAGTCGCCAAGCGGGAAACAGTCCCCTATGGCACTAATGAATGGGGGCCTATTCTTACTAAGATCCGCAGAATAAATCCGGCAATTATTCATATTGAAATTCCCAGTTCCCAAGAAGTTATCACGTTTTTCCGCCAATTTGTTAAACAGCCTACTCAGTCAATTCTTAGTTATGGCTGGTCTATTACTCCGCTTGAAGTGTTGACGACCCTCGGCAAAGATGCTGATGGCATCGTGGGCGAGATGCCTGCGGGAATGCCAGCGCCAAAGGCTCCGAATGCACAAGCGCAGGATTGGGTTGACAAATATATGAGTATCTATAAGCATCCTGTTCCAGCCGGTTCCTGGATTGCCTATACTTCGGTGATGGCCTGGGCTGATGCAGTTACAGCGGTGGGGGATGAGTATAATTTCAAAGCTGTTAACAAGCACTTGAAAGAAGTAGGTTATGACGGTTTGCAGGGCAAGATTAAGTTTGGTGAAAATAATACTCTGCATGCTCAATCAGCAGCACCAATTGTTCACTACCAGGTTCAGGACGGAAAACTTGTGGCCCTGTTTACTGATCCACCATTTAAACCGTACGGAGAGTATGCGTTTAAAGTTCCCCGCTGGATAAAGAAATAACATTTTTGGGAGAACCTGAACATAAGGTGTTTAAGAAAAAGCTGTAAATCTTAAGCATCTTATTGCTGATTTTAATTGGAAATCAGATGTGGAAAGGTGAAATTGAGTTGAAATTGCACCGGGTTGTGACGTTGTAGCGTGTTTGGCGGGTGTGCGGATGGCATTTTTTAAACACTTGACAACACTGTCGAACATTGTTCACTTATATTATTTCTCACGTTATTGCCCCACCAATATCCTTTGGGCGGTGGGCAAAGGAAGGCAGAAAAAGAGCCAGCGTTGCTGGTGTGTTGCTGTTGGTAACTCTGCTTCCACGCTGATTACTGTGCGAGGTTGTTCGGGATGCAGTATTTTCCTGAATGACCTGCTTGGGTTGTTGGAAATCAGATGTGTGAAAATAATTGATACTCAATTTCTGGTTATCAATACCAAAACCAAAAAAGGAGGATGTTTTATGAAAAGGTTCTGCACATTTTTTGTTTTGATTATTGTTGCATCTATCATTCCAGTCAAAGCTCTAATGGCGAAGGAAACAGTCGTCATCTATACCTCGCTGGAAAATGAAGAAGTAGTTGAATATATCAAGCAGGCGAAAGTGGAGTTACCTGATCTTGACATCCAGGCGATTCGGCTCTCTACCGGCGAACTTGGGGCAAGGATGTTGGCCGAGAAAAATAATCCGCAGGCGGATTGTGTATGGGGCTGGGCTGTAACTAATATGGAAGAGTTTGTTCCCCGAAAAATGATAAAGCCCTATAAGCCTGAAGGTTGGGATAAAATCCCAGCCCATTTTAAGGATCCCAACGGATATTGGGTTGCCATCGACCTCTATGCAGCGGCTTTTGTTATCAATGACAAAGTTCTCGAGCAGAAAAAACTGCCTTCCCCAAAAGGTTGGAACGATTTACTCAACCCGGCATACAAAGACATGCTGATTATGCCAAACCCTGCAAGTTCCGGAACTGGTTTTCTCCAGGTCGCCAGTTTGCTCGAAATGATGGATAAGGATTACAAAACGAAACCAGTTGAAGATAATCTTGCCTGGGATTTTTTGAAAAAGCTGGATGAAAACATGGGTCAATATATCAAAAGTGGCTCTAAGCCCGCCAAATTAACAGCAGCCGGTGAATATGCTGTTGGGTGTTCCTTTGCTTTTGTCTATTCCTCTTTAAAGAAAAAAGGTTTTCCCGTCTCAATGGTTCTACCTGAAGAAGGAGCCGGTTTTGAACTCGAGGCAAATGCTCTGCTCGAAGGTGCCAGACATGAGGCAGCCGCCAAGAAATTTTTGGATTGGGCTATTTCCAAAAGTGCAATGAATGGATATGCAAAGTTTAAACTAGGCGTAACCTATCCAGGGATTCAGGGGCCAAAAGATATGCCAGCGCTTGAAACCATTAAGCTGGCACCTATGGATTTCCCCTGGCAGTCAAAAAATCGTGTCAAAATACTTGAAGTCTGGTCCAATCTCTTTCTGCATTAACAGGAACATGCTGAATTGCTAATCACGGGGTGGGGGGATTACACCTCCCGTGAGTGTTAAAAAGTGGTGAAAGGTTCTTTTTCCAGGTATGGAGAAATTTTTGCCACTGTTCTGGTGTGTCTTACCCTGGTGAAGGGGAAAGTCCCGGGGATATCTCTTTGTTTTCAGGTCAATGCAATCAGCATTGCAAAGGAGCATGTTCAAGAACCATGTCGAAACAACTCGTATTAAAAAATATAAGTAAGTCGTTTGGCTCTCTAATTGCGCTGGACAAAGTTAATCTAACCGTCGAACCTGGAGAATTTGTCTGTTTTCTGGGCCCAAGCGGTTGTGGCAAAACCACACTGTTGCGGATTATCACCGGTTTTGAGTTCCAGACATCGGGAGATATTTCGTACGGTGATATCAATCTTAACAATGTGATACCGCAAAAGAGAGATTTTGGTATTGTTTTTCAATCCTATGCTCTTTTTCCCAATATGACAGTGTCTCAGAATATCGCTTTTGGGCTGACGATGCGAAAAATGCCCAAGCACCTCATTTATAAACGTGTAGATGAAATGCTCGAATTGATGGGTTTGGGGGAATGGAAAACACATTATCCATCTCAGTTAAGTGGTGGTCAACAGCAACGTGTGGCACTGGCCCGTGCCATTGCAATAAAACCCAACGTTTTGCTTCTTGATGAACCTCTTAGTGCACTTGACGCCAAGATCAGAGTTCGCTTGAGGGCTGTGATTAAGAGACTACAGCAGGATCTTGGCATTACCATGATCTATGTGACCCACGATCAGGAAGAGGCGTTGAGTATGGCCGATCGTGTGGTTGTTATGCGTGAAGGACAGTTTCGACAGGTTGGTTCACCGTGGGAAATTTATAAGAAACCCAAAACAAGTTTTATTGCTGAGTTTGTTGGCACATCTAACTTTTTTGAGGGCAGGAAAAAGGGTGGTTCTGTTATTTATGGGCAATCATCACTTAAAGTCTCTGCTATGGACACGGTGGACACTGAAACTGTTTATCTGGCTGTTCGTCCGGAGGATATAGAAATTGTCGGTACCACCATAGCCAAAGAGAGTTGTCTTGCTTCCAATATTATCGATGCGAAGGCTGAACTTATTACGTTCCTCGGCCCAGTTGTCAGTATTACTGTAAATCTCGAAGGAAAAGAATTGACGGTAGATATTGCCCAGAAAGAGTTTGCCAAGAAACCAATTGCTCTTAATGATACCTTGCATCTTTATTTTCCTCCAGATGCTTTTCATGTGTATTCGGAAATATTCAGAAAATTGATTTAACGATTGAGCACGTTTTGACAACTGGAAGAGGAAAATGAATTCAACTCAAAGAGAAGATACTTCTATAGACAACTATACGGTTTCATCGGCACGAATGGAATTTGACAAATTCATCGTTCCCACTGTGACCATTTTTATTTTAATTTTATTGTTTTTCTTTATGCTTTTCCCCCTGTGGATGATTTTGAAACTCAGCTTCTTCAAAGGGGGAGAGCTGGCTCTGGCCAATTTTACTTTAAGTAATTTCAAACAGTATTTTACCACCGCATACACGCTCAGGTCGCTTTGGCACAGTCTCTATATATCGGCTGTGACAACAGGGATCGTTACAGTTATCATCTTCTTTTTTGCCTACGCCCTGACGCGAACCACCATTGCAGGCAAAACCTTTTTTCGAAATATTATCATGATGCCGCTGGTGGCCCCGTCGATTGTCCAGGCCCTGGCACTCATTTATCTTTTTGGCAGAAACGGCCTGATTACCTCCCATTTTTTTCATACGGACTGGAATATTTATGGTGCAACCGGGATTATTGTCTCAGAAGTGCTCTACTGTCTGCCCCATGCCTTTGTAATTTTATTCACTACTCTATCTGCGGTTGATATTCGCCTTGATGAAGCTGCTGAAAGTCTGGGTGCTTCGCCCTTTAAAGTATTTACTCGCATAACTCTGCCATCTGCGAAATACGGAATTATAAGTGCTGCTGCACTGACGTTTAACCTGACCATTACCGATTTTGGTAATCCGGTCGTTATTGGTGGCAATTACAGCGTGCTCGCTACGGAAATTTATGCGCAGGTGACAAACCTCTACAGGTTTGATCTGGGTGCTACCATCAGTATAATTTTGCTGGTTCCGTCCCTTGGAGCTTTTATGCTCAATTACTATATTTCCCGCAAAAGCTTTTCCATGATCAGTGGTGCAGCCCGGCCCTTTATTCCGCCAACAAGGCGTTTTAAAAAGATACTCTACAGTACATTTTGTTATCTGGTTGCTTTCTCCATTATTATGATTTTTGCTACGGTAATAATCGGTTCTTTTGTGAAAACATGGCCCTACGACTGGTCGTTTACCCTGCAGCATTACAAATTCCCATCCATTGGGGGCTATTCAGCTATCTGGACCAGTCTCTGGATCTCGCTGATAGTTGGAATAGTGGGCTCTTTTATTACACTGATCGCTGCCTATGCCATGGAGACAAGAAAACCCTATTTTAAGCAGGTGGTCTATTTCTTTTCGGTTATGCCAGCCGCGATTCCCGGTCTTGTTATGGGGCTTGGTTATATACTTGCCTTTAATAAACCCTATTATTGGTTTTATGGAACGCCCTGGATCATTGTAATTAATATCGTTATCTGCAACTTTACTCTTGGTATTTTATCCAGTGTTTCAAATTTAAAAAATATTGATTCTTCGATTGAAGAGGCGTCGATCAGCCTTGGTGGGGATACGCTGTCCACTTTTTTCAAGATCATTTTTCCCTTGTCTCGAGTTGCTTTTATTCAAAATTTCACATATTTTTTCATGCGATCCATGACCACGATCAGTGCCGTAATTTTTCTGGTTTCCGCCTCTGTTCATCTGGCAGCCATAGAAATTATCATGCTCGATAACGATGGCTGGACAGCAAGTGCAAATGCTATGTGTACCTGTATTATTGCGATAGTTTTTGTCATGCTTGGTCTATTGCATTTGATCAATAAATGGGCTGGAGGTAAAACCAGTAAGGATGTCATGGCAACTTCGTAGATTTGCATCATACTCACTACAATATTTTTAACACAACAGGAGCGGGAGCTATGCAGGGTAATATAGAGGCAGTGACCTTTGATCTTTGGGATACCATCATCGTAGATGATTCCGATGAACCTAAAAGGGCTGCAAAAGGACTTTCTTCGAAACATTTAACACGACGAGAACGTGTTCGGGAATTTCTTGAAAAGCATGAACCAATCACAAGAGAACTGGTTGATACATCCTATGCGGCAACTGATGCAGCTTTCCGTAAGGTTTGGTACGATCACAGCTATACCTGGTCTGTTGGTGAACGCCTTGAAATCATCTTAAAAGGGCTCGGCAGAACTTTGCCGCCCGATGAAATGGTCGAACTGGTAAGGCTGCATGAAGAGATGGAACTTGAGGTTCAGCCGGATATCACCCCCGGGATTGTTGAGGCACTTAAGGGGCTTCATGGTAAATATAAACTTGGTGTTATTTCTGACACCATTTTCAGCTCAGGTCGCGTCCTGCGTAAGCTCCTGCAGGCAAATGATATTGAACAATATTTCGACGTGTTTATCTTCTCCGATGAAGTTGGTTGTTCAAAACCCGACCCACGCGCTTTTAAAGCTGCGGCCAAAGGGTTGGGCGTTGATGTAACAAAAATCGTTCATATAGGTGATCGGGATGCAAAGGATATTAAAGGGCCGCAAAGCCTAGGTGCAAAGGGCATCTATACCACGGTGATAAATGACCGGGGAAGTGATAAAACCAGTGCGGACGCAATCTGCAGGGATTATGCAGAGCTGGTTGAAATCGTCGATACGTTAAACAAAAAGTAAGTGTTGGAGAATAGTGTTATGGGAAATGTTGTGCGTTTTCTTGTTATAGACGGGTACCCGAAAGTTAGTCGGGATGATCTTAAAACAGCAGGTATGCAACTTGCCTGGAAACTGTATGGTGATATGGTGCAGAGGAATCTGCCGGAAGCAGAGTATGATGTCCTTTTGCCAAGTGATCCAGGTGTGGAAATGCCGACTGAAGGGGAACTGGAAAAATATTCAGGAATCTTATGGACCGGATGTAACCTCTGCATTTTTGATGATGATAATCCGAGTGTAACCAAACAACTTGAGTTAGCAAAACTCTGTTATGAAATAGGTATCCCAAGTTTTGGCAGCTGCTGGGGATTGCAGATTTCTGTTGTTGCCGCTGGCGGTAAAGTAGTTCCTAATCCAAGGGGCAAGGAAATGGGAATTGCCAGAAAAATAAAACTGTCAAATGAAGGCTTGGTTCACCCGATGATGAAAGACAAGCCGCCGGTGTATGAGGCGTATATAAGTCATGATGACATGGTATCTGAAATACCTGAAGGCGCTGTAATCCTGGCCGGAAATGATTTCACACCGGTTCAGGCCCTGGCGGTAACCCACCAAAAGGGGACGTTCTGGTCTGTTCAGTATCATCCTGAATATAATCTTCATGAGATGGCATGTCTGATTATTGCCCGGGAAGAAAAGCTTATCGACGGTGGATTTTTCAAACATCCTGATGAGTTGAAAAACATGGTTGATAAGATGAAAATCCTTTTTAAAGAGCCTCATCGAAAAGATCTCCGCTGGCAGCTTGTAATCGACGATGATGTGCTTTCCAGTGAGATTAAAGAGTGTGAAATCAGAAACTGGATTTCAGAATTGGTTCTGCCCTACAGTGCACAAAAAAAATGGAGCATAACGATGAATAACACTATTTCAAAATTTTCATTTCCAACGGCTATATACTTTGGTGCCGGTGCTATAGAGGAACTTCCTCAGTACTTAAAAGATATTGGTATAAAAAAACCTCTGCTTGTAACAGATCCAGGAATGTTGAAGACAGATGTTTTCCCCAGAGTGGAAGGCGTACTCAAAGATGCCGGTGTTGCATTTGGTCTTTTTGCCAAAGTTAATCCCAATCCATTGGACAGTGATATCCAGAAAGCTGTGGATATTTATGAAGCCGAAGAGTGCGATGGGCTTATCGGCCTGGGTGGTGGCAGTGCTCTCGATGCGTCAAAAATGGTACAGGTTATTGCCGGTCATGGTGGCAAGGTGAATGACTATGATATTTCCACAGGTGGTAACCAAAATATAGTAGGGCCTTTACCGCCGATGATTGCCATTCCAACAACCTCGGGTACCGGCAGTGAAGTTGGCAGCTGTTCCGTGATAACATCTGTTGAACTGGGGAGAAAATTCCTTGTTTGTAGCCCTTTGCTTATTCCTGCAATTGCTTTGCTTGACCCGGAGCTGACCGCTGGAATGCCAGCTTCTCTTACCGCAGGAACCGCTATGGATGCCTTTACTCACTGCCTTGAGGCATTGTCGGTTAAAGATTTCCATCCGATGTGTGATGCTATTGCATTAAAAGGAATAGAATATGTGGCGGACTATCTTGAAACGGCGGTGAAAGAGCCGGATAATATTGAAGCCAGGGGATATATGCAGCTTGCGGCCATGATGGGCGCTGTTGCCTTTCAAAAAGATCTTGGTGCGGCTCACTCTCTGTCCCATTCGTTGTCGGCGGTTTCCCATGTGCCACACGGCCTTGCAAATGCGATCTGTCTAGTACCGGTGATGAAATTCAATAAAGAAAGCTGTCTGGAAGAATACGCCAAAGTCGCCGCATGTTTTGGTGTTAATACCTTTGAAATGTCGATAGAAGAAGCCGCAGAAAAAGGTATTGAAGCTGTGATTGAGTTGAAAAAACGCATTGGTATACCGGAAAGATTATCAGATGTGGGTGTTAAAGAAAGTGATCTTGAAGAGTTGACAGAAAAGGCCTTTCTTGATGGTTGCCACCAATCTAATCCGAGACCCTGTACCAAAGATGATCTTAAAGATCTGTACAGGCAGGTTTTGTAGAAGCTATTTTTTTAAAACTTATTTTTTCGTAAGGGTGTAAGGCTATGACGAAAGGATTCACTGGAACGATTGCACGGGTTAACCTCACTGATGGTATTGTTGAACGTCTTGAAATGGGGAAAGATTTTTATAGAACCTATATGGGCGGTAGTGGTTTTGGGGCCTATTTTTTGCTCAAGGGACTTAAAAGAAAAACCAGTGCCCTTGCTGCGGAAAACATCATCACCATCGCACCGGGTATCACTACAGGTGCGGCGGTCAGTGGTGTCAGTCGCTGTTGCATAACAGCTTTATCACCTGAAACAGGTGGTGTGGGCGACAGCCAGCTGGGTGGAAGTATTGGCCCTTTTATCAAACGGGCAGGATATGATGGTATTGTCATTACCGGCAAGGCTGCAAGTCCCTGCTATCTCCTTGTGGATGGAGATACTATTGAAATTAAGGATGGGGCCCATATCGTCGGGAAAACTGTTCTGGAAACCCACGACGCACTGACAACTGTACACGGTGATAAGAATATCTCAATTCTCCAGTGTGGCCCTGCTGGTGAGAATCTTGTTCGATTTTCCTGCCTTATCGGTGATTTTAACAATGTAGCCGGACGGGGGGGGATGGGCGCAGTTTTTGGTAGTAAGAATATGCGGGCCATCGTGGTGAAAGGAAAAGGTACTGTCGAATTTGAAGATAATGATACCTTGAAAAAGCTGGCAAAACTGGCCATGAATCGCGTACCGGGTTCTGGTTTTCCCGAGATTCTGCAAAAACTTGGAACACCGGGCGTCGTAGGCCCCCAGGCGGAAGGCGGGAACTTTGCCACCCATAATTTTTCCAGGAGCTGGCATGAAGAATATTTACAGTTGCACGGTGGCACCTATGATAAAGAAATTAGTGCGGGCAAAACCACCTGTTTTGGCTGTATTGTAGGCTGCAGGAAAAAGGTAAAGGCTCAATCCCCCTGGCCGGTAACCGATCGACTGGGAGGGCCCGAGTATGAAACATTGGGGCTTTTGGGCTCCAATCTGGATATTACCAATGCTGTTGCTGTAGCAAAGGCCAATGAGTTGTGCAACAACTACGGACTCGACACCATTTCAACGGGTGGAGTTGCAGCCTATCTTTTTGAATGCCTGGAAAAGGGTATTTTAACCTCTGCAGATTGTGATGGTAAAGAGCTTGGTTTTAACGACCCGGAGGGCTTGTTCTGGCTGATCGATAAAATTGTTAACCGTCAAGGCATCGGAGATATCCTTGCGGATGGTTTTGCAAGCGCCATCGAAAAACTTGGCGAAAAGACCCGTCCTTATGCCATTCATGTGAAAAATAAAGTTCCGGCTGTTCATATGGCCCAGGTGAAACCAAGTCTTGCCTTGATGTATGCGGTCTCTCCGATCGGAGCCGATCATATGCAAAATGAACATGACTGGCTGCTGACCAGTGAAGCTGAGTTGTCCAAAAGTCTTGGCATACTTGGCGGTGGTGAACTTGACTGTGCGGATCTGAACAAAGTTCGCATGACGGTCTATTCTCAGTTTTTCTACAGTCTGCTCGATACTCTTTCTCTCTGTATGTTCTGCTGGGGTTGTGGCAGTCTTTTTAACTACCGGGATCTTGAAGATCTTCTGCAAGCTGCTACCGGCTGGGAAACCACAATGTTTGAGCTGATGAAGGTAGGGGAGAGACGGGTCAATATGTTGCGCCAGATTAATATGCGACAGGGATTTACGGCAAAGGATGATGTCTTACCGGAACGCCTTTTTGAAAAACTCCCCGATGGCCCCGCCAAGGGACGATGTGTTGACAGGGAGGCCTTTGCTAAAATGCGCGCTCACTATTATGAGTTGATGGGGTGGGATGAAACGACCGGAAATCCAAGGGATGGAAAATTGCGTGACCTCGGGTTGGAGTGGGCGATATAAATCCCGGTATGAATTGAATGTCTGCTGATGAAAAATAAGCCGGCTGCAATATATTTTGATAAAAACGATTATCAGCTTCTGCGAATTGTAAAAGATGTGCTGGAGCGGGGTCGTCAGTCCAGAAATCTCCGTTCTCTGCTCGTAGAACATATGCACCCGCACGGCATCAAAGAGATGGCGGCTCCCCAGGGCTTGCGGATCGCCTATGCCACAGCAAGTCTGCTCGGCTCTTTTGAACAGGGAACGGCAACTGATCGTATCAAAGCTTTGCGCTCCCTTCGTGATGAGGTGTTTCTCTCTTCCTCCTCTTTTTGTCAGAAAAATACGGCAAGGATCCTGGTGCAGATCATGAAAGATCTGCTGCGCTGTCGTGATGATGAAATCCGTCAATTGAAACTGGCCCATGATTTTCGTATGGTGTTCACTGGAAATCCCCGGCGGGTAAGAGCTGAACTGGCCAAATATCATCTATTGGAAATGCCGGAGGACTGGGATCAATACGCCTTTGACGACCATGTTCATGATGCCAATACCAAGGGCAGAAAATCGCCCACTCATCTGGTGATGGATGCCTGGATTAAAGGCATTCGCTATCTGACCGTAGTGTATTATAATTACGTCAGCCCGGAGGTGATTGAAGAGCTGATAGAGGCGAGTGCTGCCCTAAATGTCAAGATTCAAGTCGGCATCGAAATGCTGGCCAATTTTGGTAATAAATATGTCCGTTTCACCTGGGAACCCCATGGGTTTAACAATAATCGCGCCTTTCTCAAATTTTTAAAAGATGAAGAGGTAATGAAGTTGATGGAGAAAGGCCGCAAGGTTTCTCTCTATCAACAACATTATGTTTTTGAAGTTTTTGATGTTTTCAATCAGCGATATCGTACGCGCATGAATGAGGAGCTGGGGATATCCCTGGAGCCTTTGCAAAAAGAGGAATTTCTTGGTTTTGTTGGAGCAGGTCAACCGTCCCTGCTGCGCCTGGCAAGTTTTATACGCAATGGTCTGCTGAGCCATATTGGAGATGAAGCCAGCGGGCAGTGGCAGGGGAAACGCTCTAAAAGTATTGGTGTTGATGCCATTATCGAAGAGTTTCTGCTGCCGTCCCGTAACCCTGATATTCACGATCCAACCCAACCCTGTGATGGCTCGGATATTCCACAACTGCTCAAATTTTCACCTAAGAAATTACTGAGCAAGCTGCTCTCCCTTCACTCCAGTTCTAAATTCACCCTCAATCTCAACAATCTGTCCGCTCAGGAAACCCTGGAGTTGCTCTATACCTGCAAGGGAATGATCACTCATATTGAGATCTATAATCTCAAAAATGCAACCCATGGCATGACGTCCTGTATACCCTGTGGAGTGGAAGATGTTGTTGGAGAAATTCGCTTTAAAAGCCCTGAACATCACTACAGCCTGGTCAGTGGTCTTCAGAAAGCGCTCAATGATGATAATGTCATTAACCTAAAAAGGGTCATTCGAAATATCGTTTGGGAATATGAGGACCAGCGCATTCAGGTGGAAGAACGGGTTAAGCTGCTGGCAAAAGAGGGTGTAGTTGATGAAAAAATAGGCCAAAAACTGCAGCAGATGATTGAAAGAAAGAAGCGGTTGATGGACATTCTTTATCATTTGGAAACATTTCATAACTATTACAAAAAACGAACACTGGGTTCGCGTATCGGTTCGGGTTCGACTGGGCAGGCTGAACACCAATATGGCATGGGGATGGTGGTTCTTAATACGCTTCCTCCAAGGGCAAGAAAAACAGTAAAGAAAGAAATCGCTCGCAATAAGCGTACCCTTATTCCGGCAACTGCTTTGTTGACCCGGAACTCTCATGTTCGCTGTCATGACAGGATTGGAATGTTCGGCGCAAATAGTGTGCTCAAGCTGTTACCTCTACTGAAAGATTCAGCGTGCAACAGATGGCATGACTGGAGTCTTGATGGTTTTTTTGTTCATCCAGGCTCACCGGGAAACATAGCCACCCTTGGAGGCTTGGGGCAATCGTGTGAAACCGGCAAATCCTGTGAGGCAGAAAGAGGTGAGGAAAAGTTTATCCCTCCCTGGAAATACCTGAATACTAATCTGAAAAACACCCTGAAGGTGGTGATCGGTTTTATACCAGCCTTTCTCACCTTCAGCCTGACCAAAGACTGGTGGTTACTCGCCTATTTTGGTGCGTTTATCTGGTTTGGCATCACCGGTTCACGTAATATCATTCAATCTGTCCTGGGTGGCGGCGGTTTGCGGCGATCACCGCTCTTGCCATGGAACTCCCTGGTAAGCTGGAGCCGTATTTCGGACTCGCTGCTCTATACCGGTTTTTCTGTGCCGCTCCTCGACTATTTTGTGAAGACGTTGTTGCTCGATCAGACCCTTGGCATCACAACCTCCACCAATCCCGTTTTACTCTACTCAGTAATGGGAATTGCCAATGGTATCTATATTTCCAGTCATAACCTTTTCCGTGGCTTGCCGAGGACTGCGGCAGCAGGCAACTTTTTTCGCTCAATTCTCGCGATTCCCCTGGCTGTTGTACTTAATTCACTAATAGGTATGATTCTTCAATTTGCTGGAGTTCCTGATGTGAGCGGTGTTTTGCAGAAGTGGGCAGCAATCATCTCCAAGTTTGCATCAGATTGTGTTGCTGCGGTTATTGAAGGTCTGGTTGATCGACAGACTAATATCCGTGCACGGCTCACAGCCTATAGAACGAAAATTTCCCAGTTATTTGCTGTTTTCTCCAGATTGGATCTACAGTTCCCTCAGGAGGACGTGCTGGAAATGTTGCAATCGCCAAAAAGAATGATGGAAACATTAAACTATGAGACCGGAGAACAGGAAAAACTGATCATTGTCAATGCTCTGGATCTTATGTATTTCTGGATGTATCAGGCAAGAGCCCGAAAAGCGCTGACAATCATTTTTCAGGAAATGTCAAAAGAGGAGTGGCTGGTATTTTATCGTTCCCAGTTGGTTCTTAATCGGCACCGGGAGATAAGCCAGTTCTTTGTGGATGGTCTTGTTGATAAACATTTTTCCAAAGCTCTTTCATTTTATCTCGATAGATCTGAGGAATATCTTCGAGATATGGAGAAGTTGGGTCAAACAAAAAAACTTGTTGATTGAGAGAGTTGTGATCGAATTTGTTTGTGAAATACGATTGACATTACATCTTTTTGTGCATGCAATAAACTCACGCGCTATGAGTGGGATGAAAACAAGAATGAAATTAATCTACGTAAGCACGATGTCGATTTGAACATGGCTGAGGATTTCCAGTGGGATAGTGCTCTTGTGGCCAAAGATCATCAAGTTGATTACGGTGAAAAGCGTTGGACAGCCTACGGTATAATAAGCGACAGGCTTTACTGCATGGTATACACGTTCAGAGAAGATTCCATCCGCATTATCAGCCTGAGAAAAGCTAACAGAAGGGAGGTTGAGCGATATGAAAAAACATGAATTGGTTATACCGACAGCAGAAGAAGAGCGCCTTATCAATGCCGGAATTGCAGCCGATTCAGACGCATATGAGCTGACGGATAAAGAGTTTGAACGAATGAAACCGGTAGTTGACGTACATCCTACGATCCCACCACGGGTTCGCGGTCCTCAAAAAACATTGGTAAAAGATCGTATCACCATCAGGTTAAACCATGATGTTGTCGGATATTTTAAAGGTCACGGCAAAGGATGGCAGACAAAAATCAATGATATTCTCCAAAAATATGTCGATTCACATCGCACGGCATAAGAGTGGAGGGCTGATTGTTGTGTGATTATTTTGAATAACACTCAGCAGCACCTCACCTGCCTGGGGCCAAGCCGCTCCTCCTTGTAATAGTCTGTAATTTCACCTTAGATATAAAAAACACATCTGTATTTTTGACTTAGGGGTAAAATGATGGTAACATTTGTAGTATGTTAAAAAGATACCTACAGGAACAGGTTGAAAAAGATCTGAGTAGAAAGATGGTTTTTATCAGCGGGCCAAGGCAGGTTGGTAAAACAACACTGGCCCTGTCTCTGCTGAAAAATGAAGCCTCCTATTTGAATTGGGACATTCCGGCACATCGCGAA
Organism: uncultured Desulfobulbaceae bacterium; assembly: GCA_947311315.1. Taxonomy (GTDB): domain Bacteria; phylum Desulfobacterota; class Desulfobulbia; order Desulfobulbales; family Desulfocapsaceae; genus Desulforhopalus_A. The sequence continues at coordinate 1,094 of CAMZKN010000138.1, read as the reverse complement.
GCTATTCTTAAAAGAGAATTGCCTCTAACTGATATTTGGTGTTTTGATGAAATCCACAAGTACACATCCTGGAGGGATTATCTGAAGGGAATTTACGATGAATTTCACAAAAATCATCAAATATTGGTTACAGGAAGCGCGAGGCTTGATCTGTTGCGAAAATCCGGAGATTCCCTGCAGGGTCGATATCATCATCTCCGCCTTCATCCTCTGTCGCTGAAAGAGCTGGGTTTGACATCCCAGGATGAGTTCTTCAAGCTACTGACTCTTGGCGGTTTCCCGGAACCATATTTTTCAGATTCTGAGCTGGAGGCCAAAAGGTGGTCAACCAACTACAGGTCTCTTCTAGTGACTCAGGAGAGCAGCAGTATAGAAACCATTTCAGATCTTTCCAAGCTTGAATTACTTTCTCTGCGTTTGCCGGAACTAGTCGGGTCTCCATTGTCAATAAACGCTTTACGCGAAGACTTGCAGATTGCCCACAAAACGGTAAGTCGCTGGATGAATATATTTGAAAACATATATATGCTGTTCCGCCTCTCTCCCTTCGGATCGCCGCTTATTCGAGCAGTTAAGAAAGAGCAAAAACATTACCACTATGATTGGACTCTGGTGCAAGATATGGGGGCAAGGTTTGAAAATATGATTGCTTCTCACCTGTTGAAATGGGTTCATTTTCAAAGAGATGTCCTAGGCGAAGAGATGGAGCTGCGCTATTTCAGGGACACCGATGGCAGAGAAGTCGATTTCTGTGTAACAAATAATCGTAAACCCCAACTGTTTGTGGAATGTAAGTGGGGAGATGGTGCAACGAGTAAGCATTTGCATTACCTGAAAAAGAAGTTCCCTGATGCCCGTTATTATCAGGTCTCGGCCACTGGTACAAAGGAGTTCGTTAATAAAGATTCTATTGTGCATATTTCGGCAGTTGCATTCTTGCAAAATTTTATTTGAGTTATGGGGGCGTTAAATGGGAAAATGGTAACTTCTCCAAAAGTGTTGGTAAAGTCCATTCTAACCGTCGCATAGCATCTTACGAAAATCTTTAACCAGTGGAAGGCCATACATAGCTTTTATTGAAGTGAGTTGTTTTT
>CAMZKN010000137.1 GCA_947311315.1 uncultured Desulfobulbaceae bacterium | reverse complement strand
TTTTCTTTGTCTTCTTTGGGAATGTTTTTGGTGAGTTGATCGAATGTGCTTTTCATGCTTCCCATCATACAAGGGCAGGGGTTCGAACGCACGCTTTATTTTACCAACACTTTTGGAGAAGTTACTAATTTCTATTAAAGTTAATGTTATCAAAACAATCAAATCGACCCTGAATTGTATCGCCACTCCATTGACTCAGCCCTATTGGGTTTGCTACAGGGACGACAATTATCTCACCCAGAATATCTCCCCTGGCATCGGCCTGTTCCAGGAACTCAAGGAGCATGGTGGCGACCAGGTAACCAGGGGCTTCATCCGCATGGAGCCCGGCCTGAATGTAAACCTTTTTTCCACACTGCTTTGGGCCAAAGGAAATACTGACAATCTTCTTCTGACAACCTATGGACGATTCTGGCAGAAAATGTTCGGTTGTTTTTTTAGTCTTCATGGCACATTCTCATTTATGCTGATCCAGGCGGTCGCAGATGTTTAAACCAACGAACTTCCAAACGTTTTATTAAGAAAACTATCGTAAAAGTGATTGTCATATAGAAAGCAGCTGCGGTAAGAAAAGCCTCATAGGGACTATAGTATCTTGAATTCACAATCCTGGCCGCACCGGTAATATCAATAATGGTAATGACACTGGCCAGTGCACTGCCATGCAGCATAAAGATAATTTCATTGGAATAGGCCGGTAATGCACGGCGAAACGCACTCGGCAGTACAATTCTTCTCAGCATCAGTAACGTCGACATCCCAGCGGCTCTTGCTGCCTCAATTTCGCCATGGGGTGTTGCTTCTATCGATCCTCTGATAATTTCTGTAGTATACGCACAGGTATTCAGCGAAAAGGTAAAAAGAGCGCAAAAATACGCCTCTTTGAAAAGCGGCCAGAAAATACTCTCTTTGAAAATATCAAATTGCCCGAAACCGTAATAGACCAGAAACATCTGCACAAGCAGAGGTGTGCCACGGAAAAAATAGACAAAAGCTCTGATTGGTGCCTAGACGATTTTAGGTGCTGATGTTCTCAGCACGGCGAGAGGAACAGCCATTGCCAACCCTATTACCAGGGAGATTGAAACAAGAACAAGCGTATTCTTCAATCCTTCAAAATAGATGTCGATACTATCGGCGATGATTGAAAAATCCATTTTTTATTCCTTTCTCACTCCAACACTGTAACGCTTTTCAAGATACTTAAGAATGTAAATGGAGACAGTTGTAATAAGTAGATAGTTAATCGCAACAGCCACATAAAAAGTAAACGGTTTGCGTGTTGCGCCTGCAGCCATAGCGGCTTTTCGAACCATATCATCCAATCCGATAATGGAGACCAGGGCTGTTGTTTTAATTAAAACGAGCCAGTTATTTCCAAAACCCGGCAGGGCATGGCGCACCATCTGCGGTAACAGAATTCGACGAAACACCATGCCGCCACTCATACCGTAGGCAGAGCCGGCTTCCAACTGACCACGATCAACCGCAAGGATAGCACCTCGAAAGGTTTCCGTCATATAGGCGCCAAATATAAAACCGATGGTTGAGACACCTGCAATAAACGGATTGATATCAATGTAATCATCGTAGCCAACCAGAGGCCCCAACTGGTTGATGAGAACCTGACCACCAAAGAAAACCAGCAGCATTAAAACAAGATCAGGAATCCCTCGAATGACAGTGGTATATACCTGAGCGATGATCCTCAGAATTGAAGAGTGTGAGAGTTTGGACAGGGCTCCGATTATACCAAGAATCATTGCAATAAAAAGAGCAGCCAAAGAGACCTCAAGGGTGAGAACAGTCCCCTCAAGAATACTCGGCCCATACCCATGCAATGATAACATAATCGATAGCTTATAGTGTTGTGTTTATTAATCCCCCACCCGGCTAAACCGGGAGGGGGAAAGAAATGTCAGTTATTCGCCATAGACGTTAAAGTCAAAATATTTGTCCTGGATTGCTTTGTAGGTGCCATCGGCTCTGATGGTATCGATAGCTTTATTAAACAGAGCGACAAGATCTTTGTCCTGCTTACGAATCGCAATACCCGCACCATCGCCAAACCATTTTTTATCAGTCAGGTCAGGACCGATAAACTGGTAATCTTTTCCTTCTTTCTTTTTCAAAAAACCGTCTGAGAGGGCAACACTGTCGGCAAGCAGCATATCAATGCGACCGGCAACGATATCAAGGTATGCCTCATCTTGAGTACCGTAACGTTTTACCGTAACATCTTTGCCATAATTATCAGTCAGATATTTATCATGAATTGTGGCTCGTTGCACACCAACAGATTTTCCTTTAATTGCTTCGCGGGAAAAGTCTTTCATTGTGCCCTTTTTGCAAACAAACTTTGCCGGCGTCTGGTAATACTTATTGCTGAATGCCACCTTCTTCTTCCGTTCTGCTGTAATGGACATTGAGGCAATAATCGCATCATATTTTTTGGCGAGCAGGGCTGGAATGATTCCGTCCCAATCCTGAGCAACCAGTGTAATTTCAACTCCCATGGCTTTGCCAAGAGCCTTGGCTATATCAATATCAAAACCTGCGAGTTCACCACTTGGCTCCACATAGCTGAATGGGGGATAGGCTCCTTCCACTCCGATTCGAACTTTCTTCCACTCTTTTGCCATCGCAGATCCTGCTGCCAGCAAAAACATACACAATGAAACCAGTACCAGTAACTTTTTCATGTCCCCCTCCTTGATAAATGAATACGAATACGACGTTTTCCAACCTACATCATTGCTGCTATAAACGTTTTAAATCTATCTGTTTTGGGAGTTTCAAACACATCCGCAGGAACGCCATCCTCAACAATCAACCCCTGATCGAGAAAAATAATGCGGGAACTCACCTCTTTTGCAAACCCCATTTCATGTGTAACAACGATCATGGTTCTCCCTTCAAAAGCGAGATCTCTGATCACCTGCAAAACTTCGCCTACAAGTTCCGGATCCAGGGCAGAAGTCGGTTCATCAAATAGAATTACTTCAGGCTCCATTGCAAGTGCCCGGGCAATAGCGGCACGCTGTTGCTGACCGCCGGAAAGTTGGGTGGGATAGGCATCAAGTTTGTCTTCGATACCCACCTTTTCAAGATAATGTGCCGCTTTTTCCAGGGCTTCTTTGCGGTTCTGCTTTAAAACATGAATGGGTGCTTCTGAAACATTTTCAAGAATGGTCATATGTGACCAGAGGTTGAACTGTTGAAAAACCATAGCCAGTTTGGCCCGTATCCGCTCTACCTGCCTTTTATCCACAGGTTGATTTTCGCCACGGCGGTTTTTCTTCATAATGACTTCTTCGCCAGCCACTTTCAAGATACCACTATTAGGGATTTCTAGCAGATTGATACAGCGAAGAAGGGTGCTCTTGCCCGAACCGGAAGAGCCAAGTACTGAAATTACCTCTCCCTGGCTGGCGGAGAGATTAACTCCTTTAAGAACTTCGTTTGAGCCAAAACTCTTATAAAGATTTTCAACAGAAATAGCCTGTTTAGTATCAGATGTACTACCGTTTGCAGTTTGTTCCATAGATTACACACACCACACTCAGGGATATTCCAAAACAGCTTTCATCAGTAAACCTGATACAACATATAATAGCCAACGCGGTAAACCGCAAGTAAGTACCTTGGAGGTATATACTTATTTCCCGGTTTTCGAGCAGAGATCTTGATAAATATTGCAGTGAAAGAGGTCGGCTTTTTGCTACGTCATCAATTAATGGCTGAGCACATGTTCGAGAAATTGGCTGGTTCTATCCCATTTCGGGTTCTTCAATACCTGTTCCGGTGGGCCTGTTTCCACAATTTCACCTTCGGCCATAAAGACCACTCTGTCGGCTACCTGATGGGCGAACTGCATTTCATGGGTGACACAGATCATGGTCATTCCTGAATTCGCCAGCGCAATCATAACGTCCAGGACTTCTTTGATCATCTCAGGGTCGAGGGCTGATGTTGGTTCGTCAAGCAGCATGATTTTTGGTTCCATGGCAAGAGAACGTGCAATTGCAACGCGTTGTTGTTGTCCACCTGATATCTGGCCGGGAAATTTTGCGGCAAGGTGGGCGATGCCAACCCTGTCAAGCAGTGCTGTTGACTGTTTGATAGCTTTATCTTCAGGTATTTTACGCAGCCATATTGGCCCGAGAGTACAGTTTTCGAGTATGGTCAGGTGAGGGAAAAGATTAAAGTTTTGAAACAACATGCCGACGTTATCACGAATAAGTGCCGCACTTTTTTTATCTTTTGCAAGTTTTTGGCCAAAAATGGAAATCGAGCCTTCCTGGTAGGGTTCAAGGTGATTGATACAGCGGATAAAAGTCGATTTTCCTGAGCCTGACGGGCCACAGACAACAATGATTTCCTTTTCCAAGACGGAGAGTGAGACGTCCTTTAGAACGTGGAGTTCATCAAACCACTTATTCAGACCCTTGATTTCAATTGCCGTATTGACAGACATATTACCTGTTTGTTTTTAATTTTTTCTCTAAGCGCTGACTGTATTGTGACATTGTGTAACAAATTACAAAGAACAATACTGAGATGGCAACGAGTGGCTCTGCATGTAGTCCCAGCCAGTTTTTGTCGATTGCGATGTTTCTGGCCATAAGCATAATATCAAACAGGCCTATGATGGAGACCAGAGTAGTATCCTTAAAGAGGCTGATAAATGAAGTAACGATATTGGGGATCATCGCTTTTAGTGCCTGGGGTAAAATAATAAAGATCATCATGTACCAGTAGCCAAGGCCAAGTGATTTTGCCGCATCGTACTGGCCCTTTGAGATAGCCTGAAGACCTCCTCTGACCGTTTCTGCCATATATGCTCCTGCAAAGAGACAGACTGCCACCAGCACCTGTGCCAGCTTGTTTAGTTCCATGGTGTTGGGAAAGAACAGGGGCAGCATGGTTACAGACATAAAGAGAACGGTGATCATGGGTACGGATCTGACCAGTTCGATTGTGCATATCGAAAACCATTTTATAATTACCATCTCTGAGCGTCGACCGAGTGCCAGGACAATGCCTATCGGCAGTGCCATCACAATAGATACACTGGAAATGATGATGGTGAGAAAGAGGCCGCCCCATACGTCGACAGAGACATATTCGAGGGTAAGGTTGCCGAGTAAATAAGCAATGATGATTGTGAGTAGAAGCAAGATCATCAAATGGGCGGACAGAAATGTGTTTTTTCTGTAAAGACGACCTGTAAATGGTTCAATATATTGTTCAAATTGCTTTTTCCCCATATACTTCAAAAAAATATTACCGTATATGAGCAGCAGATAAGCAAGAGCGAAGCAGCTGACAATGTAATGAAATGTACTCCGTTCACCACCTAAAAAAAGATAGTTGGCGATAAAAGGAAACAGCGTCACCCCTGACAGGGCAATAAACATCTTATTCGTTATCTTTTTTAATGCCAATGGAACGAACCAGAGGAAGCCAATACAGAAACCGAGATTGACTCGCCATTGCAGAGCGTCCGGGTAGAGTCCATACATCAGGTTATTGAACCAGGGAAATATCCCTGCCCAGCAGGCACCATCCGGGCTGATGGCCAGACATTCCCTGCGGGTAGATGCTGTCCACACGGCTTTGATCAGTGTCCATTCGAAAAAAGGTTTAAGTAAAAGAAAGAGCAGAGCAAAAACTGTAAACGTCAGCAGGCTGTTCCAGATATTGCCGAACATATTTTTCTTCAACCATCCGGCAGGACCATACGTTATGGTAACCGGTGGGCGACTCGGACGGGGGACAAACTTGAGGAGTTCACCACTTTGTTCAGTGTGTTGAGTATCCACTTTATCCCTCCCTCATTTGAATACGTTTATTGTAGCGATTCATAACAAATGAAATTGATAAACTGGTGCACATATAAAAGCCCATTACCATCATCACTATCTCGATTGCCCGTCCTGTCTGGTTCAGGGATGTCTGGATAAAAACAGAGACTAATTCGGGGAAACCAATAGCTACAGCCAGGGATGATTCTTTCACGATTGTCAGCCAGGCATTGATCAGTGGCGGTAGAATAGCGCGTGCGGCCTGGGGAATAATAATAAGCCTGAGTGTTTTAAAAGGAGAAAAACCAATGGCCGATGCTGCTTCGATCTGGCCCGGATCAATCGATTGAATACCTGCACGAACCATCTCACCGATTGTGGCGGAACGATAAATTGTCATGGAGACAAAGGCTGCCATAAAGGAGATTGGAAAGAAGAAGCCATCATGGAAGTTAAAGCCCTGCAGGCTGGGTACTGCCCAGTGTATCGGGCTTCCCGTGCTGACAAAAAGTATTGCAACCAGTCCAAACAGCGTCAGCAGGGCGGGGTAGAGTATTGGTAAGCGTTTTCCGCTCTTTCTGCGAAATACGCGGGATTTTTTCAGTAAAATAATGGTGCAGATCATGGCTGCCAGGGCGCCAATCAGTGTCCAGCCGGAATGTGTTTCGAAAACCGGTGAGGGAAGATAGAAACCACGGTTGTTCAGGAAAAAAATATTGAACAGAGCATAGCTTTTTTTGGGTGGTGGTAGCGTTGAGAAGACGACTATAAACCAGAACACAATCTGAATGAGTAAAGGTATGTTCCGAACACATTCCACATACCACCTTGCAACCTGAGACAAGAGGAAATTTTGGGACAATCGGATGATGCCGACGACAAATCCGAGCAGGGTTGCAAAGAGAATAATGAGTGTGGACAGGATCAGGGTATTGACAATGCCAACAAGATAAACGCGGCCGTATGACATGGTCGGATCGTAGGGGATAATCGACCAGCCGATGTCAAATCCGGCGGTGGAACTGATAAAACCAAAGCCAAATGGTAGCTCCATCTGGTGGAGATTTTCAACGACATTGGAGAAAAAATAATAGCCGATGCCACACACTGAAAACAGTGTTATTGCCTGAATTATTTTGGATCGGTACTCTGAATCATATATGAGTTTTTTAAACGTGATAATGTCGTAACACCTCCTAGGATATGTACTTTGGGTTACCTCGAAACAGTGTTTTCAAGGTAACCCCACTTCAACCGATGGCTCTTAACGGAAAGACTTGGAGTAGAGGAGTCCGCCTTTCTTCCATAATTCGTTTAAAGAACCTTCACGAACCAGACCCAGTGCCGAATCCGGGCCAAGGTTACGGTCATAAAGTTCAGCATAATTTCCAACCTGCTTAATGATCTGGTACGTCCAGTCTGCTGGCAGACCAAGACCTTTATTCAAATCACCTTCAAGGCCGAGAAAACGTTTGACTACCGGATTGGTAGTGGTTTTACGGATCTTATCAACATTCTTGGAATTAATACCAAGTTCTTCGGCTTCAACGAGGGCTGCAAAAGTCCATTTTGCCACATTGGCCCACGTGCTGTCGTTCTGACGAACTGCAAAGGAGAGGGCTTCTTTGGAAATTGTCTCGGGAAGAACCAGATAATCATCCGGGTTTGGCGCAGTGGATCTGGCGGCGGCAAGACCCGAGCGGTCGTTGGTCATAACGTCACAGTTGTTATTGAAAAAGGCGGTATTTCGAACAGAAGCGTCATCAAAGACTACCGGTGTCAAATTCAGTTTATTTGAGCGGTTAAAATCGGTAAGATTGAGTTCAGAGGAGGTTCCGGTCAGGACACAAACGGTTGCACCTTTGAGTTCAAGTGCGGATTTAATGCCGCTGTCTTTACGTACCATGAACCCCTGGCCATCGTAGAAATAGGTGTCAAGAAAATCGAGCCCCTGGCTGCTGTCGCGTGACAATGTCCAGGTCATGCCTTTGGATAACATATCCCCTGCACCACTTTTGATAGATGTAAAGCTCTGTGCCCACTGCACTGAATTGAACTTCACCTTGTCTTTATCTCCAAAAACAGCAGCTGCAACACTTCGGCAGATATCGATATCCATACCCGACCAGTTACCCTTCTCATCTACTGTGTAAAATCCGACAAATGAGTTGCCGATTATGCAGTTGAGATAACCGCGGGCCTTAACGGTGTCCAGAGTTGATTCGGCTGCCTGGGCCTGAATCAGCGAAAACAGTATTGCGAAACTGGCTACAGTCGCAACAATAAATTTGGGCATTTTTTTCATAGTATTTCTCCTGATAGTGTCGAAAAAAGATTAATGCTACAGCATCATCCCAGATTGTGATGACGTAAAGAAGAATTCAAAGACGGCCTGTCAGGCCGTTCCAAACCCATGTTCTGGAAGTATTATACTCGTTGGAAAGGAAAGTGGTAGTGTTAAGATTAACAATTTAAACTTATGGTTAAATTATAGGTACTGTCAACGGAAACACATTGAAGCCGGAACCCGGTTCTTTCTGGAAAAAAGAGTGTATGAGAGTTGGATTGCAGGCTGGCTACAGGAAGTATATTATCGAATGACTTCCACTTTTACATTTATCAGCCCGGACTTGAGGTTACCAATGGAACTGAATGCGGAGCGTGTAAGGTCAATAACCCTGCCTTTGACAAATGGCCCCCGGTCATTAATTGTTACTTTGATACTTTTGTTGTTTTTCACATTGGTCACTTTGACCCTTGTGCCAAATGGCAGGGTTCTATGGGATGCAGTGAAGGAATATTGGTTTAAACGCTCGCCGCTTGCAGTCTTTCTAGACTGGTATTTCATGGCGTAGTAGGATGCTTTGCCAAATTCGGCCTTGCCGGTCAGTTGGTTGGGTGGTTGTACCGCTACTTTAGCACAGCTGCAGAGCAGGAAAATTGATACCAGGAGAAAAGAGCTTTTAACAAAAGAAAACGGGCAATTCATAGCGATTGTGGCCCTGCTGAAGTTGTTATGGGAAGATGCCCTATCTTATCGTATTCATAAAATTTATTCTATGGTTTTCTTTTGTCTGGAGCTATGGTGTGCTATTGAGGTTCCAGTTATAATCAAGAAAGGTAATTTTAATTGTGCCTTTCAGCATCGATTGTTTCTTGTCATTATCCAGTTCAAGTGCTGCAGCATGATAAGCAAAAAACTGTTCCAGTGAAGAGATGGATTTCCAGCCTTTTTCAAAGTCTTTTTTGTACCATTTGAAAATTGATGAAACTTGCAATGTATTACCTTCTAAACGGTTTCTGCTGCGATCCTGCAGGAATGATATGGTCGCTTCATCGAGTTGTTGCGATAAGTCTGCCGGGCTATACGCTTCCGGGCGAAGTGCCGGACAACCGATGCTGGCACAGTTTATCGCAAAATGGATGCGTGGATCGTTGTACCTGCCCGAACCTCTGATAAGATCCTGCTCAATGTAGTCGAGAGAGTGCTGCGCTCCAAAAAGGGTAAAGAAGTTTTTTTTCCAGGGGGATGAGAAAAAGGAGCCGAGATCTTTAATGGATTTGAGATCGGGGTAGCGGCTAAGAATAAGTTCCACCGTCCAGCTGTTATATGCATTTATCAGAAATGCAAGTTGTTCGTTACTGTTCCAGGAATCAAATTCATTTTGACTCACGGCCGATAACGTTTTTAAATAGTTTTGCAGGTTTGTCCGGTTGGCAACAAAACCGTCGTAATCGACCTGGGTTGCTGTGCCGTCATTTATTACGTGAACATTGTCAGCTAGAAGCCTGCTCCATGCCGAGTGATCAAAGGTTTCGGCCTGAGCCTGCAAGGTGAAAGTGAGAAGTATAATGATACATAAAGAGAAGCATCGATACATAATCATCCCCTTTTCCAGTTGTGATAGCGTTTAACCTAGGAGAGAAGTTTTTCCGGGGCGTGGGCACGTTTCCATTCGCCCGCCACATATTTATTCGCTTCCGAGAGTGTCGGGTAGGTGTGGATTGTTCCCAGGATTTTATTGAGTCCCAGCCCGTGTTTCATGGCCAGTACAAATTCGGTCAGCAAGTCTCCGCCATGGGCGCCGACAATGGTAACACCAAGGATTTTGTCTTTGCCGGGAACGGTGAGTACTTTTATAAAGCCAACGGCTGAGCCGTCGGCAATGGCGCGATCAAGATCGTCAATGCCAAAACGCGTGACCTCGTAATCGATGCCTTTTTCTTTTGCTTCCTGTTCGTTCAGACCGACCCTGGCAACCTCCGGGTCAATAAATGTCGTCCAGGGAATAACCGAATAATCGGCCTTGAATTTTTTCCATTCGCCAAACAGGGCATTGACCGCGGCGTACCAGGCCTGATGCCCTGCGGTGTGGGTAAATTGATAGGGGCCCGCCACATCGCCTGCGGCATAAATATTGGGAAAGAGTGTTTCAAGATATTCATTGGTGACTATTGTTCTTTCTGTCGGAATGCCGAGGGTTTCCAAACCATATCCCTGCAAACGTGCGGCTCGTCCAACTGCGCAGATAAGTACGTCGTACTCGATTCGTTTTTCTTCTCCATCCTGTTCCACAATTATGCTTTTCCCGGTTGCATTTTGTTCGCAGCGAATAGCACTATATTCTGTGAGTATGTTCACGCCATCCTGCTCAAGGGACGTCCTGGCCAGTTCGGAGACATCTTCATCTTCGCGGCTCATAATTCTATTGCCTCTTTCGACCTGGGTCACATTGGAACCGAGTCGGGCAAAACTCTGGGAGAGTTCGCAACCGATAGGGCCACCGCCGAGTATAACCAGTCTTTCCGGAACATGGTCGTATTCTCTTAAGGCCTCCCAAAGGGTATCGCTGGTGAGATAACCTGATTCTTCGATGCCGGGGAGGGGCGGGACAAAAGGGCCGGCCCCTGTGGCAAGTATGATTGACCTGGTGGTCAGTTGTCTGGTTTCACCGTCGTTCATCTGCACTGCTACCGTCCAGGGATCAATGATCTTTGCATATCCCTGCAACACCTCTACGCCGAGTTCATTATAGCGTTCTATGCTGTCGTGGGGTTCAACCGTTGCAATAACATTGTGTACGCGCTGCAGCACCTTTTTAAAGCTGAATTCCGGCGTGTTGTTTTCAAGGCCGTAGTGATTGCCATTTTTAATTGAATGTACCAGTTTAGAACTTTTAATCAGTGCTTTACTTGGTACACATCCGTAGTTCAGGCAATCTCCGCCCATCTTATGTGCTTCAATCAGGGTGACTTTGGCCTTGACTGCGGCTGCAATATAAGAACTGACGAGCCCTGCGGCACCACCACCTATGACGATGAGGTTTCGGTCAAATTTTTTCGGTTTTAACCAGGGGCCATACACCTTTTTCTTTTGCAATAGTGTTGTGATTTTTTTGGCAATGAGCGGAAACACTCCAAGAAGTGCAAAAGAAAAGAGCAGACCGGGGGAAAGGATGCCGCTCAGCCCTTCAATCCTGGCAAGTTGTGTGCCCGCATTTATGTATACCAATGTTCCAGCCAGCATACCCACCTGACTGACCCAATAGTAGGTGATGGTTTTAATCGGTGTTAATCCCATGAGCAGGTTGATGAGAAAAAAAGGAAAGATTGGTACAAGTCTTAAGGTAAAAAGATAGAAGGCACCTTCGCGCTCAATACCCTTATTAATCGGTTCCAGCCGGTGGCCAAATCTTTTCTGTACACTTTCCCGCAGGAGGTAGCGGGAGGCGAGAAAGGCGAGGGTCGCTCCAAATGTGGAGGCAAAAGAGACAATAAAAAATCCCCATATCAGACCGAAAAAACCTCCGGCTGCAAGGGTTAACACCACAGCTCCGGGAAGAGACAGCGCGGTAACCACTACATAAACAAGGAAGAATATCAGACTGACCATGACCGGAGCACTATCTCTCCACTGGATGAAATCGGCCTGGCTGGCCTTAATGTTCTCCAGGGTGAGCATTGTGTCGAGATCAAAAGCAAAAAAAACAAAAGCAACTGCGATAATCAGGAGAATAATGAAGATTTTTTTCATGGCTTTTCTAGGTAAGTTTTTCAGGAACCTTTATTCCCAGTCAACAACATTTTATGTGACTATTTGGAATATCAGTCGCATCTAGTACTTCAGTCCTTACAAGAAATCTGATAATTCAGTTGAAACGTGAGATGTAAAGTACGTTGTAAATTTATTGCTGCTCCTGATCTTGATATTCTTTCAGTGATCGTGTCATCTGTTTTTTGGCTTCTTCATCCATTTTCGGGGTGGTAGAAGCCGTTGAACTTTTTTTCAGTAGGCTGCGAATTAAAGTGAGTTGATTTTCAAATCGTGCACAATGTTTGCACATCAGCAAATGAAATCGAACACCTATTTTTTTTGAAAGGCCGATTTTGTGATCCATGGACTGGGACACAAGGTGGGAAACTTCTTTACAGTTAAAGAGCCAGATTTTCATAATAAACACCTGCCAATATCGTTTCAGAACCAGTTTTTTTCCAGGCATGCCCGAATAGCAAGGCGTGCCCGATGTAATACTACCCAGTAGTTAGTCGAACTGATTCCGAGAATCTTACAAATTTCTTCACTGTCAAAATCCCGCATTTCCCGAAACTGAAAGGCATCACTCTGTCGGCTGGGCAGAAAAGTCAGGCAGTCGCGCAGTACTGTGAGAAACTCATTCTGCTCATATCTTTCCTGGGGGTTATCTTTCCACTTCCCGGGTTTGTTCAACCAGGCTCCCCGGTCATCGAAATATTCATCCAGGCCCTGGTCAGAGACAGTATCCAACGATTGAACCTTGTCTCTGTATTTACGCCGCAGATGGTCAATAATTTTATTTTTGAGAATTGAAAAAAGCCACGTCTTTTCAGAGGAATTTCCGCGGAAGTTTTTTCGTGCACCAAGAGCGGCAACAAAGGTGTCCTGTACAAGTTCTTCCGCAAGAGAACTGTTATTTATTTTTACATACGCATAACCGTACAGACTGTCAGCGTATGTCTCGACCCATATCTCCGGGTCTACTGTTTGACTGCCACGATAGGCAGGTCTAGTGCTTTTGCCCATTTTTCCCATTCAGCTGCGCTTTTTGACGTGAATATTTCGCCAAGAGCGTCTTTGTCTTCATTTTTTTCGCCCAGGGTCTCAAACATTTTCTTTTTAAAATGAGGTTCCAGGGCGGCAACGGCCAGCCAGCCATCAGAGGTTTCGTAAAGGTTGTATTCAGCAATTCCACCGCCGAGAATGTTGCCAGCTGCGGTAACTCCTGTTTTAAACGGTTCTGCCATATAATCAGCCGCCTCAGAAAGCGCAACCATGGCAAATCCTGCATCCTGTCCCCTTTCTTTTGCAAGTAACAGGGCAAGGGCCTCGCTGGTACCTTTCTCTGCTCCAGCCATATCTGCAATCAGTGTGCGTGGCATAAAGGGTGGTGTGAGCAATCCGATTTTTGCCTGGTAGGTGAGATCATGGCCCGGTTCATTTTCCAGTGGTGGAGGATAGCCGACAATGGCAACATGGCAAAGATCCGGATATTTTTGATGTAAATTCTTCCAGCCAAGACCCAGTCGCGTAAGAGCCGCAGGCCTTGATGCGGTAATGAGTAAATCAGCATCTTGCAGGAGGCGATCGAGTTGACCTCCCGTGTTTTCATCTTTTAGATTGATAGTGATAATTTCCTGGCCTTCACTCAGTTGGCCGTACCAGTCGGGTGCGTAGTGGGACATGGGGTCACCACCGGGTGGTTCAACTTTTGTTACCTGGGCTCCAAGCTGATGAAGTCGCCTGGCCATTGCCGGGCCGGGCAGATTAACAGCGAGGCTGACTACTTTTATTCCTTTGAGAGCATGCATATCTTTTATACCTCAATAGGTGGCGTTTGAACTACAGACAGGATATGCTGAGAGTATAGTCCTCAACTGTAGCAAAAACCAGTTTAAAGAATGTATTGCATTATATATGCAGGCAGTATCATATTTCACAAAATAAGAAAACGGATTATAAAGATTAGAAGTGGCTGCTTATCCTGGTGCCTTGTTACAAATGGAGATTTTTGAAAAGTGATGAAAAACTACTATGAAATATTAGGAGTCACCAAAACGCATTCTGATGATGAAATCCGTAAAAGCTATCGTAAACTTGCAATGCAATATCATCCGGATAAA
The DNA here is from genome assembly GCA_947311315.1 of uncultured Desulfobulbaceae bacterium. GTDB lineage: Bacteria > Desulfobacterota > Desulfobulbia > Desulfobulbales > Desulfocapsaceae > Desulforhopalus_A. The sequence continues at coordinate 8,340 of CAMZKN010000137.1, read as the reverse complement.
AATCCAGGTGATAAGGCTGCTGAGGAAAAATTTAAAAATATCGCAGAGGCATACGGCGTATTAACCGACCCTCAAAAACGTAGGGAATACGACTCTTTTAGAAAAAGAGGTGGAAGTTTTCAGGGAAGCCAGGGCAAGCCCGGGTTTTCGTATAGTCAGGAGGATATTCTGAAAGATCTGTTTCAGGATCCCCGCTTTCAACAGATGTTTTCAGGGCTTTTACGCGAATTTCAGCGTTCTGGCTTTCGGCACAGTTCCCAGTTTATTAAAAAGAGTTTTTTTGGTGGGAAGGGATCACTGTTTATCGGGGGAATTTTTCTTTTTGGTTCCATGGCAAAGCCCTTGCTTTCTGGTAAATCTTCAGTTTTAAAATCGGTGGGCAGTGCTGTTGGCTCCCTTCTTGGCAATAAAAAGGTTGTAGAGAAGAACCCACAATCAACTACATATCTCAGTGACCTGAACACCGTGTATCATACTCCGTTGACAGCTCAGGAACTCGCGCATGGCAAGACCATCGAAATTCTTGTTTATGGTGAAGGGGGCGAACAGACATTAAAGGTCAAGATTCCGCCCGGCAGCAAAGATGGCCAAAAACTCAGATTGCGTGGAAAAGGACGAATCGGGCCTTTGGGGCGTGGTGATCTCTTTTTACATCTGGTGAAAAAAGAGAGCTGACTGAAAAAGCTGGTGGGTTGAAACTATTCACATTTTTTGTGGAGAACGTTGCAGGATAAACGTTGCCGCCAGTATCACTACTATTCCCGGAATGACAATAGGCGGTGGTGGGATATGGCCTAGTGCCAGATCAATCAACAGTATTATCCCCGGATAGAGATATGAATAGGCCATTACTTTGGTGGGGCCGAGGAATGGGACGGAATACTGGTTAAGAAAAAAAGTAATAATTGTGGTAAAGACGGCCAGGTAGAGAATTCCCAGCCATGCAAAAGTCGGGACTGCACTCAGATCCATTGTGGAAAATTGGGGAGCTGCCAATAACAGTAGCCAGCAAACACCGGTAACCAGGACCCAGAACGTCATTACAGCCATCGATTCACCCCTGTGCAGAAGTTGTATCAGTGGGGTGTAAAGGCCTATGGCAAAGCAGCCGGCAAGAAAAACCAGGTCTCCTTTGTTCCATTGGGTTGATAGCAGCAGGGACAGATCTCCCTTGAAAATCACCCATATAACTCCCACCATGCCGCAAAAGAGGGCCAGCAGCCGCTCTTTTGATAGCCGTTCCTGGTTCAAAATGAGGGAGTATCCCCCCGATATGGATGGAACAAGTGCGAAGATCGCGCCTGTATTCAGGGCTGTGGTGTATCTCAATGAGAAAAACATACACCAGAAAAAAATAACAAGGCAGCCACTTATCAGGCTGCACCTGAGAAAAAGCGACCAGGAAAAGCAAAGCCCGTACCGATAGTATACCCATGGGCCGAAGATGCAGGCCGCAAGGATAAAGCGGACAAGAGTTAAAAGAGCCGGGTCTATCTCTGCCGTGATCGCTGCCCCTACCGTAAAAGAAGTAGAGACAAGTGTTGCACAGATCACCATCAGGAAATGGACAAAGCGCAAAGAATGCGATCGATCAGTGATGACTGTTAGCCCCGAAAAATGATATCCGGCTCCTCACTTCCCTCCGCCTTTTCATTTTTGACATGCTTAAATGTGGCCATAGCAGAGGCCACCATGGAGCTCAGGTCGGCGACGTTGCCCGGTATGATCATGGTATTGTTTTCTTTGGCCAGTTTGCCAAATTCCACCAGGTAGTTTTTGGCGACTTCCAGATTGGCGGCATCTTTGCCGCCGGGTGCTGCCAGTGCATCAGCCACCTTTCTGATACCTTCGGCAGTTGCTTCGGCGACTTTGAGAATTTCAAGGGCCTTGCCTTCAGCCTCGTTGACTCGTTTGATCTTTTCACCTTCTGAAAGAAAAATAGCCTCTCCCCTGTCGCCTTCGGCTTTGTTGAGGATTGCCTGTTTCTCACCCTCTGACCGTGCTATTTCGGCTCGTTTTTCCCGTTCGGCCCTCATCTGCTTTTCCATTGCTTCCAGAACAGTTCTGGGAGGTTGGATGTCTTTAATTTCATAACGCAGTACCTTGACACCCCAGTTGGTTGCAGCTTCGTCGAGTGCAAGTACCACCTGGCCATTAAGTGTTTCTCTGGCCTCAAAAGTGTTATCAAGAGATATTTTACCAATAGCCGAGCGGAGGCTGGTCTGGGCCAGCTGGGAGGCGGCAAAGTGATAATCATCAATACCATAGGCGGACATTTTGGTGTTGACGACCTGCAAATAAAGGATACCATCGACTTCGAGTGTAACATTGTCGGCTGTAATACAGGTCTGTGCACCGATATCAATGGGTTCCTCCTTTAAACTTCTCTTGTATGAAACCTTATCCAGAAAAGGTAAAAGAATATGAAAACCGGCGCTAAGGGTGGTACGATATTTACCCAACCTTTCCACAACATATTCTGACCTCTGGGGTACTACAACCGCCGTTTTAAACAGTACAACGACAACGATTAAAAGGATAAAGCCCAGAGCAACGAGATTTTGTTCCATATTTTCCTCCTAGGGTACAGGTCGCAAATAGATTGATAACAGGCTTATAGGATGTATTGGTTCATTACACTTTTTCTACATGTATGATAAGTCCGTTTTGGTGAACAACGGAAATTATTTCTCCCTCTTCGATGTTCTCGTCAGCCGTTGCCCTCCAGAAACTGCCTGAATATTTAATTCGTCCCTCTGCGGGTGGAGTAATAGCGGCACAGACAACACCTTTATCGCCTGGTTTTGCCTGGGGTTCATCTTTGTCATCGTTCACCGTCTCGGTATCTAAAAATCGCCTCTGGATAAGATTTCGCAAACTAAAAAGAGAGACAAGTGAGGCGACAATAAAAAGAGCCAGTTGCCAGGCAAGGTCGATGGGGAAGAGCCAGGCAACAAGAGCCGTAAGCAGTGAGCCCACAGCAAAGAAGAAAAGGATGAAGCCAGGCAGCGCCATTTCCAGCAGGAACAGCATTACTCCAATTATCAGCCAGAGTAGAGCTGGGTGTAATGTCCCCATGATAACCTCATGTTTTGAATAAAAACGGGGAGGGGAAAAGCTATCCCCTCCCCGTTTTTATGCACGAATTAGAGTTACTGACCAGACTTTTTTTCAATACCAAAAAGGTAGTGATACACTACACCGACCAGAAGAATAGACATTGGCCAGCTCCATATCAGGCCGATACATAAAGGTATCATTGATAACAGGATGATGCCTCCTATAGAGAGAAAAAGACCTGCCGCTCGCCACCACACCTTGTGTATTGCCTTTCTCGATGTCTCCATGGCCTGCCAGGGTGAGAGACCCTTGTCGACAATGAGTGGTACTGCCATAAGATAGCCGATACTGAGATATATTCCGGGAAGAATCAGCAAGAGAAAACCGATTGAGATAAGGATGGATTGCAAAATAAAAACGACTACTATCTTTCCTGCACAGGAAAATCCTTTGAAAATCATTTTCCAGGAGATTGGATCTTTTGCGACCTTTCTGATTCCCATGTAGAACAGACCTGCCACAAAGATCACAGAAAGAATATCAAGAAGAGTCTGAGCAAAGGCATTTGTTAAAATATTCGTTATGTCTGGTGCCTGTTCTGTTACCAGGGGTGGGAGCAAATACGCACTTCCTGCAAAAAGAATAAGCAGGATAAAATACATGACTGCGCTGCCGGCCCAGATGGAAGCCTTGGCGCCTTTGGTCTTCGCCCAGGCCTCACGGAGGGCACTCCCAATGGTAAATTTTGAATAATAATCGGTGGGGCCACTCTGTTGTTGCTCTGTGCTGGTTTTATCAATTTCGGTAGCCTCTTCGGCAGGTACACAGTTGGTACAGTACAATCGTCCGTCCTTGGCGATAAAGGGTTCTCCTTCACTCTCTTCTATCCCACATTGCCAGCATTGTTCTTTTTCAGTGCCATATGGTTCATTGAGAATCTCGTCACTTTTATCAATGAGTTCAGTTTCATCGATAAAATCATCGGTGTCGGCATTGTCAATTTCGTTGTAGGCTTCTTCGAGACCACTTTCATCAAATGCCATTTCAGGGGCGGGTTCAGAATCATCCTGAGAGGGGCCAGTGACGACAATTTCTTCAAGTTCATCAAAAGCCGTTACGTCTGCCGAATCGTCGAAAAATGTAGGTTCCTCTGGTTCAACAAAAGAATCAGACAAGTCTTGTGTGTCTACTGTATCACTTGCCGGTTCTGTTTTTCGGGGCTGTTGTGCCCACTGTAGTTGAACTTTTGGTGCACGATTTACTGAACCGAGTGTTTTCTTTTCGTCTATAGACGGAGTGACAGCTGTACTCTCTGTAACTGGTTGAGTGATTGCGTCATCTGAAATTGCAGGAAGCACAGCTTCAGGTGGTGAATCTACCGGTGTCGTGGTGACGGTTTCCTCAGCAGCAGCCTCAAACATACCGCCACATTTTGGACATTTTACTTTTTGCCCACGATACGAATCGTCTGCAGAACCTTTCACCCCACAGTGGGGACAATATATTTTCATCGAAACCTCCAGCTCATTTCATCGTTTCACAATTCAGACCTTCTCTATAAAGAATATTAAATCATTTGTATAAATGCCATATTATTCGTATTATTAAATTGAAGCCAGTGTAAAAACAATATATTTTTCAATTACTTCACTAAATTATCGCAAATGGAAATAATACTTATAGCTGCAATGGCAAAAAATCGTGTGATTGGTCTCGACAATAAACTGCCGTGGCATATACCTGAAGAACTTCGTCTTTTTAAAAAAACAACCATTGGCCACCCTATGATAATGGGGCGAAAAACCTTTGAATCTTTTCCCGCTCCTCTGCCCGGCAGGCGGCACATTGTGCTCAGTCGTAATAAAGATTACAGCCCTGAAGGTGCTGAGCGTGCAGAATCTCTGTCTGAGGCTCTCAACATGTGTGGATCGGTTCCAAAAGTTTTTATTATTGGTGGCGCTCAGATTTTTGCGCTGTCATTCCCTCTAGCAACCGGTGTTACGCTTACAAAGCTTGAAAGAGACGTGGTCGGTGATGTGACGTTTCCTGATTTTGAAGAAGATTTTATCGAGGTCAGTAGGATGAATTATGCCGATGCATCCGAGCCATTTACTGTTGTGAACTATTCTCGAAAGTCAAGTTAGGGTCACATTATCAATTATTGCTGTTTCCTGGATGTTGTTGTGGAGGGTGACTGCTATTTCATATCCAGAAGAAGAAATGGGGCTGGATTGCATGCAATGCTGAAGTAAAGATCTATTTCAGGCCAGGGCAGGTGAGTATTTCTTCTTCAATGACATCAGGGTCTTCTGCATTGTACCGTATAATATTTTGCAGATGAAAAAGGCTGTCTGGATCTATGGCGGTAAATTTGATGCCGACCTCTCCCTCGCTGGAACGAGCAATTTCACCTGAAATAGTTACTCCAGGTTCCATTCGTGTGAGAAGAATTGTCAGTGAACATTCACTTTTCAGAGGGAGATCTTCCCCGATATGTAGTAGGCAGCCACCAACACTCAGATTGGCTATCTGGTCAATAGAGTATTTTTTCCCACCCGCGACCAACCTTGCTCTTACGTTAAAAACTATTCGGCTGAACCTTCTATTATTTTGTGACATATCGTGTTTTCCGGTTTTTTTGCGTTTGAACAACATACCAGTATATATAAAGTATAGCGTGCCAATCACAAAATTCAAGGACGAACGCTTAAATGGCTGTTTGGGAAGGATTAAAACGTAACTTGGACGAATTAGATTGAAAAAGAGAGAACAGGATTGTATACAATGAACCATTCGAAACCAAGAAGAGACTCAGGGAGAAGGTGAAAATATACAAATGCTGCATCCCTTAAGGGGGGGAGTGTATTATCAATTATGAAAAAGGAGATACGCAGTGAAACATTGTATGAAAACCCTCGTCAACCTTATGCTCGTACACTGTTATTGGCCATTCCAAAATCTGGCAATACAACGTCTGAACACATTCGACTCACAGGTGATGTCACCTGTCACGCAGTTGAAAAAGGTAGGGCCTGATGGAAAAGCATGATAAACCCACTGGCGAACTTATCCTGAGGACTCTTGCAATGCCCGCCGATACCAATCCGCAGGGCGATATTTTTGGAGGCTGGATCATGTCTCAGATGGATATCGCCGGGGGCATCCTTGCCCGTGAAAGCAGCTGTTCCCGTGTTGTTACCGTGGCCGTTGATACCATCTGCTTTATAAAACCGGTGCATGTTGGTGATGCGGTATGCTGCTACGGCAGGGTGAAAAAGATTGGTACAACTTCTATTACCATTGAGCTTGAAGTCTGGGTTAAACCGGCACTGGATCAACCCGCTGACACTATTCCTGAATTGCTGGTCACAGAGGCCGCTTTTACCTATGTTGCTGTTGACGAAGAAGGGAAGAAGCAGGTTATTGACTGTCACAGGTAATAAAAACATAGAATTATGAATCTATTAAATAGTTAGGGTTTCTTGGCAGTTTTGCCTGTTTTGCCTGTTTTTTTTTGATTAACATTTCTGGAATGCATGAACTCAGAGAGTATTTTAGTACTTTACTCCGTAAAATATGTAATAAAAAAACAAGAAATTGAGCGGAGTATTTAGACAGGAAAATAGGTATATACCCCCAAAGGTATTTACTTGCGGTTTACCGCGTTAGTGGGTAATGGTAATTAAGGGATGGGCGTCGCTCCTGGTCGGTCAGGGGCGTAAAGAACAGGCTTGTACAGTACTTGAAAGTGCTTTTCAGCGGATGCCGGAAAATTTCCAGCTTGCCCGCCAGCTTTTTGTTTTTTATCTTGACACACAAAATAGCGTTGAAGCTCAAAGGACAATTCAACGCTTCAGGAAAGCCTGTCGGGATAGTGGCTATGACACTCAGGAAATAAATACTACTGCGGCTGGTTTCTGGAAAGATATGTGACACACAAGCATTACTCTTGGAAAAGACGTCAGCAGAAATCATTCGCAGTCTGCTTTTACCGGTAGAAAAAAATTTTTAAATGATATTGCCAGTTTTGGAGACTTTCATAGACTATCAGCTGTTTTCCCTCTATGTGTTTGTCTTTTTTGAGGTACTCCCTGAAACAGAAAATGAGCTGGAAAAAGCCCTGGAGTTGGATCCACAGGAGTTGGTCATCACTTGCCGGTAATGTCTGTTGTCTGGTCAAGAAAACGTAGAAGGGCCGCCCAGTATTCCGGAAACATCTCTATGTTTCCATGATCTGCGTGTTCAAGGTACACAATTTCTTTTTCCCCGGAAATATAACGAATAAGGTTTTCTGTTCTTTTCGGAGGAATAGTCGTATCTTTGCCGCCATATACTATCATTGCGGGGCAATTCAGTTTGTCTACATAATCAATGGAGGGAAAACGGTGTCTAAGGAGGGGGCCGATTGGTAGCCAGGGGTAATGTGCTTGTGCGACATTTTCTATGCTGTCATAGGGGGTTACCAGGATCACTCCCTGTACTCTTCTATGGGCAGCAGCAAAACAGGCGACTCCGGAGCCAAGACTGCGTCCGATAAGAACAATTTGTTTTGGCGAATAGGTGACATTGACATCATCAATGATGGCCAACGCATCAGCAAAAAACTCTTTTTCTCCAGGCGTTCCACTGCTGGATCCATATCCTCGGTAAGCGACAAAAAGTGATGCGGCTTGGATATCACTGAATTCATCAATATTGAAAAAGACATCTTCAGCATTGCCGCCAAAGTAAATGATCAGTTTTTCTTTGACCTGTTTGGGGTTTACCAGCCAGCCATGCAGGGTGACACCGTCTCTTGGCAGCGAATAATTGATAACGTGTTCAAAATTATGTTGTTTGTGTGTGCTAGCAGGTGGAAAAAAGAGGAAGGAATCCTGTTGACGTACATGAATGCGACACAAATCCCGTAAAAAAGTAGAAAATATATTGCAATTTGAAAAAACACATTCATTCTAATCACTCTATTTCAGATATTCATTTTACCATTGACTAACAAGTAAATAAAATTTCTTCAAGTAGAAGAAGCACACAGCCCTTTGACATCATTCCCTGAATTGTCAATGGTATTGTTGAATAAGCTAGCCGACCAGTGGAGTAAACCTCAGAGCTTACGGTAGTAATTATTCCTATTATGTACATTTTACGAAGACTAGCGCGGTAAACCGCTAGTAAGTGTCTGTCCAGAAATGAGCATTTTTGTTCTGAATCAAGGCGTGAAGAAAATTTTACCACAGGCATATACGTGATATTCCGAGGATAAAATTTTCACAGCAACGAAGA